>JAVBTZ010000240.1:0-14356 GCA_031555915.1 Planctomycetota bacterium
GGTTCTCTGTGGTCTCTGTGTTCTCTGTGGTAAAAAATTATTTTTAAATCATCGCTTCGCAAAGGCTTACCCTTATTTCAGCGCTATTCGATCGTGTCCCCGAACTTCCGTTTCCTTATCCCCTCTAGTAAACCTGCTTCCATTCGTCAATATTCTTCTTTTCAAACTTGAACGGCGCCCCCAGCATGATTTCGGTGCCGCCGTCGTTGTCGGCGGTGACGCTCTTCTTCCCCAAATGTCCGGCGGTGACGCTGTCGCCGACGTTGCCGGCGGTTTTACCGTCCGCCAGGGCCACCGCCGCATAGCCGGCCAGGTAGCCGAGGTCGATCGGGTTCCACAGGTACATCCACGGGCAAACGCCGTTCTTGATATAGTCGGCCATTTCACTGGGGAGTCCGAGGCCGGTCAGGAACACTTTTCCGGTCAGGTTCTTGTCGGTAAGAACTTTTCCCGCGGCGGCGATGCCGACGGTGGTCGGGGCGATAATCACTTTCAGGTTGGGGAAAGTCTTCAGTAAAGCTTCGCATTCGGAAGTGGACTTGTCGCGTAGGTCGTCGCCGTAGGCCACTTTCACCAGTTTCATGTCCTTGTATTTCGGCAGGGCGATTTCCTTTTTCATCCATTCGATCCAGATGTTCTGGTTGGTGGCCTGGGAGGTGGCGGAGAGGATGGCGACGTCGCCTTTGCCGCCGGCCATGTCGTAGGCGGCCTGGATTTCGACCCGGCCGATGAGTTCGGGGTCGGCTTGGTTGATGTGGACGTTGCGGGAGGAGGCGGTGACGGAGGAGTCGGCGGTGATGATTTTGATGCCGTTCCTCATAGCTTTTTTGAGGACCGGGGAGAGGGCGTCGGGGTCGTTGGCGGAGAGGCCGATGGCGGCGACGCGTTGGGCGATGAGTTCTTCGATGATGGCGATTTGCGCTTCGGCGGTGGGGAGGTCGGGGGCGCGGAGGATGCATTCGCCCCCCTGTTCGGTGATTGCGGTCTTGAAGCCTTCCATCACTTTTTCACCGAAGGGGTTGCCGGTGGATTTGAAGATGAAGGCGTACTTTTTCTTCTCGCCGGCGGGGGCCGCGAACAGGCAGCCGATGAGGAGCACGGCCAGTAGTAAGCCAAAGCGCTTGGTCATGGAAAATCTCCTGGGGAAAAAGAGTCCGAACGAAAACATTTGCCTCGCTTCACGATAAAAAATCAAGAATTTACTGAAATCGTGCCGTGAACGGTTACGAATTTCTATTTATGATGAAGCTTTTTTCCGCCGTGTCAACCATCCCCCCAGCATAACCCTGATATTTGGAATCATCACGGCGACAATCAGTAGGAGGCCGATGATGATCATGAGGACTTGGGCGGAAATGTTTCGGAGTCCCAAACCATAGCGGAGGAAGCCGACCGTGAACACCGCCAGCACGGCGCCGATCATCCGTCCCTTGCCGCCGGCGGTGGAGATGCCGCCAAGGACCACCATGGCGATGACGTCGAGTTCGTAACCCTGCGCGACGTTGGGGCGGGTGCTGCCCATGCGGGAGGTCAGGAAGATGGCGGTAACGCCGGACATGAGGCCGGCCAGGGTGTAGACGAGTAGGCGCACCCGGTCGACCGGCACGCCGGAAAAGAGGCAGGCGACGCGGTTCGAGCCGATGCCGTAGACGGCCCGCCCGAAAGTGGTCTTATGCAGGATTAAGCCGAAGATCAGGGCGCAAAGCAGAAACACGATTAGCATGAAGGGAATTGGCCCGAGGTAACCCCAGCCGAGATATTCGAACCAGGCGGGGAAACGCCCGACCGCCTGGTCCTCCAGTAGAATCAGGGCGATGCCGCGGTAAATAATCATGGTGGACAGGGTGACGATCATCGGCGCGAGTTCAGGAAATTTGGTCAGGATGAAGCCGTTCCCCCAGCCGCAGGCCGCCCCGACCGCCAGGCACAGGAGCATTGCCGCCGGCATGGGGAGCCCCGCCTTGTTCGCCATGCCCATGAGGACCGCCGACAAGGCCACGGTCGAACCCACGGAGATGTCGATTTCCCCCATGATGATGATGAAAGCCATCGGCAGGACGATGAAAGCCTTGTCAAGAAAAGTCATGGTGGCGTCGAGCAGATTGTCGGCGTTCAAATAGTAGGGGGAGAGCCGCGAATTCACCGCTTGAATCAGGATAAACACCAGAAAAAGAATCCATTCCCATTGCAGGAAAAAAGCTTTCCACGCGAAGGGTTTGTCCAGGGAGATGGTGGCGTTGTCCGGCATCAGATGGGCCTCCGCGCGAGATTGGTCCGGTCGACGTTCCGTTTCACCAGGGTGTTGACGATGATGGCGGCGAGGATGATGGCGCCCTGAATCGCGTTCTGCCAAAATACGGACATGTTGATCATGGGTAGCGCGTTCTGAAGCGTTCCCAGGAGGAGCGTCCCCAGGAGGACGCCCCCGACCTTCCCCGAGCCGCCGACGATGGACACCCCCCCGAGGACGCAAGCGGCAATCACGTTCATCTCATAACCGCTGGCGGTGTCCCCTTGGGCGGAAGCGAACTTCGCCACCCAGAGGACGCCGCAGAGTCCGGACAGGGCGCCCATGATGACGTATACCAGCCAGGTCAGGCGCTTGGCGTGAATGCCGCTGATTTCCGCCGATTCGGGATTGGAGCCTACGGCGTAGATTCTCCGGCCGGTGCGGGTGTGGTTGGCGAAATAATAGAAAACCGCGTAGAAGACGGCGGCGACGATGATATAGTAGCGAATGCCAAAGAGGCGGGCGGTGGCCATGTCCTTGAAGGAATCGGGCATTTGGTAGGCCGACACCCAGCGCCGTCCCGAGACGATATAGGTCAGGCCGCGGTAAACATACATCATGCCGAGGGTGGCGATGATGGGCATGACCCCGAAGCGGGCGACAATCACCCCGACCACTGAGCCGCAAACCACGCCGATCGCCGTCCCCAGCAACACGGCGAGGATTGGGGGGGTCCCGGGATAGTTCGATACGGCAAGGGCGGAAATCATCCCGGCCAGGGCCAGGGTGGCGCCGATGGACAGGTCGATGCCGCGAATGATGATGACGAACATCATCCCGAGGGCGAGAATCCCCAGGATGGAAGCGTTGGCGAGCAGATCGTCCATGTTTTCGAAAGTGAAGAAATTGGGGTTCTTCCATTGGGTGAAGAACATGATGGCGAGAATGATGCTGAACAGGCCGGCTTCGCGAAACTTGCCGAATTGCGCCCAAAAGGAAGTTACCCCGGTACCGCTGGCGAATTCGCTACTGGACATGCCGTCTCCCGCTGCTGATTGCCCTAGAAGTTGCCGCCTAAGCCGATGGCAAAGGCGCCATGGCTTTCTCGAGTATCCCTTCCTGGGTGGCGTCGGCGCGGGAGAATTCGCCGGTGATTCTCCCCCCGCGCATCACCAGAATCCGATCGCACATTCCCAGGACTTCCGGCATTTCCGAACTGATCAAAATCACCCCGTAGCCCTTGGCGGCCAAATCCGCGACAATTTCGTACATGGCCGATTTGGCGCCGATGTCCACGCCTGTGGTGGGTTCGTCAAGGATAAGCACCCGGGCATTGGTGTTGAGCAGTTTGGCCATCACCACTTTCTGCTGGTTGCCGCCGGACAGGGAGCTGGCCGCGTCGTGGACGGTCCTGGCCTTGACCCGCAGCCGTTCCGACAGCGAATGCGACTGGGAAATTTCCTTCCGTTCCCCAATCCAGCCCCGCGACGAATAACTCTTCAGGGCCGGCAGGCTGATGTTCCGCCCGATGGACCAATTGAGAACCAGTCCCTGTTTCTGCCGGTCTTCAGGGAGATAAGCCACGCCGTTACGCATGGCGTCACCGGGATTGGCGAAATGCCGGGGTTCGCCGTTGACGCGGATTTGTCCCCGGTCATAAGGCATGATGCCGAAGATGGACTGAAACAATTCGCTCCGCCCCGCCCCGACCAAACCGGTAAAACCGAGTATTTCCCCGGCCCGCAGGGAAAAGCTTATATCGGCGAAATAACCGGCTTTGCCGAGTTTGTCGACCCGGAACAATTCCTCCCCCAGCCGATTCTTCTTCTCGGGAAACAACTGGGTGATTTCCCGGCCGACCATGGCGACGATCAGGTCGTGGTTGGCGATGTCCTGCACCTGCCAGGTGCCTATGTAACTGGCGTCGCGGAAAACGGTGACCCGCGAGGCGAGGCGGTACATGTCTTCGAAACGGTGGGAAATGAAAATAATGGAAACGCCGGAGTCGCGGAGCTGTTCGGTGATGCGGTAGAGTTCCTCCGATTCCCCCTTGGTCAGGGCGGCGGTGGGCTCATCCATTATGATGATGCGGGCGTTCTGGGAGAAGGCTTTGGCTATTTCCACCATCTGCTGCTGGGCGACGGAAAGGGAACCCATAAGGTCGCGGGGGGAAATCTTGGCGTTGAGGCGCCCAAGGAGTTCACCC
The DNA here is from genome assembly GCA_031555915.1 of Planctomycetota bacterium. Taxonomy (GTDB): domain Bacteria; phylum Planctomycetota; class SZUA-567; order SZUA-567; family SZUA-567; genus JAJBSZ01. Next base: position 4,437 of record JAVBTZ010000240.1, read on the forward strand.
GCCCGGTCGTGCATTTCCGACCAGAGAAGCCGGTTGCAACGGCCGATCTTCTCATGGCCCATGAAGATGTTTTCGGTGACGGTGAGGTCGGGGTAGCAGGTGACGTGCTGGTAAATCGCCGCGATTCCCGCCGCCTGGGCGGCATTGGGATTGGGGAAGGTCACCGGGGAACCGTCGAGGATTATCTCCCCGGCGTCCGGCTGGTGAACGCCGGTAATCACCTTGATGAAGGTCGATTTCCCGGCCCCGTTCTCGCCCATCAGGGCGTGAATCTCCCCCCGTTGCAATTGAAAACTTACCCGGTCCAGCGCCTTGACCCCGGGGACGGTCTTGGTGATGTCGCGGAGCTCGAGAACATATTCGGACAAGGGGATCTCCCTCCGGTGGGGAAGTTCGTTACAGGGGCGCATGGCCTATTCAAGATAGAAAACTTCCCTCAGCGGCTTAATCGGTTCGGCATCGGCGAAGTCGAAGGAACCCTCGACCATCTTGGACGTGATGGCGTTCCAGCGTTGACAAGCTTCGCTTTGGTCAATAATCGCGAAAGCGCTCTTGACGTCGTCGCATGCAAAAACATAGAAGAACTGGTTGCCGTTCTGAAATATGGAATAGTTGCGGATGCCGGCCCGCGCATGCTCGGCCATGATTTCCGGCCAGGGATTGAGATGCATCTCGACGTATGCGTCAAGACACTCGGGTTTGACCTTCCAGGTCCAGGCGAATCTGCCGCTGCCCATAGGGGAATTCCTTTGCGCTTGGCGCGCTCTAGCCGCGTTTCGACAAAACGTTGCGTTCGTATTCCATGACTTTGGCCAGCCACTCGCCCCGTACCGGCACGCCCGCGTTGGCGCAGAACTTGTCCCACACGTCGCCGACCGGGTAGGTGCGAAGTTCTTCGGTGAGAGCCAGCAAACTGCCGAAATCGCCCTTGTCCTGCAAGCGGACATAGGTGTCCCAGGGGGTCAGGAGGGCCAGGAGAAGCGCCTTCTGCATGTTCCGCATCCCCACCACCCAGGCGAGAATCCGGTTGATGCTGGCGTCAAAGAAGTCAAGACCCAGAAGCACCCGGTCCAGGGCGTTGCAGCGCACCAGTTCGCGCCCCAGCTCGACCAGTTGATCGTCAAGCAGAATGACGTGGTCGCTGTCCCAGCGGATCGGCCGGGATACATGCATCGCCACCTTGTCCGCAAACAATAGAAGTGACGACAACTTGTCGGCCACCGATTCGGTGGGATGAAAATGCCCCATGTCCAAGAGATAAAGGACTTTTTTCTCCGCCGCATAGTTCAGGTAGAATTCGTGCGACCCCACGGTATAAGCTTCGACCCCAATCCCGAAAAGCTTGGATTCGACCGAATCGTAAATATATTTTGGATTCAGCTGCTCGTCGTAGATTTCATCCAAAGCATCTTTGAGGCGGCGGCGGGGCGACAGGCGGTCGGCGGGAATATTCTTGTAGCCGTCCTGGATCCACAGGTTGTTGAGGCACGGATTGTTAAGCTCGCGGCCGAAATATTCGCTTACCCTTCGGCTGCATTTCGCGTGGTCAATCCAGAAGCGGCGGATGTCCGCGTCGGGATGGGACAGGGTGAGGTTGTCGGCGGCTTTGGGGTGCGAGAAAAAGGTGGGGTTCATGTCGAGGCCGATGCCGAGTTTTTTGGCGAAGGCCACCCACTCGCTGAAATCCGCCGGCTCCAGCTGGTCGCGGGCGGTCCCCCGCGAGGGCGCCGGATAAATCATGTGCAGGTTCAGGCGATGTTTCCCGGGGATCAGGGACAAGGCCATTTCCACGTCGCCGCACAGTTCGGGAAAATTCCTGGCCCGGCCGGGATAGTTGCCCGTGGCGGCGATTCCCCCGCTGGGGCCGCCCGTGTTCTCGAACCCGTTCACGTCGTCGCCCTGCCAGCAGTGCAGGGAAAGCGCCACCTTGGCGAGTTTGGCCAGGGCCGCATCGACATCGACTCCCACTGAGGCGTACATTTCCTTGGCGCTCGCAAATCTGGTCATCGGCTCCCCTTGCTTGTTATGCCAAAAGTTCTATGGAATATTACAGACCTGCATACGGAAAGGTTATACCAGCTTTGTCACCGCGAAGGATTTCGCCACGGCCTGGCGGGCTTCGTGCACATTGGCGAAAACGCCGTCCGTCAGCATCTGCGACAATAGATTGCCAATGGCCGTAGCTTCAACGGGTCCGGCAAAAACTTCCTTGCCGGTGGCTTCGGCCGTAAGTTTATTCAGGTAATTGTCATTGCTGCCGCCGCCCATGATGTGGATGCGGGAGATGCCGCGGCCGGTCAATCTTTCGATGTCCCTCACGGTAACGCCATAGGTGTGGGCCAAACTGCGGTAGGCGCAGGCCATCACCTCCGCGTCGGAGGCGGGCGCCAAGCCGAGGTCCCGCCGGCACGCCTCCCTTATCGCCCCGCGCATGCTGTCCGGCATGAGAAACACCGGCCCCGACAAGTCGATGTGCCCGGTAAAAGTCATCCCCGCCCTGGCCATTTCCACAATGCCGGCAAAATCCAAATGCGGCGCCATCTCCTGATGCAAACGCTGAATAACCCACATGCCCATGATATTCTTGAGAAAACGATACTGGCGCCCGTAACCGCCCTCGTTGGTGAAACCAGCCAGGCGGCACTCCCAGCGGCAGTCGGGACGGGCCGCTTCCACGCCCATGAGAGACCAGGTCCCCGAGCTTAGATAAGCCGAATCGCCGTCAGCCGAGGGCATGGCCAGGACGGCCGATGCGGTGTCATGCGCCGGGGGAAGCACGACCTGAAGATCATAGCCGACCGCCTCCCTGATTTCCGGTAGAAGACGGCCGACCGGAGTGCCGGGAAGCTCCGGCCGGGGAAAAATATCCCCGGGAAAATCGAGCCGGCGGAGTAATTCTGCATCCCAGTCGCCCTTCTCGGCGTCAAGAAGCTGCGAAGTCGAAGAAATGGTGTATTCGTTCTTCTTTTGCCCGGTCAGGAGAAAATTCAGATAGCATGGGAGCATAAGGAAAGTTTTGGCCTTGGCCAGCAGTTCGGGCTGCAGCTTCCTTACCGCCTCCAATTGGAAGATGGTGTTGAACTCCAATGGCTGAATTCCGCTGCGGGAATACAATTCCTCTTCCGAAATTCTTTCGTAAACCGAAGCCATCATGGGTTTGTTGCGGGGGTCGCGGTAACTCGCCACCTCGCCAAGAAGATTATCGCCCGCATCCAACAAAGCGTAGTCGACCCCCCAGGTGTCAAGCCCGAGACTCCGCGGCCGCCGGCCCGAATCCCCCACCCGCTTAAGCCCGGCGACTATTTCGGCGAATAGACGTTTGGCATTCCAGACCAGGCAGCCGTTCCTGCTCTCGCAAGCATTTTTGAAACGGTGCACTTCCTCAAGCTTGATAATTCCGCCTTCCAGCCAACCCAACATGAGCCGGCCGCTGGAAGCGCCAAGATCCACCGCAAGATAATGATTGGACATGGGAACTCCCGTTTGTGTCATGTTTCCGTCGGAACCGAGAGCTTCAGTATTTGGCCAGGGGAGCCGGGGTCAAGTCAAGCCTGCGCGGGTGCGATTGAGATGGGGTGGCATACGGGCAAAACGATTCTGTGAATCCCTTTGGTTTGTTTAGCTTACCGCATATTTCGCGTTTGTCAACCATTTTCTCGCCAACCCCCGCATTTTTTAATATTTTATCGCAAAACGCCACCTCCGCCCGATATTCATCCCGCCCCGGCTATTCTTTACCGCCCAACAACTTCACGGCAACTTTGCCGGAACCCAAGAGGTTTATTCTGTTTTTGTGTGGTTTATTGTGGGTATTATGCTTGCTTATTGAAGAGAATGAGGTATAATGGAGGCGAGTGCCAAAAGTGCCGCCACCTCTCCCCCCATCATATCTGGAGCAGCCATGAACGACCAACAAATCCTGGAGGACATCGCCGGCCTCTCCCGCGAATTCGGTTCCGACGCCTATGTCCGGGGCGGCGGCGGCAACACTTCGGTCAAAACCGATCGCCTGATTTACATTAAACCCAGCGGCATTGCCCTCGCCGACATGATGCCGGGAGCATTTCTGCCCCTGGATCGCGCCAAACTCGCCAGCCTGCCCAACGCCACCTTCCCAAGCGAAACCAACGCCCGCGAGCGCGCCGTGGCCGCCTTTATGGCCGATGCGGTCAAGCCCGGCTTTACCGGCCGCGCCTCGGTGGAGGCGCCCCTGCACGATTCCTTCCCCCAGCGCTTTGTGGTTCATACCCATCCTTCCATTGTCAATGCCATTTGTTGCAGTAAAAACGGCGCGGAGGCGGCCGCCCGTTTTGTGCCGGAGGCTTTGTGGATTAAACCCATAGAACCGGGCTATCTTCTGAGCGTACACGTGCGCGAAGCGTTGGCGAAATATAAGGAGCAATTTTCCCGTGACGCGGAAATGGTCTTCTTGGCCAACCACGGCATTTTTATCGCCCATGACGAGGTCGAGGGCATTCGTCGACTCTATGGCGACCTGATGGACAAGGTAGCGGAAGCCATCGGCATGGCCGGCTTTGGCGGCGAACCTGAACGCGCTCCCGCCCCCACGCCGCAAACCGCCGCCGCCGTCGCGGCCGTTTTCCAGGGGACCGCGGGGGAGGACTCGGCCCATTACGCCGTTTGGGGATCTTTCTCCATTCCTGGCGGGCCTTTGAGTCCGGATCACATTGTTTACTGCAAGGCGCACCTCTACCAGGGACCGGCGGAGCCGGCCGCAATTAAAGCTTTCCAGGCGCGCTACGGTTATTGGCCCAAGGTCGCGGCCACGCCGGAAGGGGTGTTCGGCTTCGGGGTCAGCCGGAAAGCGGCGGCTTTGGCCCTGGAATTCGCCTGGGACGGCGCTTTGGTGGAACGTTATGCCGGGGCTTTTGGCGGCGTGGTTTATCTCGAACCGCGGCTGGCCGACTTCATAGAAAACTGGGAAGTGGAGAATTACCGTAGAAAAGTGGCGACCTGATTTTTCCGTCGGAGACCGTATGCTGGGAATAGAACGGCGTAGAATCATTCTTGATGAATTGCAGCGCAACCGCAAGGTGCATGTGGCGGATTTGTCGGAAACGCTCCAGGTGACGCAGGAAACGGTCCGCCGCGATTTGGAGAAGCTGGAGAATTCGGGGCTGTTGCAACGCAGTCACGGCGGCGCCGTACCGGTCATGCCGGGGAACGAAGACCTCTCCTTCGTCAAGCGCACCGCGGCCAATTATGAGCAGAAGCGGGCCATCGCCCAAAAGGCGGCCGCCCTCATCACCGACGGCTCCTCCCTCATGGCCGACTCCAGCACCACCGTCCTGGCCCTGTTCCACCTGTTGCAAAGCCGCAAGGATCTCACCGTCGTCACCAATTCCATCCGCATCCTGAACGATTTCGGCGGCGGCGACATGAACATCATCTCCACCGGCGGCAACTGGCGGCCGCATTCGCAATGCCTGGTCGGTCCCGGCGCCACCCGCGCCCTGGCCGGCTACCACGTGGATTTGGCCGTGTTCAGCTGCAAGGGCCTGGACCGGGAACACGGCATAACCGAAACGAACGAACCGGAAGCCGTCGTCAAGGAGGCCATGGCCCGGCACGCCCAAAACCGGGTGCTCCTCGCGGACGCCAGCAAATTCGATCGGGTGGTGTTTGCGAAGACTTTGGAATTTACGGATATAGATTATGTTATAACCGATGCGGCGCCGGATCGGAAATGGATCGAGTTTTTCAAAAAAACCGGAGTGCAACTGATTTGCTGAAAGGAAGGATTCATGCCGGATAATCTGCCCGAAAACGTGCTTGCCAAGCTCGATTCATTCAACCCCTCCGAACGCCGGGAAGCCTTGGCCGCGGCCGCGAAGCTCATGGCCGAAGGCGTTGTAAAAATCCCCCCGGCGGAAAACATCGCCAACCTGCACCTCCACACCTTCCACTCCTATAATTCCCTGGGATATTCCCCATCCCATGTGGCATGGGAGGCGAAGCGCCAGGGTTTGGCGCTGGTCGGGTCGACCGATTTCGACACCCTGGACGCCATGGAGGAAATGTTTCAGGCGGAAAAAATCCTGAAGATTCCCGTCACTGTTTCCCTGGAAACGCGCACCTATGCCGAAGCCTACGCCATGGAGGAAGTCTCCAGTCCCGGCGAACCGGGGGTCATGTACATGATGGGCGTCGGCTTCACCGCGCTGCCGGCGGCCGGAACTCCGGCGGCGGCGTTTTTCGCCTCTTTAAAGAAACAGTCGCGGGAGCGAAATCTCGCCCTGTTGGCGAAGATTAACCCGCTCCTGGGCCCTGCCGCCGTGGATTACGACCGTGACGTCCTACCACTCACTCCGTCCGGAAACGCCACCGAACGGCACATTTGTGCGGCCTTGGACCGGCGGGCGCGGGCGGCTTTCCCCGAAGCCGGCCGATTGGCGGAATTTTGGTCCAAGACCCTCGGCGTCGACCCCGACCAGGCGCGGGAAATGCTTGCTAATCCCGGAAAGCTTCAGAACACCATTCGCGCCAAATTGATGAAGAAGGGCGGCCCCGGTTATATTCAGCCGGGTAGCGGTTCATTTCCGGCGGTCGAGGATTTCTTCGTGATGGTGAAGAATTTACGTGCCATCCCCTGCCTCGCCTGGCTGGACGGAACATCCCCCGGCGAAGCGGATCCGGACCGGCTAATCGCCAACGCCATCGCCTGGGGCGCCCGGGCGGTGAACGTCATCCCCGACCGTAATTGGAACATCGCCGACGCCGCCGCCAAGAAAAGGAAAATTGCCGCGCTCGAAGCTTTTGCCAAAGCGGCCCGGGCGGCCGGCCTGCCGCTTATCGCCGGCACCGAGATGAACAGCCCCGGCCAGAAGTTTGTCGACGATTTCTTCGCCCCCGAGCTTCTTCCGTATGTGGAAGATTTCATGAATGGGGCGTATTTCCTTTACGGCCACACGGTGTTGGAACGCGCTTTCCGCATGGGGGCGATGAGCGAATGGGCAGAAACAACCTTCGCCTCCGACTGGAAGACGGCGAATGCCTTCTACGCCCAGGCCGGCCGCAGCGCCTTGCCTGGAGCGGACTATTCAGCGGCTTCCCTTACCGCCGTCCCTGGCGTCAAAGAACTATTCTCCCTCCTCCTCAGCAAAGGATAAAAATCATGCAGGACATCTATCGGCGGTATCGCCAGGTCGATTATAAATTGCCCAAGACTTATTTGTCGTGGGAGCTGTACGGGGCCGGTTTGGAAAATCTGGGCCGGGACGGCAAGGCGGTGGAACTGCCGCTCCGCGAACCGAACGCCGACGAGGTCCTCCTGCGGGTGGACGCGCTGGGCTTGTGTTTTTCCGACACCAAGCTGATTTGGGCCGGGCCGAAGCACCCCCGCATCACCGGGCGGGATCTCAAGAACGATCCCACCGTCGCCGGGCATGAGGCGGCCTTGACGGTGGTGAAGGCGGGCGCAAATTGGAAGAACAAATTCTCCGTAGGGCAGCGCTACATTATTCAGGCCGACATCAAGGTCGACGGGGTTCAGAAAGCGTTTGGCTATGTGCAGCGGGGGGCGATGGCGCAGTTTACTTATGTGGGGCCTTGGGTCTTGGATAACGACGGGGTAAGTTACCTATTGCCGATCCAGGATAAGACGGGTTACGTCGAGGCGGCATTGGTGGAGCCTTGGGCTTGCGTGGAGGCGGCCTACCACTTGCCGGAGCGGACTGGACCGAAGAATGGCGGCAAGGCGCTCTTTGTGGCGGCGGATGCGGGGGCGTTCGGGGATTTTACCGGGGTTTTTCCGACGGTTCCCCAAGTTCTCTATAATGTCGGCGGCGGCGATTTCACCGGGTTGCCGGTGGAATACGGGGCGAGATTTGCGGCGGGGGCGGAGGGAGTGGCGGCGGCGGCGCGGGCGGCCGAGAAGTTCGACGACATCTTTTTGGTGGGCGATGCCGGCGCCGAATTGATAGAAGCTTGCGATCAGGCGTTGGCGCTGGGCGGGGTTCTGGTTTTCATAGAGGACAAGCCGATCCCGGGCAAGGCGGCGATTGACATCGGCCGGGCCCATTATGAATTGACGCGTTACATCGGCGGCGGCAAGCCGCAGGGGGTTTATGGGCAGAATGCGCGGCAGGAGCTGGCTGCGGGCGGGCGGGCGTGGATGGTGGGGGCGGCGGGCCCGATGGGGCAGATGCATGTGCAGCGGGCTTTGGAATTGGCGAATCCGCCCAAGGTTTTGTTCTGCACCGACCTTTCCGACGAACGTTTGCATTATATGGAAAAGCGTTTGCGTCCTTTGGCCGAGAAGAAGGGGGTGGAGCTGGTTTGCTTGAATGTGGGAAAGGTGACGGATCTGGCGGATCGGATTAAGGCGCTAACGGACGGCGAGGGGTTTGACGATGTTTATGTGCATGCCCCGGTGCCGGCTTTGGTGGAAGAGGGGGCGGACTATTTGCGGCCGGGTTCGATTTTGAATGTGTTTGCCGGAGTGGGGATTGGGACCAGGGCGAAGTTGTCGCCGGAGATTTTCCGGGCTTTCCATACGCGTCTTCTGGGGTCTTCGGGGTCCAGCATGGAAGACATTATGAACACCTTGCGGAAGATGGAGGCGGGGGAATTGGCGACGCGGATGAGTTTGGCGGCATTGGGCGGGATTGAAGCGACTTGGGAGGGGGTGAAGGGGGTCAAGGAAAACAGGTTCCCGGGGAAGACGGTGATTTTCCCCCAGCTTTCCGGGATTAATTTGGGGGGGATGGAGAACTTTGCCGAGGTTTGCCCGGAAGCGGCGGCGCATTTGGCGCCGGGGCATGTTTGGACCGATGCGGCGGAGGTGGAGTTCTTGAGTAGAAAGCTGCGAATGTAAGGCGCCCCGCAAACACAAGTTGCTTGGGTTTTTCCCCTTCACGCACCCATGGAGAAGACATGCGACTCCCCCAAAGAAAAGCCATCGTAACCGGCGCCGCCCAAGGCATCGGCCTCGCCATCGCCGAACGCCTCGCCTACGAAGGCGCCGACCTTTGTCTCCTCGACCTCAACCTCCCCGCCGCCGAACAAGCCGCCGATAACATCGCCCGCACCTTCGGCACGAAAGTCGGCGCCGTCAAAGCCGACGTAACCAACGAAGACTCGGTCCAGGAAGCCCTGCGCCTGGCCTCCGAAGCCATCGGCGGCCTGGACCTCCTGGTGAACAACGCCGGCGTCCTAAAGAGCCATTTCCTCCCCGATTTCCCCAAAAACGACTGGGACTTCGTACTCAACGTCAACCTCACCGGCGCCTTCCTCTGCCTGAAACATAGCGCCAAAATCATGCTGGAAAACAAAACCCCCGGCTCCATCGTCGTCATCGCCTCGCGCTCGGGGAAAAGGGGCGGACTCTGGAACCACGCCTACTGCGCCTCGAAATTCGGGGTCATCGGGCTCGTGCAATGCGCCGCCCTCGACCTCGCACCCCATAAAATCCGCGTCAACTGCATTTGCCCCGGTAACGCCCTCGACACCCCGCTCTGGAAAGACCTCGCCGTGCAATACGCCAAAAAATACGACGAAACCCCGGAACAAGTCCTGGAACGCTACCGCAAACGCGTTCCCCTGGGGCGGGGTTGCGACGTACAGGATATCGCCAACCTGACCACCTTCCTCGCCTCCGAGGAAAGTTCCTACATGACCGGCCAAGCCATCAACCTCACCGGCGGCGAAATCATGTCCCCGTGAGGCAGCCGCTTGCTTCGAATTACGGGGACACTCACGAATGGCGCTGAAATAAGGGTAACCTTTTGCGAAGCGGTGATTTAAAATAATTTTTTACCACAGAGAACACAGAGACCACAGAGAACCACTCTTAACTGCGGAATGACGTATAGCCCCGGGATTTAAATCTGTTTATAAAAATGGCATTCAGGATTAACTTCCATCCGTAGTTTAAGGTGGTTCTCTGTGGTCTCTGTGTT
>JAVBTZ010000258.1:0-14675 GCA_031555915.1 Planctomycetota bacterium
GCCCGCTTGAACCCCTCCCCCTCCACCATGCCAAACGCCCGCGCCCGGCCCGCTCCCCAACCCCGCGCCGCCATATTCTCCCGTAAACGCAGCAACTCCGGCCCCGGGCACGCCTCCGCCGGGGTCAACAAAACGCCCCAGCCCAACAGCCGCTCCCCCACCCCATCCCTACTTGTCCAAACCGACAAAGGTATCGACAACGCCAACCCCAAAACAATCGGCGACAGCCAAAGGAAAAAGCCGGGATCGATCACATACATCAACCCGCCCCAAACCAACCCCAACAACGTCCCCCACCAATGCTGCCGCAGCGCCTGGCCCCACGACGTCCCGTCGTCGCCGCGGTTCTGGGTGGTCCACCGCACGCTGAACCCCAACAGCGACGTCACCACGAACAAACTGTGGAACAGCATCCGCACCGGCGCCAGCAGGGTGGACAAAAGCGTCTCGAAAGCGGCGGAAAAAAACATCCGCCCCGTCCCCCCGAATCCCGCCGCCCGCCCGCGGCACGCCACCGCGACAATTATGAAAATCTTGGGCAGGAGCAAGAGGGACACGGTCGCCCCAAACAACGCCAGCGTCCAATTGGTGAAATACTTCGGCCAGTTGGGGAAGAGGCTGGGGCCGTCGGGGAAATATCGCGGCACCGTAAGGAGCTCGGCAATGGCCTGAATCGAACTGGTGATGAGAAACGCCAACCACAGGAGGGCCGATCCGTAGGACATGATCCCGTTGATGAAGAGCGCCCGCTGGGTCGGGAAAAAGCCCCGGGCAAACACCAGATGCGTATGCTGCAGATTCCCCTGGCACCAGCGCCGGTCCCGGGCCAGCTCGTCAATCAGGGTGGGGGGATTCTCCTCGTAGGTCCCGTCCAAACTGTAAGCCAGCCAAACCCCGTAACCCGCCCGCCGCATCAGGGCGGCTTCGACAAAGTCGTGGCTGAGGATGTGCCCGCCCAGAGGCGCCTTGCCGGGGAGTTGCGGCAAATGGCAGTAACGCATGAACGGTTCGACCCGAATGATGGCGTTGTGCCCCCAATATTGGGCGTCCCCCAATTGCCAGAAATGCAGGCCCGCCGCATAGGCGGGGCCGTAGAGATGGTTCGAGAACTGCTGCAGGCGGGCAATCAGGGAACGGCTGTTGATGGATTTCGGGGCGGTCTGGAGGATCCCCACGCTCGGGTGGTCCTCCATGATTTTGGTCATCCTGACCATGGCGGCGCCGGACATCAGGCTGTCGGCGTCGAAGACGATCATATAGGAATAGTTTGCGCCCCAGCGCCGGCAAAAATCGGCGATATTGCCGCTTTTCCCCTTGCGGTTCAAAACCCGGTGGCGATAAAAAATCCGGCAGCCGGTTGTGGAAGCGGCGGCCAGCGCCAAGTCCCGCCACGCCTCCTCCTCCGCCACCCAGGCGTCGGGATTGGTCGAGTCCGACAGCAGGAAAAAGTCGAAATTCCCCGCCCGGCCGGTTGCGGCCAAGGACTCCGCCACCGTCCGCGCCCGCGCCGCCACGGCGCGGATATCCTCGTTGTACACGGGGAACAGGACCGCCACCCTGGCGTTTTCCGGCAGGCCGGGACTGGCGGGGAGGTCGTTGAAAAAACCGAAGCGGTCGTAACGCCGCAGGAGCAATACCAGCCCCGCCATGGCGCTCCAAAAGCCAATCGCCACCCAGGCGAACAGGACGCCAAGAAGCACGGTCAGAAAAGCGCTCATCAGGGGGGAATCCAGGGGCGGCATGGCGCGATGGGTGGCGTAGGCGGCCAGGAGGGCCGGCAGCAGGGTGAGGAGGAGAAGGATGAAGCGGCGTTTCCGGCCGCGCCGGGGCCAGAGCCGGCGGGAGGTCTGCTCCTGCATGGAATCGGCGCGTAAATCGATCGGGTCGGTTTTAAGGGAGTCGGAGAGGAGGGGAGTTTGCCGGCGGAAAAAGAAATCCAGTTTGCCCGCGGTCATGCTGCGGCGGCGGAGAGGCGGCGCGGCGGTGGGAAGGGAGGCGTCCCGGGTGGCGCCGAGACGAATTCCCCGGTCCGCCAATTGCCGCCGCAGGGCGGCGAAGGCGGCGGGGAGTTCCGTTCCGTCCCCCGCTTCCTTCAGGCTGTCCTTGACCAGGTCGAGGCAGTCCGGGGTCCTGATTCTGAAGCCGCGCAGATAAAGGAGGAGCCGCGAGGCGACGGCGGCCCGCCGGTCCTCGCCATTGTCCAGGGGGGAGAAGCGGAGCGACGGGTCGGGCGGCGGAGTATCCGTGGACATGGCCGGTTTCCTGGATTTTGGCAGTTGGCGGTTATCACTGGGCGAGGTCGAACACCCATGCTTCGGTCAATGCGTCGGGGAGATTTTCCCCGCGCTTCAATAGCGCCTTGAGGCGGAGGCGGGTGCCGGCGTTCTGGATGGGAATGAGGCTTTCCACCACGCCTTTCTTGGGGAGGCGCAATTTCAGCCCCAGCCGCCAGCCGCCGGTGACGGGATTCTTCATCAGGGTTTTTTCCAATTGCTGAACCTGGTCCGGAATTTCGACCGCGCTCGACAGTCCGGTGTCGGCCGGCAGATCGTTCAGGGCCTCGCCTTCGAAATCGATGAACACCTGCAGGTTGTCGGCGTTGGGGGGGCGGGCCAAACGGGTGGCGGTCACCCGGCCGAACTCGTGGGGGGTGGCGCCCGGGTCCATCCAGTAGACGCGGTAGGCGAAATCGGGTACATCCGGCCGGCCGGTTTTTGTGGCGTTGGCTGGCGGCTGGCCTGCGCCGGCGTCCGCCGCCTTTCCGTCCCCGACCCAATAGGCGACGATGTTCCCCTGGTAGTCTTCCCCGCCGGGAATTTCCACCAGTTCGATTCTCCCCGCGCCCCAGTCGCCTTTGGGTTCGACCCAAACCGAGGCCCGGCGGTCGAAGCGGTTGGCCAGGTCCTGGTAGTGGTCGAAATTGGCGTCCCGCTGCATCAGGCCGAAGCCGCGGGGATTGGACATGGGGAAGGAGAGGATGGACAGGCGTTCGGGGTTCCACAAGGGGGACCAGGTCCAGGCGTTTTCGCCTTCACGGTAGAGGAGGCCGTCGGAATTATGGACTTCGGGGCGATAGTCGCCGGGGCCGCCGCAGCGCGTTTCCGAAAATAGAAACATGCTGCCGATGGGTGCGAGGCCGATTTTTCGCGCTTTGGCGCCCGGGCGGGGAAAGAGTTTTCCCTCCACATCCATTACGGTGGAGAGGCCGGGGGAGATGATGAAGCGGTAGGCGCCGGTGAGGCTGGGGGAATCGAGGAGGGCGTAGACGGTGATTTCCTCGACGCCGGCGGCGGGTTTCACCAGCCAGAATTCGCTGAAGTGGGGATATTCCTCGCCGTCGGGTAGGGCGGTGTCGAGGGTGACGGCGCGGGCGTTGACGCCGAAGCGGGAGTTGCGGCCGCGCGACTGGAACTGCGAGGCGCCGAGAAAAACCGCCAGGCGGTTAAGGATATCCGGCCGCCCGGGCACGCTGGGACCCAGGGGGAAGCGGAGGGTGAAGCCGGCGTAACCGGACAGGGCCGGAGAGGCATTTTTCATCTGGGTGGCAAGATTGGCGTCTTGATAGTTGAAGAGATCCGGCGAAAAGGCCAGCGGGGTACTGACCCCGTTTTCGACCAGGTTGATGCCGACAGTGCGGTTGTAAATGAAACCGGGATGCATCAGGCTGACCGCGAAGCGGGTGGAGTCGTCCTTCCACAGGGTATGGTCCGGCCGGAAGCCGATGCCGTCCCATTGGGGGCCGGTGAGTGAAGCCAGAAAGGCGGGTATTGTCCCCATGGGGTCGTCGTAGGGTTTGCCGGCCAGTTCGCGGGCCTTATGCATGACGTCGACTTCCCAGGCGGACTTGTCGGCGGCGGCGGGTTTGGGTTCGATTGCGGGTTCGGCGACGGCGCTGGCGGCGAGGGGTTGATCATCACCCGGGGAGTGCATGGCGTCCGGTTCGGGTTCGGAAGCGGAAGCGGAAACGGCTATCGGCAGCGGCGCGGCCACCGGCGTACCGTTTGCCGCCGCCGCCGCCACGGGTGGGGTGACCAGGGCGTCGCCGGCGGGTGCGGAGGGCGTATCGGCGGGCAGGGCCAGGAGCGTGAGCAGGCAGGCGCCGGTGAAGGCGATACGCATAAATTGGCGGTTAATGGTCGACCTCCTCTCCATAAAGCATTTTTTCGGCCTTATCGCAAACGCACCGGCAGATAGAATTCCTTGCCTTCAAGGCGCATAATCAACCGTAACACCTTGCCGTCCGGCGCCATGAACTGGGGGAAGGACAGGTAGCCCCTGCCCTTGCCGACGGTCAGGCTGGCGCGGTAAACCTCCTGTCCCGACTGATTCTCCAGGACAAACAGGCACTCCCCTCCCGCCCGGCACCAAAAGGGCAGCGAATACAAGCCGCTGTCGGGATGGCGCAGGAGGTCATAGGCGTCCTGGACATACTTGTCTCCGTCCTTTTTCAGCGGAACCACCACTTCGGGGAAAGGATATCCCGGCATGGCGGCGAAGTCCGGTTCGTTCAAGCCGGCTTTCGCCAAACCATTCCGCACATCGGGGTCGGACATGAACAAGCGCCACAACAATCCGGTCCGGTAATTTTCGATGAGACTCACCATCGGCAATTGATCGATGGCCAGATATTTGTCGCTTACCCAATTCGCCTGCAAGCTCACCGCGTCGTAAGGTCCGTACTGCCCCCACACGGTTTTCCTGAGCCCTCCCAAAAAATTCCGCAGCACCTGCAAGGCATAAAACGGGGTGAACGGCATCGACGCCAAAGCGGCGGACGGCGACACCACGCCGTGGTCGTTCCTTGGCGAATTCGCTTCATAGCCGTTCGGGATCATGCAGGCGGAAAGGCCCCAAAAATCCTCGGCGTAATGCCGGTCGGCCGGAGCGTCCTGCAGGCAGTAGCCCCGGTTCGCCAAGGTCTGCCCCACCGAACGCACATAGTAGCCCCGCTTGACGAAAGCGTCGGCCAGCCGCCGGGGGTCCAGCCCCACGAACGAGTATTGCGAAGTGAAGAGAGGTCCGCCGTCCTCGGGTGTGGCCTCGATTTCATAACCGTACACCTCCCGCGGCTGATACTGCTGGCCCGAAGACCAATAATCGTAGGCCCGGCGGCTGATGGGGTGGGTAGGGGAGGAAAGCGCAAGGACATAGGTGATGAGGCATTCGTTGTAGCCGAGGATCTTCAGGCCGTAAAAACCGTTCTTGGGGTTCCACAGCCAGTGAATGCCGTTGTCCTCGCCGTCCGTAAAAAAGTTCCAGTCGACGTCGTGCCACAGTTCGGTGATGATATTGCGGAGTTCCTCCTCCAGGCCGGGTCCGTTGAAATAGGCCCGGGCAATCAGGAGGCCCTGGATAAGGAAAGAGGTCTCGACGATATCCGCCCCGGCGTCGTTTTTGCCGAAGGACATGATTTTTCCGGTGGCGCCGTCGAGCCAATGCGGAAAGGCGCCGTGGAGTTCCCGCCTGATCTCCAGGTCGCGGAGAAAACGGACTATCTTCAACAGCCGCGCCAAGGCCGCGTCCCGGTCCACCCAGCCCCTACTCACTGCCGTCACCAGGGCGGCAACGCCGAAGCCGGTCCCGCCCACCACTTCCGGCCGCGCCTCCCAGTAGTAATTCGCTTCATAAGCGAGGCCGCTATGCGGCGACCCGTCTTCCCAAAAGTATTTGAACGCCGCCAATTGCGCTTCGTTCAAGTTGGCGCGGTCGCGCAAGAAATCCCGATCCGGCCGAAAGGGCGTGCCGCTTCGGGCAAAGCCGGTCACCGCCAAAAAAATGACGGCGATGCTGAAAACAGGTAAGGTTACGCGTTTAGGCATTAGTTCTCCCTCACGCCGTTCCAGTTTGGCCTACGGCGAACCGACACCGGGGTTGGCGACGAAATGACCCGAACGGGCAGGAAAGGCATAACTCAACCCAAAGCTAACAGCTATAGAGGGTTAAGTTAACAAACTTACTGTCCTTCGGCCAAGCGGATCCTTCTCCTTTTCTGGCGAATTTCTCTCAAAAGACCAATTTGTTTTTTTATTGCGCTTACCCGCTTATTGGCAATTTTGTTAACATTTACTCCAAACTTTACGTGTCTTTAACGGCGGCCTGTTCCTTTTGGTATTGGTTGCATTGCGGTGGCGGGGGGCATGGCTACAAAATATGGCCCGGGTCTGCCATACCCGGGCCATACTGGACCATTTATGAAAAACACCGTATTCAGTTGGCTCACACGATCAAGGACAGCACATACACCACCAGCATCGCCACCGCCCCTTCCACCGCGGTCGCGGCGGTATAGACCTTATAGGCGATATTTACCGGCAGATCCGAGAACTGCGACACCACCCAGAAGAAGGAGTCGTTGGCGTGCGACACCACCATCGCCCCCGCTCCAATCGCGGTGACGCAGAGGGCGGGATTGATGCCCAGCTGCGCCAGCATCGGGGCCATGATGTTCGCGGTGGTGATAATCGCCACCGTGCTTGACCCTTGGGCGGTTTTCAAGGCGGCGGCGATGAGGAAGGGGAGGAAGATGCCAATCCCCGCGCCGGAGAGGTTGACCTTGATGAAATCGACCAGGGGCGACGCCTGGAGAATTTTCCCGAACGCCCCGCCGGCGCCGGTGATGGCGAGGATTATCGCCGCGTCCTTGATTCCGCCCCCGAGCCATTGGTCCACCGCCACGGCGTAGTCCTTTTTGTTAACCAGCAAAAACGCGCACAGGACCCCGATTATCAGCGCCACCACCGGGTCGCCGACATTCGACAGGAAGCCGCCGACCGTCGCGCCAAGGGGCTTGGAGGGGAGGTCCGCCAGGGACTTCAGGAGAATAAGGAAAATCGGCAGGATCAGCGGCAGGAAGGAATAGAACGGGGTCGGCAATTTGCCGTATTTCGCCAACAATTCGCTGTAGGATTCCCCGCCCTTGACCGGGATGTCATAGCGGGAGGCCACCTTGATGGCCCAGACATACGCCGCCAAAGCGGCCGGCACCGAGGCGATCAGCCCGTAGAAAATCACCGTTCCCAAATCGGCCGACAGCGTTCCCGCCGCGGCGATGGGCCCGGGCGTCGGCGGGACCATGCTGTGGGTCGCGAACAATCCGGTCGCCAGCGCCACCGCCATCACCGCCATCGACTTGGCGCTTTCCTTGGCGAGAGCCTTGTTGAGCGGGGTCAGAATGACGTAGCCGGAGTCGCAAAACACCGGAATCGACACCACCAGCCCGGCGATATTCATGGCCAAAGGCGAGCGGTCCTTGCCGACGATTCCCAGGATGGTTCGGGTCATCACCAAGGCGGCGCCGGTTTTTTCCAGAATCACCCCCATCATGGTGCCGGCGATGATGACAATGCCAATACTGGACAAAGTCCCGCCGAAGCCGGACTTGACATTGGCGATAATGTCCTTGAAGGGGAGGCCGATGCCAAACCCGTAGACGAACGCCACCAGCAACAGCACCAGAAACGCGTTAACCTTATACTTCCCCGTCAGGACGATAATCGCCCCCACGACCACCACCAATAAAATCACCGCCCATAGTCCCATAATTCGCGTCCTCCTTTTTGAATGCGCCCGAACGTCACGGAAAAATCCCGTGCCGAGTATACCAGACAACCCAAGGTCAAGGCAAGGAAAGTTGCCGTGAAAAACGCCGGTGTTTTTTCTGGCCTGCCAATTGTCAAAATCGCCCCGGGGAGGTAAAATGCCTACTACCGTCCGCAGAACCTTCCAACCTTCCCCCCACTTCCTACGCGAAAGGACCAAGCATGCGTATCAGCGAACAACCCTGGGGCGCCCTGCCCGACGGCCGCAAGGTCAAACTCTTCACCCTTGACGGCGGCACCGGCCTGTCGGCCAGCATCAGCAATTACGGCGGCATCATCGCCTCGCTGAAAACCCCGGACCGCCAGGGCCGGAGCGGCGAAGTCGGCCTCGGCTTCGACAGCCTCGCCGGCTACCTGGCCAAGCCCAATTACTACGGCGCCCTGATTGGCCGGGTCGCCAACCGCATCGCCGGCGGCAAGTTCACCCTTGGCGGCCAATCCTACCAACTCTACACCGACCCCAAAAACGGCAACCATCTCCACGGCGGCCAATTCGGCTTCAACCAGAAAATCTGGCAGGCCAAAGAGGAGGGCGGACGGCTGCGGCTGGACTATTATTCGCCGGACGGCGAGGAGAATTACCCGGGCAACCTTGCGGTCAGCGTGTGGTATGAAGTTCGCGAACAGGACCTGGTTATCAATTATGAAGCCACCACCGACCAGCCCACCCCGGTCAACCTCACCAACCACGAGTTTTTCAATCTGAACGGTTGCGCCGGAGACATCCTGCGGCATGAGCTTCGCATCCGCGCCGGGCATTACACCCCGGTCGACTCGCGTCTTCTTCCCACCGGGGAAATCCTGCCGGTCGCGGGCACGCCCATGGACTTTACCCAGGCGAAAGCCATCGGCCGGGATTTGCCGCAAATACCGGAAGGTTACGATCACAACTATGTTTTGACGAAGAGTCGCGAAGGTTTGGAATGGGTGGTGGAAGCCTTCGACCCCGACAGCGGCCGGGTTCTGGAAATGGCCACCACCGAGCCTTGCGTCCAGCTTTATATCGGCAATTTCCTGGACGGAACCGACATCGGGCGGGAGGGGAAGGTCTACCACCGGCGTTACGCCTTCTGCCTGGAGGCGCAAAAACACCCGGACGCGGTGAATCACCCGAATTTCGCCAATACGATTTTGCGGCCGGGCGAGAAGTACACCCAGACGACTATCTACCGTTTCAAGACGCGGTAGAGATAGGGGCTCTACCTGAAAACGTGAGGAATTCGGAGCATGTCCCGAATGACGCGGAAATAAGGGCAAAACATTCCTCCGTGCCCTGTTACGCTGTCCCCTCCCCGCACGTCATTCCGGCGTCTAAAACGGCTGCTGCACCCCCAACGGGCGGTTTAGCCGGAATCCAGGGGGATTGACGTTGACGGCAGTAGATCCACTCAGTCGTTCTGCTAAAGCGGCAGAATTTTGGTGACTCCATAATTCGCAGTAAAATAACGATTCGCAGACCTTTTTTCTTTCTCCCCGCGTGAACAAGACTATAACCCATAATTAGAAGCAGTGCTCTACGCGCGGAGCAAAGTTGCGGTACCCGAACGGAAGTCCCGGTTGCACGGGGTCCGCGGGGTTTTCTGGCCAAGGCGTGTGGGTGCGGTTTAACCTGGTCGGGGAGAAAGGCGGGTAGTCGGTCAAGGCCGGACTCTAGACACGCCTGGGGATCTAATGACCGGATATTCCCACATTACGCCCCACGGGCCTCGGGAAGACGTCGCCGGGACTTCCGCTCTTTTTTGCGAAGAAGAGCGGGGATGGCTATTGACGGCAGTGAATCACCCTGGCGAAACGACTGATGCACGCGTCTCCGAACCTTGTACCGCCGCACCCCTCCCCCCACGTCATTCCGGCGTCTAAAACGGCTGCTGCACCCCCAACGGGCGGTTTAGCCGGAATCCAGGGGGATTGACATCGATGGCAGTAGTCTCACCCTGCCGTAACGGCAATGAAGATGCGCTTTCACCCGCCTACGAGCGCGTATTCACCATCACCACCACGCTCCGCGGCTCGACTCCGTAACGATCATGATAATAACCAATATTCGGCGCCCGGCCCAGATCCTCGCAAAAATCATCCGGACTCGGCCGCGCCGTATCCACCACCTTCCGCCACTCCTTCCCCCGCCGCGGCACCACAAAATGCCGCCACTCCGAGGACGCGTTCATGATCACGTAAATATCGTCGTCCGACCGGCCGTCGTCCCGCCTGGCCTTCCCCCCGTCCAGCAAAAACGCCAGCCATTGCGCGTTCGTCGACCAATCCGGTTCGTTCTCCCGTTCGCCGTGCCAGGTGATCCCGCCCCCCTGGCCGAAGAAATTCTCCCGCCGCAACACCGGGTGCTCCCGGCGAAAACGGATCATCAGCCGGAAGAAACGCCGCATGTCGCCGTTTTCCTCCAGGAGCTTCCAGTTCACCCAGCTGATCTCGTTGTCCTGGCAATAGGCGTTGTTGTTGCCCCGCTGGGTCCGGCAGAATTCGTCGCCGGCCAACAGCATCGGCACCCCCTGCGACAGCATCAGGGTGGCCACGAAATTTTTCATCATGATCCGCCGCCGCCGGTTGATTTCGCCGTCGCCGGTCGGTCCCTCGACCCCGAAATTCATGGAATGGTTGTATTTCTCGCCGTCGAAATTGTTTTCGCCGTTTTCCTCGTTGTGCTTTTTCTCGTAACTGACCAGGTCGTTCAGGGTGAAGCCGTCGTGGGCGGTGACGAAATTGATGGTGTGGCGGGGCTTGCCGCTTGGCCCCCGGTACAGATCGTCCGACCCGCACACCCGGCTCGCGAACCGGCTCACCATCCCGAGGTCGCCGCGCCAGAACATCCGCACGTCGTCCCGGAAATAGCCGTTCCATTCCGACCAGCGCCCGTAGGAGGGGAAATTGCCGACCTGGTTCAGGCCGGCCGCGTCCCAGGCCTCGGCGATCAGTTTGGTGTGGGCGAGGATGGGATCCTTGGAAATCATTTCGAGGATGGGTGGGTTGGCGAGGACCTCGCCGTTCACGTCCCGCCCGAGAATGGAGGCGAGGTCGAAGCGGAAGCCGTCGATATGCATGGAGGCGACCCAGTAATGCAGGACGTCGATAATGAAGGAGCGCACGACCGGATGGTTGCAGTTGAAGGTGTTGCCGCAGCCGGAAAAGTTCCGGTACTTCCCCTTGGCGTCAAGCATGTAGTAGGTGGGGTTGTCGAGCCCGCGGAAGGAAATCGTCGGCCCCCGTTCATCCCCTTCGGCCGTGTGGTTGAAGACCACGTCCAGGAAAACCTCGATGCCGGCCTTGTGGAAACGCTTGACCATTTCGCGGAATTCCCCCAGGACGCCGGCGTCGGTGGCGTCGGAGGCGTAACAGGTGTTCGGGCAGAAAAACCCGATCGGCGAATAGCCCCAGAAATTGAGGAGCGGTTGCCCGGTTTTGGGGTTTACCCGCAGGTTCTCGTTTTCGTCGAACTCGAAGACCGGCATCAGCTCCACCGCCGTGACGCCAAGCTCGACCAGATAGGGAATTTTTTCGGTCAGGCCGATGAAGGTGCCGGGACTGGCCACGCCGGACGATCCGTGAATGGTGAAGCCGCGCACATGCAGCTCGTAAATTATCGAATCCTCCAGGGGGGTCAACTGCGGCGCGTCCCCGTCCCATTCGAAGGATTTGGTCGAGGCCAGGCGGCAGCGGCGGGGGTTAATCGACGTGACGCCGCCCCCATTGGCGTGGGGCAAATCCGGCCGGCCCCATCCCGCCACGCCGGAAAAGGCGCGGGCGTAAGGATCGAGAAGGGGGAGGGACGGTTCGTAATACAATCCCTGCGCCGAATCCCGCGGTCCCGCCGCCTTCCAGACATAGCGGAGGCTGCGCAGGCGCTCCGGTTCCGGATGCAAAACCCGCACGTGCCAAATGTCCCCGGTGCGGTTCAGGCGGGGGTCCAGGTCGATTGCCGCCTTGACTTCGTCCTCGTCCTCGTCGAACAGTTCCAGGAACATCTGGGTGGCCCGGCTGGCGTAAATGGCGAAGTTGACCCCGCGGTCGGTCCGGTACGGACCCAGCGGCAAGGGACTGCCGCGGTCGATATGAAAACCGCTGACCGAACGGTGGTCCCGGCCCAAAGAGAGGATCTGCCCGGTGTCGCTGGGATAAAACCTGGTGAGACTGCTGCGGCTTGGCTTGGATTCCGACAATTTCCTTCCTTCCCTTACCCGATGAAAATTACAGAAAACGCCTTACCAATTGAGCCGGCCCCGCCATATCCAGGCGTCCAACTGGGTGTCGTTCGATCTGACCATCCGCTGCAACCGCCACAACACCATATGCGCCAAACCCACTTCCGGCGCCCCCGCCCTGAGCGGCGGATACATTCTCTCCTCCGACAAGAGGTTCAGCAACTCCTCCCGCGCGGCGTCGCGGCCCGCGCGGTTGCCGGTGGCGATTATCCGCAAGGCGTCGATGGCGGACTCGGCGAAGCGGGCGCCGTCGTAACCGTACTCGGGGGAACAATAAGGCGAATCGATGATGCTGGCCAGGGCCGAGACGGACCGCACCGCGCCGATTTCACCCAAGGCGGTCGCCACGGCCGAACGTTTTTCGCGGGTCAAATCCGGGTGCATAAGGAGATATTCCAGGCGCCGAAGCCCGCTTTCCGTCACTCCCGCCAGCTTACCGCCGCTATCCGGCAGGGCTGCGGGGTAGCTCAAAGCCGCTCCCAAGGCCGACACCAGGGAGGAAAAAACCCCGGCCTCCCAGTCGTCCAACAATTTCTCCTCGGTGCCGGATGCGGTGAAAATGGCCAGGTTCGCGGCCGAATCATAACGCCGCTGGCGCCAGCTTTTCGCCTCAACCGAGTCCTCGGCGGTGAATTGCATGCCGGCGAGGTCGTCGAAGGAGGCATAGGCCACCCGGCACATTTTCGCCATCGCCTCGTAAACCGCCTGCTGCAGAACGTCCCCGGGAATGACCTGCAAATACCTGAACGCCTCGATGACCTCCGGCAACCCCTCCGCCCCCATGTCGGAAAGGGAGGTCAGGGCGGCGAGGCGGATCTCCTCCACCTCGTCCGGCGCCAGAAGGGTCATGTCCTTCCCCTGTTCCGCCCAGATGCGGGCCCAGCGGCCCGGGTCGTTCCCCAGCGCCTTGCCGACGTAATTCGTCACCGCCTTCCGGGCCGCCTGATTATAGAGGATGTCGTCGATATACTTGAGGGCGGCGCCGACCGGGTCGAACTGCGCCGCGATGCTGCGGACAATGCGCCCCTGCATGCGTTCCAGGCCGGTGTCGAGGCGGCCGCGCCGGGTGAGGGGAGGCCGCCGGAGAGGCTCCAGGACACTCGCCTGCGCCACCCGGTCGTAGCCGACGGCGTAATGGATGTAATTGAAACGCGCCCGCTCGGAATGGAGACAAAACGCCGGCAACAGGCGAATCACCAGCGTTTTCACTTCGAGCTTGTCGCAGGTGGCCAACAAGGCGTCGAGGCTCGCCACGTCGCGGGAGTCCCCCAGCATGGCCATCGCCTCCACCACGCCCTGGAGGATGAGGGTGTTGGTGCGGGTGAGGGATTCCCGGAGGAGCTCCTGCATCTGCCGGCCGTCGGGGCCGCGGAGTTCGGTGTAAATCATTTCCAGGATGCGTTCCCGCCGGTCGGAGGAGGTGTTCAAGCCTTCGACCAGGCCGTTGAAACGTTCTTCGCGAACCGCCGCCTCCTCGCCCGCGGCCGGGCGAAGCCAGAGGAAACCCGTTAAAACCACCGCCATGAAAAGCCAATGCCGCATGCCGCCAGCCCTCGCCTGCCAACCATCGCCGTCAATGCAATCTGATGTTTCGGATAAGGGACATCGCCGGCGCCTTGCCGTCCCGGTAAATGAAGAACCCCGCCCGGCCGGTCCTGTCCGCGTCGGCCAGGGAACGCCCCGGCCCGCCGCCGGCGGAAAGGAGGCGGAAGTCGCGCCCGGTCAAATCGAAGGCGAGCTTGTTCCAGCCGTTCTGCAGCGTTACGGAAGGAGTCTCGTAGTCGACCCAGCCCCGCGGACTCTGCACGGTGAACACCATCGACAGGGCGGCCGTGCCGGTTCCGTCATAATAAGCCTCAAGCGTTACTTGTCCGACCCGCGAGAAATCCTGCGGCGGGGTCAGCGTCCGGTAAACCGCGGCCCGGCCCTTGACGGAAGCCTGCAAATCCATTTTCAAAGCCCGGCCGCCCTGCCCGTCGGAAATGCCGGAAATTCGGCCGGAATCGCTCCAGGACGGCATGCGCCACAGATCCGCCGTCGCGGCGCCGAACTCGTCCCACAGCCGGCCCTCGGCAGCGGTGGAGCCGGCCAGGCGATCCGGTATAACTTCGCGGACCGGCTGCACCTGAACCCCTCCCCGCGGTTTTTCGGGTTCGAGAATTATTCCCTCGTCGGCGTTTCCGGAGAGGAAAAAATTAAGCGTCCGGCTCAAGAACTGCAGGGGCCGCCGGCTGTCCCGGGTGATGCCGCCGTCCCGCCGCCAGTCCTGATAAGTCGCCACCGCCGCCAGCTTGTCGCCGATGAACAGGGCGTCCGCCTTTTCACCCTCGGCCAGAGGATGCGTTTTGGCGAGCGGGTTCTGCGTGCCGTTGGTAGCGCCGGCCAGACGTTTCAACTGCCGAAGCGTTTCCTCGCGGTCCGGCGAATCGAGCCAAAGGTGTCCGCCGGATTTCAGATACGCCGCCACCTTCGCCAGGGCGTCCTTGTCCCACGCCTCCATTTCCTCCGGCGTCAGGAGCGCCAATAAGGTGTCGGACAAATTCCCGTCCTCCGGCCGCACCTGGCGGTTCTCCACGGTAATCCCTTTCGGGAGGCGCGCCTTCAATTTGCCGAACAGTTCCTCCGCCGCCTGGTCCTCCCGCCGGGAAAAATCGCCCAGCACCAACAATAAACTATCCATATCCACCGCACTCGCCGCAACCCCCACCACCCGTTTCCGCTCCCGCCTTTCCATACGTTTCCAATCGCTGTCCGAAACCGGCAGCGACACCACCTCCAGGCCAAACTTGCCGTCGCCGCCCCCGAGGACCGATTGCCCCAAACCCGAACCGCCGCCACCCTGGCGGCGTTCGATGCCGCCGCC
>JAVBTZ010000175.1:0-12103 GCA_031555915.1 Planctomycetota bacterium
GCTGGACCCAATTGGCGCCAAGCGGAAATGCAGCGTTCCCCTCGCCGCTACCACCCCCCTCCCAAACCCCGCTTGACAAAACGGCCCCTACCCTCTTTCGCAACACAGCGGTTATTCTCCACAATCACCTCCCCCCGCGACATCGTCATAACAATCCGCCCCCTCTGACGCATCCCCTGGTAAGGCGTATAATCAACATTCTCATGCAAATTGGCGTGCTCAATCAACCGGTCCAGGGCAGGATCAGGATCAAAAAGGACAAGATCCGCGTCCGACCCCGGCAGAATAACCCCCTTCCCCGGGTAAAGACCAAACACCTCCGCCGGACGCGTACAGCAATACCGCACCACCTCCGGCAAACTGAGCCGACCATTCATAAAACCCTCCGAAAGCATCAGCGCCAACCGCAATTCCACCCCGGGCGACCCGCCGGGAGTCTTGGAAAAATTGTCCCGGCCCGCTTGTTTGTCTTTACGAAACGCGAAGGGGCAATGATCGGTGGCGACGACGTCGAAGTCGCCCCGCCGAAGCCCTTCCCAAAGCAAGGCGTTGTCGGCCGGAGTCCGCAGGGGCGGGCTCATAATGTACTTTAAACCTTCAACCGGGTCGTCATAACGGCTGGCGTCGAGGAAGAGGTATTGCGGGCACGTTTCGGCATAGACGTTTTTCTGTCCCCTACGGCGGGCGGCTTTCACCGCTTCAAGGCTAAGCGCGGCGGAGAGGTGAACGATGTAAACCGGGGCTTCGCCCGCCGCCTGCGCCAGCATTATGACCCGGTCGACCGCTTCGGCTTCGCAACAGGCGGGGCGGGCCAGGGGGTGGCCGCTGGGGGCGGTGTGACCGGCGGCGATAAGGCGCTGGGTCAGAAATTTCACTATCGAATCATTTTCGCAATGGAAGCAGGTGATGACCCCGAGTTGCCTGGCCCGTTCGAGGACGCGGAGGATTGCGGGGTCTTCCTGTTTGTTGCCGTAGGTGGTGTAAATTTTGTGACTGGTGATGCCTTCCGCGACCAGCTTTTCCATGTCGTCGAGGATATCATTGTCGACGTGTTGGATGACGCCGTGGAAGGAGTAGTCGATTACGGCCGGTTGGGCGAGGCGGTGATAGACTTCGATTTGCTGCTGCAGCCGGCAGCCTTCGGGGCCGTTGCCGACGTGGTCGACGACGGTGGTGGTGCCGCCGCAGGCGGCGGCGATGGAACCGGTGAGCCAGCTGTCGTTGGCTTTGAAGGCGCCGAGATCCAGATCGAAATGGGTGTGGACGTCGACGCCGCCGGGGAGGAGATATTTGCCTTGGGCGTCGATGACTTTGGCGTGGTGGGCGGGGATGTGGGGGTCGAGGCGGGCGATGGTTTCGTTTTCAACGAGGAGATCGCCGTGGATGAGGTCGGGGCCGGTGAGGATGCGGGCGTTTTTGATGAGGGTGGAGGGCATGGCATTATCCTTTGGCAGGGGGAAACGGGGCATTATCGCTTGTAGCACTTGGGTCCAGCGTCACGCGGGTTGGGGGGGCCGGGGGGGCGCAACTGGTTCTGTCTAACCAGACAGAACCGTGCCCCCCGTGGATGCAGTTGATCAAATAGTCAATAAAGTGGTTGCGGTTAGCGGTTAATCGGTTATTAAAAATGCGGTTGATGGGCCGCGTAAAATGAAATGCGGTTCCATCACTCGGTATAAACCCGTGGAAACTAGTTACGCGGCCCTACCTTTTGGAGCGAACAGCGCCAAAGGCGCGCCTTCGCGTCCGGGCGGCCCCGAACCCCGCGAATTCAGGCGGGGGGCCTGGGGGGCTTGCCCCCCAGAACGGTAGAAAACCGCGTGCCCCCATGCCTCAAGCTGGCAAATATTTGTCGACCCCAGTCTGACAGCGGGATAATTTTTCCGCAATCGTCCGGGCCAGAAGCCGATCGTTATCCCCCAAGCGCTCCCGCGACTGCGGCGGATGGTACAGATGACAGCCAAGCGCGGCAAAACGCAGGTTCCAACGCTTTATCCCGGCATTGAAAAGCCGGGCGACCAGTTCCGTGTCCTCCCGCCCCCAGCCGACAAAGTCCTCGTTGAAACCGTTGACCCGAATAAGGTCAGACCGCCACAAGGCGAAATTACAAGTGCGAATGCCTTTGCCGCCTTCACCCACCCCCGAAAACAAACGCGAGAGAAAGGGCGACCGCAGCAGGTTTTTCCGATTGCCGATGCCAGCGGTGAAAAAGGATGGCCAAACCGTCCCGCCGCTGTCCAACAGGCGCTGCGTCAGGTTTTCCCGCAAAATGACCCGGGAGCCCTGAACAAAAAACCCGGGCCGGGCGGCGGCGGCGTGGTCTCCGACGAAATCGGGATGCAGGAGAATGTCGCCGTCAATCATGACCAGATAATCGCCCGTGGCGGCGGCGAAGGCGCGGTTGCGAATGGCCGCCAGACGGAAACCGTCGTGCCGGTGCCAAACGTGGCGAATCGGCAAACCCGCAGCCGCCGCCTGATCCACCACGGCCTTACTGTCAGGCCCCGAGCCGTCGTCGGCGACGATGACTTCGTGAGGGCGGACGTTCTGCCCGGCTACGCTGGCGAGCACGGCCCGAAGGGCGTCGGGGCGGTTGTAGGTGCTGATGATTAGGGAGAGGCGCATGAGAGTCCTAAGCTTGCCTTGTTAGACTACCTTTCATTCAAGCCCAGTTCACACACTTGAGTCCGGGGATACGCTTGAATTCGCGCAAATTATTAGTGACTAAGCTAACACCAAGGCTGAGGGCATGAGCGGCAATCAACAAATCCATAGGGCCAATCGGAGTGCCCCTACTTTCCAGAAAAGCGCGAATTTCACCATATTTCAATGCCGCCACCTCGTCGAAGGAAACGATTGCCAAAGGGAACAAAAACTCTTCCAGTGCTGCAATATTTTTTTCCTTGGCGGCACTTTTTGCCACTCCATAGTGAAGTTCGGCGACGGTAACAGAAGAAAGACCAACCTCGCCAGGATGATATTGTCGCAAATGCTTACGCACCCCCAACGGCTTGTCTTTAATCAAATAAATGCAAATATCGGTGTCTAAAAGCAGCCTCATGCGAAGGGGTCCTCCCGTTCTTGGATATCCGGCTGATTTCTTCCGTCGGCCATGAAATCGGGAGTAAAGTGTTCGAGAGCATCGAAGAGTATGTCCCAGGATTCCTCGTCGGAAAAAAGCACCACCGCCTTTCCCACCCGCCGGATATTGACCGAATCTCCCTTGAAGCGAAACTCTTTCGGGAGACGCACCGCTTGGCTGCGGCCGTTGGTGAACAGTTTGGCTTTTTGCATGGCATCACCTCCCATAAGTATATATCGTTAGTATATACCATCATTCCCCTTTGTCAATCCGATCCGCCAGCAGCACAAGCCAACCCCAGTAAGAAAAGGGCGCTCCCCATCTCGGAAGCGCCCCATAAAAACCCCGCGGTTTCATTTGCCTTTTCGGTAATACGTATTCTCCATCGGCAGCTTGCTGCGGAAGACGCCGTCTTTCTTGTAATACGCGCCGGCCGCGGCGGGAGCGGTCGGAATCGTCGCCAGTTCCCCGACCCCCTTCGCCCCGTAAGCGTATTCCGTTTCGCCCTCGGCCTTGACCAATATCGCCTCAATCGCCGGCGCCTGATCGGCCCGGAACAGCCCCAACGTCCCGTACTTCGCCAGCGGCACGCACTGGTCCAGGGGATAGTCCTCGGTTAGGGCGTACCCGAGACCCATCACCACCCCGCCCTCGATCTGACCGCAAGCCGATTTCGGATTGACGACCCGACCGACATCGTAAGCCGCCACCACCTTCTCGACCCTGCCCTCCTCATCCAGCAACACCACCTGCGCCGCATAGCCGTAGGCGACGTGACTCACCGGATTCGGCTTGGGACTGCCCATGGGGTCGGTCTTGGCCAGGAACTCGCCGTAAAATTCCTTCCCCTCCAGGTCGGTAAGGGTCTTCCCCTTATCCAGCTCCGCCTTGAGTAGAAGGGTCGCCCGCAAGGTGGATTCGCCGGTTAACGTGGTCTGGCGGGACGCCGTCGTCGTGCCGGCGTTCGGGGTCCGCCTGGTGTCCGGCCGCTCGGCCACGACCATATCCGGCGCCACCCCCAGCGTTTGGCAGACCATCTGGGTCGTCACCGTCGCCATGCCTTGGCCAATGCAGGCGGCGGAGGTGCGGACGTGAATCTTCCCCTTCTCCACCGACACTATGCAGCGACTGGTGTCGGGGACGCCCACGCCAAGGCCGCTATTCTTGAAGCTGCTGGCGATGCCGGCCCGGGGATGCTTTTCGTAGACTTCCTTGACCGCCTCCAGGCAATGCGTCAGGGCGGTGGAAGCGTCGGCAATCTGCCCGTTGGGGAGAACCTGACCGGGGCGGATGGCGTTACGGTAGCGGATTTCCCAGGGGGAAATCCCCACCTTTTCCGCCAACAGGTTCAGGTTCATTTCCATGGCGAAGGCCGACTGGGTCACGCCGAAGCCGCGGAAGGCCCCGGCGGGCGGGTTGTTGGTGTAAACGGCGGTGCCTTCGATGTCGATGTTCTGGAAATTATACGGACCGGCGGCGTGGGTGCAGGCGCGCTGCAGCACGGGTCCGCCCAAGGAAGCGTAGGCTCCCGTGTCGGAGACGATGACCGCCTTCAGGGCGGTGACGAGGCCGTTTTCGTCGCAGGCGGTCGTGAAGTCCATTTCCATGGCGTGACGCTTGGGGTGGATGGTGATGGACTCCTGCCGGGTCAGCTTGACCTTGACCGGCTTCTTCAGGAGATACGCCACCAAGGCGGCGTGGTGCTGCACCGACATGTCCTCCTTGCCGCCGAAACCGCCGCCGACCAGCATCGAGGTGACGTGCACCTGCTCGGCCGGTATATTCAACATGCTGGCGACTTCGCGCTGCTCGTCGTAGATGCTTTGCCCGCCGGTGAAAAGGTGGACGCCGTCCAGCCCTTCCGGCTGGGCGACGGCGCATTCCGGCTCCATGCAGGCGTGTTCGGTGAAGGGAACGGAGTAGTGCTGCGTCACGACGTGCTTGGCCTTGGCGATGGCGCCGGCGGCGTCGCCGCGCAGCAAGTGTTCATGGGAAAGGATATTCCGTTCCTTTTCGTGCAGCTTCGGGGCGCCCGGGGCCATGGCGGCGACCGGATTGGCGAGGGGGGGCAATTCCTGGTAATCCACCTTGACGAGCGCCTTCAATTTCGGCAGATCCTCCGCTTTCTCCGCCACGACAATCGCCACCGCGTCCCCAAGGTAACGGGTGATTTCCCCGACCGGGATCATGACGTCCCAATCCACCACCAGGTGGCCGATTTTGATGTGGCCGGGGATGTCCTTGGCGGTAAGGACGGCGACGCAGCCGGGCTCGGCCAGGGCGGCGGCGGGGTCGATGGCGAGAAGTTTCGCCCGGGGGAATTTGGCCCGAATGGCAGAGGCGTGCAGCATGCCGGGGAGGACCAGGTCGTCGGCGTATTGGCCGGTGCCGAGGGTTTTTGCCACCGCGTCGACCCGGTGGAAGTCTTCGCCGAGGACGGCTTTGAAGGCGTGGCTGGGAATGGGGGCGTTTTCCCTAAGCATTTTCGAGGCGAGGAGAATGGCGTCCTCGATTTTCACGTAGCCGGTGCAGCGGCAGATGTTGCCCCTGAGGGCCTTTTTGATTTCGGCGCGGCTGGGGTTCGGGTTGACGTCCAGGAGGCCCTTCGCCGCCACGACCATCCCGGGAATGCAGAAGCCGCACTGCACGGCTCCCGCTTGGGCGAAGGCGTAGGCGTAGACGTCTTTCTCCCGCTGGGGGAAACCTTCGACCGTGAGTACGGACTTCCCTTCCAGCTTGTCCAGGGAAGGGAGGCAGGCGCGGGTGGCCTTGCCGTCGACCAGGACGGTGCAGGTGCCGCAGGCGCCTTGGTTGCAGCCGTCTTTGGCGGAGGTTATCCCCAGATCGTTACGGAGGAAATCCAGGAGCTTCTTGTTGACGGGACAGGATACCGTTTTGCCGTTGACGGTTAGCGTGGGCATTATTATTGTCTCCCCTAATTTGGCTTGGAATAATTTGGCTTGGAATAATTTGGCAAGTTTAACCGATTTTCATAATTATGCAATTATGCAACTTTGCAACTTTCTTGCCGATACAACAGGGTTTTGGAGAGGAACAGTTTTTTGCTAATACAGCAATGCTTAGGGAATTATTTCAACGCCGCTATTATCAAAACAATAATGTTTATCACTTTAATAATAATAGACGCTGCCTTGTATCGTTTTGATAAAATAGGGAACCGCCTTGCAAATGCAAATATTCCGGTAATAATTACCGATTGGGATACCGAGTGTCTTTACCGCCCCCTCACCCCAAGAAATGAAATGTCCAGCATGACCAAGAAGCCAACCCCTTCGCCCGTTCTTCCCTGGATCGTCGCCGTCGGTTTTTTCATGCAAATGTTGGACGGCACCATTTTGAATACCGCTTTGCCGGGGATGGCGCAGCTATTCGGCGTCGCCCCCTTGAAAATGCAGGCGGTGGTCATTTCCTATCTTCTCACCACGGCGTTGATCATACCGGCCTGCGGCTGGGTGGCGGACCGTTTCGGTCCCAAACGCATTTTCATTGTGGCGGTGTTTATTTTTACCCTGGGGTCATTGCTGTGCGCTTTGTCGCCGAGTTTGACCTTTCTGGTCGCCGCCCGGGTGGTGCAGGGATTGGGTGGGGCGCTCATGGTGCCGACGGGACGCCTGATCGCCATTCGCAGTTATCCGCGGAGCCAAATGGTCCAGATCCTCAGCTTCATCACCGTGCCCGGGCTGATTGGCCCGCTCCTGGGGCCGACCGCCGGCGGGTTTCTGGTGCAGTACGCCTCTTGGCACTGGATATTCCTGATTAACGTTCCGGTCGGAATTATCGGGGGGCTGTTGGCCTTGAAATATATGCCGGCGATACCGGCCGACCCGCAGGTCAAACGTTTCGACACCTCGGGCTTCCTCCTTTTCGGCGGAGCGATGGTGCTGATTTCGGTGGCGATGGAGGGATTGGGCGAGTTGCATTTGCCGAAGGTCCAGGCGACCCTGTTGTGCACGGTCGGGTTGGGATTGTTGGGGCTTTATTGGCTGCGGGCGACGCACATCCCCGACCCGCTGTTTTCGCCCGGCCTGTTCAAGACCCGGGCCTTTTCCGTGGGAATTCTTGGCAATCTGTTCGCCCGCTTGGGGTCGGGCGCCATGCCGTTTTTGTTGCCGTTGTTCTTCCAGCTGGTGTTGGGTTTTTCGCCTTTCAAATCGGGCATGACCATGATTCCCAGCGCCGTCGCCTCGTTCGCGGGGAAAAGTTTGGTGCCGCGTTTGTTGAAGCGTTTCGGTTTCCGCCGCTTTTTACTTTGCAACACCCTCCTTATCGGCATCATGATCGCCTGTTTTTCCTTGATTCGTCATGACACGCCATATCCCCTGCTGTTGCTGCAGCTTCTCATTTTCGGGACTTTCAACTCGATGCAGTTCACCGCCATGAATACCGTCACCCTGATCGATCTGTCCGACACCCACACCTCGGCCGGCAACGGCTTTCTTTCGGTCACCATGCAGATCGCTTCGGTATGCGGGGTGGCGGTGGGGGCGGCGTTGTTGAATGGCTTTTCGTATCAAAATGGGACGCATACGGAAGGGTTGGAATTGCAGACGGCGTTTAAATGGACTTTTATTTGCGTGGGAGGGTTGGCGGGGTTGACCTCGACAATTTTCGGCCAACTGTCGCCGAATACGGGAGAGGCGGCGCGGTCGCGGCGGATTAAGGCGAAGGAAGCGCCAGAGGTGCAGGCGGAGTAGGGAGTCTACCCCCCTTGCCGCGCCGCCAAAAATGCCCCTAATACCTCCAATACCGCCCCCCCAAGCGCCCGCGCCTTCTCCGATACGGTAAAACAATACTCCGCCACCCCCCGCGGATCCACATCCCCAATCTTCACCCCCGCCCCCACCTCAATGCCGGAACGAATACAGCCCCGCACCACACCCGACACCCCAGACCCAACCGGCACTCCCCCCACCAGACAAACCCGCTCTCCCTTGACCACTTCCGCCCCAATCGGCAGCCCCGACTCCACCACCCCCCGCACCGGCGCCCTTAGAACCCGCTCCACACTGTACCCCCCAATCTCCCCAGGTATGCCGGTATTGGCCTGGGCCGAACCGGAAGCCAAGACCCGACCGAGATTATGCCCCCGGTTCGTTTCCACCACGTAGTGGGCGTCCTTTCCCGCGGTAAAACCCGGCCCCAGCGCGACCACCAACGGGGCGTCGGCAAGGCCGGTGCCAAGGTTTTCCTTGGCAAGAATGGCGTCGACGCAAACCTCGGGGCGAAGCATTGACAAAAGCCGCCACCGGGGGTCGACCGCTACGGCCAACCGTTTGCCGTTCCAAACCGCGTGCAGGGTGGCGGCGAGGGTTTTGGCCGCCGGAGAGTCGGGCGCCACGTTTGCCTCCCACTCGATACGCTCGGCCACAATGCCTTCCACCTCCTGCGTGCCGTCGTAGACCGCTTCAGAAAAGCTCACCGCCCGGCGCACCGCCAAAGGCTGCGGCGTTTCCAACAGGAGCAAACGCCGAAAGCCGGCGCAGTGAAGCCGTACCGCGATGCCGGAGGCCATTTCGCCGGCGCCCTTGATGATAATAGTCACGGGGTGAGGAAAGGGCATAGGGACTCCTGGGGAATTCACTCGCAATAAGTTCTATACTGACGGCGGACTGAAATTCTCGCCTCACGCCCGCAACCGCGCCGCCAACGCATCCAACTCCGCCAACACCGCCGGTTGCTCCCCCACCCCGCGAACATCCGTCCCCGACGCCGTCACCATCCCGCTAAACTCCACCCCCAAAGTCTTGAAAGCCGCCGCCGCCACCGCCCGCGCCGGCTCAAACATCCGCCCATACTCACCCCCGCCGCTAAGCAACAACACCCCCCGCCGCTCCAACGCCGGAAGCTTCGCCCCTCCCGCAAAACCCGGCCAAAAAGCCTGCAAACGGCTAATAAACGCCACCACCGGCGCACTTAAAGAGGTAAAATGCAACGGCGACGCCAACACCACCCACCTCGACCGCGCCAACCCCGACCTCACCCCGGCAAAATCATCCTCCCCCTCCAAACGACAAACCCCGCCCCCACGGCAAGCCATACACCCCCGGCAAGGCAACAGCGCCAAATCATACAAATGCACCCACTCCGCCTCCACCACCCCGCCCCCCAACGCCAATCCCGCCAAAAACCGCCGCGCCATCGCCACCGAATTTCCCTCCCGCTGCGGCGAACCATTCAGCACCACCGCCCTCGACCCGGACAACTCCCCAGCCATACGCCGACCTTTCACCATTCACCCCGGGTACGCGCCGCCACCCGCTGCCGCCGCGCCGCAATCGCCGCCTCGCGAATCCGCTCATCCGTCTCGCCCGACAATTCCAACCGCAAAAGAACCCGATCCACCTCCGCACTCTGCCGAATAAGACTCATCGCGTCAACCGCCCGCAATCGCGCCGCCATGGGCGACTTGGGCGACGCCGCCACCTCGTACAGCTTGGTCACCGTCCGGTCGTCGGCATTGATGACCAATTGCCGCATAACCTGCTGCGCCTCCGCCTCGTTCACCACCCCCAACCGCGAAGTCAAACGGTTCAAATGCAGCACCGGCAATATCACCACTCCGCTGATGACCAGGAAAAAACCTCCGGCTATCACCAACCACCCCCACCAAGGAAGAAAACGATGAATGCCGGCGGGAATAAGCACGAAAGGCGCATCGGGATGACCGTGGTAATCCGGAAGCGTCCGGGGATCGACCGCGATGAATTTTCCGTCCAGGTTGTCCCCGGAATCAGCGGCAAATTGGTTCGCGATGATTTCATGCAGAAATTGTTCTTCGGCCTCGGCATTCTGTTCCGCATAAACAACCGGGCCGGAAGCCGCCTGCGCCGGCAGGCCGTCGGCGTCGGCCCCGGCCCCGGCCGCCGCCGATGGTTCGCGCCCGGGCCCGGGGGGCTTTTCCGGCCCATCCTCCGCCAGAGCGGCATCCGCGGCCGGGACAAACTGCGCCGCCGGCGCCGGCTGGCGCACCTTTTTCGCGGCCATACGCACCGCCCGGGGGTTGTTGCTGGCGGCAGCTTCGAAGAACGCGTCGAGATCGTCTTTTTCCGGTTTTTCCGGTGCGGTGGGCGGCGTCATGCTTTGCGCCTTTTTTATAGTTTACGTACTTTCGGTTTTCGGAATTATCCAGGGGGCAAAAAGGCCATTTTCAGCGGCGCCCTACAGGTATTTGTATTTTTATGCGGGGCGACTTGCAAGAAAAAGAGTTTTTCGGGCGGATTGGCCAAGTTTCGGGCGATTTATTTTCTTGCAGCTATTTTTTGTCTGAAAAATATTTTGCAATTTATCATTTATGCAGTATGATATAAATAGTAATAGTTATTATTTATAACGGTATTTACTTTCAGGGCTTAGGTTGGGGTGGAAATTTCCTACACAGTTAAACTTTTCCGCGTTAATTTTTTCTAGAAAAAAACTCTTGACATTTCGTGAGCAGCTTATATAGTTTAGTTAGGGCGATGGAAAAAAACCTATGAATACCGAACGCGACCATTTACATCGCCCTATAAATTTACCCCTCACCCTGGTTCCCGTCTGATCCCAACTGTGTAGTTGGGGACGGGAACCTTTTTTTTGCCAACCCATTGAATTCATATCCCCATACCGGGATTTTCTGCGGACAAGCGGAAAATTTATCGCTTAAAGGCAAATGATTGTTTAACGAAACCCGACAATAACTTAAGAAACCGGTAATATGAGCCAAATATTACCATAAACCCATGAAAAGGAGAAAGCAATGCACTTAAAAGGGTCTAAAACCGCCCAGAACATCATGACCGCCTTTGCCGGTGAATCCCAAGCCCGCAACCGCTATACCTTCTACTCCGCCAAAGCAAAACAAGAAGGACTCGTGCAAATCTCCGCCATCTTCGAAGAAACCGCCGGACACGAAAAAGAACACGCCAAACGCCTCTTCAAATTCATGACCGGAGACCAACAACAAATCGCCGCCGCCTTCCCCTTCGGCGTCATCGCCTCCACCGCCGACAACCTCAAGGAATCCGCCGACGGCGAACACTACGAAGCCTTCGAAATGTACCCCAACTTCGCCAAAACCGCCAAGGAAGAAGGCTTCAACGACATCGCCGACACCCTCATCCACATCGCCGAAGCCGAAAAATATCACGAAAAACGCTACCTGAACCTGCGGAAAAATATCCTGGACGGCGTCGTCTTCCGTAAACCCCAAACCGTAACCTGGCGCTGCCGAAACTGCGGCTACAACCACGAAGGCGCCGAAGCCCCCGCCACCTGCCCCGCCTGCGCCCACCCGCAAGCACATTTCGAAGTACTTTGCGAAAATTACTGATACACACTTGAGAGGGCAACCATCACACTTGCATGCAAAGGGATTGACATGAAGAAACTGAACGAAATGTACAAATGCGACTGCGGCACCGTCTTCGAAATCATCGCCGAAGGCAAAGCCGACCAGCCCATGGAAGAAACACCCCAGCACTGCGAAAAACCCACGAAACTTCTCAAGGAAAACGTCACCGACGGCGCCAAAGAAAAACACGTCCCCGTAATCGAAAAAATCGACGGCGGCTACAAAGTCAAAATCGGCTCAGTACCACACCCCATGACCCCAGAACACTGGATCGTCGCCATCGAACTCCTCGCCGACGGTCAAGTCCTCCGCCAAAACCTCACCCCCACCGACAAACCCGAAGCCATATTCTACACCAAAGCCACCAAAGTAAAAGCCCGCGAATACTGCAACCTCCACGGCCTATGGGTGGCAGACAACTAAAGAAACACCCGTAACGAAAAAAAAAGGCAAAAGAGGTACGCGGCGCTTAGACACACGAAGACGCCCGGGGGCGGAGACCTTTTTTGAAAAAAAGTTCTCCCCCCCGAACCCCCCCTCACAAAAAACTTTGCCTGCGCTCTCGCACCTGGCGCAAAGTTATTTACCTACCAATATTGTTATCTATCGCATAGCGAATGTTTTTTGCGACCTTGCAATTCTCACTGGCCCGTCCACCCGCACGGGTGGAC
>JAVBTZ010000205.1:0-5466 GCA_031555915.1 Planctomycetota bacterium
TTCGTCGTACGAAATAACTTTGCCGCCGCCGAAATTGGCTGCGGATACGGCCGTGATGGCGGCGGTGAGGGTGGTCTTGCCGTGGTCGACGTGGCCGATGGTGCCGACGTTGATGTGGGGTTTCTTACGTACAAAATTTTCCTTAGCCATTTCTTTTCTCCTGGATGCCTTTATGATGGGTACTGACGCTAAAAAGACGATTTCGAATAATTGTTATTTTCAATCCGGCACATAACCAAGTATCTCGGCCGTGCGGTTCTTGGCCACCGGCGCGTAAGCGCACGGCTCCAAAGAGTAATCGGCCCGGCCGGCCGACAGCCCCCGCACCGTCGTCGCGTAACCAAACATCTCCGCCAAAGCCACCTTCGCCTTGACAAAACGCATGTTGCCGATTTGCCCGACTTCGTTAATTTCGGCCCGGCGGCCGTTCAGGTCATGGATAATGCCGCCAAGGAATTCCTCCGGCGCATTCACTTCCAGGGACATCACCGGCTCGAAGAGGACCACCCCGCCCTTCTGCATGGCGTCGCGGACTGCCGTCTCGCAGGCGGCGGTCACCGCGACTTCCGACAACTCCCCTTCGCGGCTGGCCAAACGTTCCACCGTGGCCTGGGAGTAAATCACCGGATACCCCCCCAGCGGCCCGGACAGGAACGAATCCCTGACCGCGTTCTTCAAGGCGGCGAGGATGTTCTTGGGATAAAGCTCTTCGGCGAGGTTCACCCCCGCCAGCGGCGCCAGCGCCTCGGGATGCGCCGCCACCGACACCTCGACTTCGGCGTAATTCCCCTTGTTGGCGATGACCTGATCGAAAGTCCCGACCCCGCGCGCGGCTTTGCCGACCCCTTCGCGGTAGGAAACGCGCGGCGACCCGGTATTCACCGGCACCTTGTAATCGCGGATGATGCGGGTGGTGAGAACCTCCAGGTGCAATTCCCCCATGCCCGAGAGAATGAGCTGGCCGGTTTCATCGTCAAATTTGTGGGTGAAGGTGGGGTCTTCGCGTTCGAGGCGGGCGATGACTTCCATAAGTTTGTCGCGGTCGTCATTGGACTTCGGCTCTACCGCCACGGAAATGACCGTGGAAGGGAATTTCGGCGGCTCCAGTTCCACCAGGCGCGTTTCATCACACAGGGTGTCGCCGGTGGCGGCGAATTTCAGGCCGGAAATGCCGACGATTTCGCCGGGGCCGATGCTCTTCAGTTGTTCGCGGTGGTTGGCGTGAATCCGCCAGATGCGGGCGATGCGTTCCTTGCGGCCGTTCGCCGCCACCACCATCCGCATGCCTTCGGTTACCTCCCCCGCGTAGACCCGGACAAAGGTGAGGGGCCCGTGCGCGTCGTCGGTGATTTTGAACACCAACGCCACGGCCTTTTCCTTTTTAACCGGCTGGCAGGCGATGACGGTCTCGGGGTGGCCCGGCTGGTGGCCCTGAACCGGGGGAATATCCTTGGGGCTGGGGAGATAATGCACAACGGCGTCGAGGAGGGGCTGTACGCCCTTGTTTTTCAGACTGGTGCCGCAGAGGACCGGCAGGATGCGGCCTTCGAGGGTGAGTTGACGCAGGCCGGCGCGAATTTCGTCAGGGGTCAGGCAACCGGCTTCGAGGAATTTTTCGGTAAGCTCTTCCGAGGCGTCGGCGGCTTTTTCCATGATGTCCATGGCCAGCACCTCGACGTCCTCCAGCAATTCTTCCGGCACCGGATGCTCGGCAACCTGTTCCCCCTGCTCCCCTTCGAAAGTAAGGTAACGGTTGTCAATCAAATCCACCACGCCGGCGAAATTTTCTTCACGTCCCACGGGTATTTGCAGGAGAAGAGGATTGGCGCCCAGGCGGGTGCGGATTTCCTCGATGACGTGATCCGGTTCGGCGCCGGCGCGGTCGAGTTTGTTAATGAAGGCGATGCGGGGAACTTCGTATTTATCGGCCTGGCGCCAGACCGTTTCCGACTGGGCCTGGACGCCGGCGACTCCGCAAAAAACGCAAACCGCGCCGTCCAAAACCCGCAAACTCCGCTCGACTTCGGCGGTGAAGTCGACGTGCCCGGGGGTATCAATGAGGTTGATTTGGTGGTTAAGCCAGGAGAAGGTGGTGACGGCGGAGGAAATGGTGATGCCGCGTTCCTGTTCGTCTTGCATGAAATCCATGACGGCGGTGCCGTTATGGACCTCGCCCATGCGGTGTTCTTTGCCGGAATAAAATAGTATCCGCTCGGACGTGGTCGTTTTACCGGCGTCGATGTGGGCGATGATGCCGATGTTTCTGACTCGGCCCAGCGGAGTGCCTTTGGGGTCACTCATGGGAATGGCGCTGCCTCGTTTTTTTGGCTAATTGGCGGAAATCGCGGCGAAAGTCGCTTGTTTTCCCCCAAAAATAATAAACATAAAAAACTCACCCGCCGGAGGCGAGTGGTCATAAACTATCAGTATACCCCTAAACCGCCTCCCCGCAAGGCAAATTTTTATTTTTCCCAATCAACATTAAGCGCTAATTCCCTTGCGTCCGATATAATCAAGATATACTATTGGATTAACCTGTATGATTGGCCCCACCCGGCCGACGGGTGGTTTATCATTTTTTGTAATTGGAGATAAGATGCAGAGCATTGCGAAAACGGTGTTCGGTGTGTTAGCGCTTTCGTTGTGTTTGACCCTTGTGCTTGCGGTAACCGCCCCGGCCGGCGAGGCCGTGCTGGACGCGCCGCCGAAAAGCGGCCCGGTGGACTTCGAAACCGCCAGCGAAATCGCCCTCAAGCTTTTTGAAAACGGCGGACAAATCACCGAGATGGACATGGACTTCGATCTCGAAAACGGCAAAATCGAATACGCCTTCAATATCGAGTCGGACGGCTTCCCCTTTCAAGTGAAAATCGACGCAGCCACCGGCCGGGTCATCAAGTTCGAACGCGGCGGGCAAAAGTGAGGCATTACCTATCTGGCGAATAACCGGGCTTGCGATGGGCGGGCTTGGGGAAAAAACCCCAATATAAAGGAGATGGGCATGGGCTTTGCGAAACAATTGATTTATTTGGTGATTACCATTGTCGTGATCGTCGTGGTGCTGCGTTTCCTGGGCGTGCTGTAGGATTCAAACGGTAATAAAAATACGTTTTTAAACAATCTCGTTTGCGGAAACAAATCCGCAAACGCGATTGTTTTTTATAATACTTTCTAAATGTTTTAAGCGGAGGCGCTCCGCCCCTCCGCCTGGCAAGGAGGCAGGAACGTGGCGAAAGACGGCAACGCGACAAAAGATAAAGTTCTCCCCGGTAATCCCGATCCCATGGATCCCCGCGGCACCGGCTTGAACTCCAAGAATCCGAACGACAAAAACCCGGCCGGAAACGGGGTGGGGGCACAGACCCTCTACCTCGTCGCCTTCCTCTCCGGCGCCGCCTTGATGGCCCTGGAGATGTCCGGCGCGCGCCTGGTCGAGCCGCATTTCGGCTCTACCATCTACGTATGGGGCTCCATCATCGGCGTGTTCATGTTGGCTTTGTCCGTGGGCTATTGGGCCGGCGGGCGTTACGCCGACCGCTCCCCCCGCATCGAAACGCTCGGCATGGTCCTGATGTTTGCGGCCATTCTGGTCATGATCATCCCCGTCATCGCCCCGCCTTTCTGCGCCTGGATGAACGAATTCCACGGCCTGGACGTCCGTTACCGGACGCTGGTGGCCTGCCTCGCCCTCTTCGCCCTGCCGTCAATCTGCATGGGCATGACCAGCCCCTTCGCGGTCAAACTCGCCGCCCACCAGACCTCGGTCCTGGGATCGGTCGCGGGGTCCCTGTACGCGGTGTCGACTTTGGGGTCGATTGTCGGGACTTTGCTGGTGTCGTTTGTATTGGTGGAACTCATAGGCACTTCGGCCATTGTTTATCTGGTCGGGGTGGTTTTGGCGTTGGTGTCGGTGTACTGTTTTTTTCGCGGCGGCGGGGCACTCCGTAAAGTTGCCGCCGCCATTCTCCTTATCGGGTGCATTGGAGGATATTTCGGCGCCAAAACGCCCTTGACGCAGGTGTATGCCATGGACAGCCTCTTGGAAACAAAGGAATCGGCCTACCATTACATCCAAATCCTGGACGGCCGGAGTCAGATTTACCCCTATCAATTGCCGGCCCGGCTGATGATGTTCAACAATCTCATCGAGTCGGGGATAATCCTGGACGATAAAATGCAGCTCCCCCCGCCGCCCGCGAAGACCGCCTGCGGCTACGTCGATTTGCTGCACTTGGGGATTGTCCTAACGGGCCACGCCCCGAACGACATGCTGGTGATCGGTTGCGGCGGCGGCGTCGGCCCGCGGATGTTCAAGGAAAATTACCCCGAGGAAACGCGCAGCATCGACGTCGTCGACATCGACCCCTGGGTCTTCAAGCTGGCGGAGAAGTGGTTCGACTATCCCTTCTCGGGGGACAAGGTGATCCGCTCGCACGTCCAGGACGGCCGGATGTACGTCGAGCAGCTCGCCAAGGACAAGAAGTGGGACTACATCATCATGGACGCCTATTCCAGCGGCGGGCGGATTCCCAAGCATCTCATCACCGAGGAGTTCTTCACCACCATCCGCGACCGGCAGACCGACGCCGGGGTAATGGTCATCAACGTCATCAGTTCTTTCGAAAAGCCGGCCGAGGGAATCGATCACAGCCGCCTGTTCCGTTCGGTCTACAAAACCATCGAAAAGGGTTGGGGGACGGACAAGGATGGCGGCGGACATCTTTATGTGTTCCCGCGGAACCGCTCGGGCCAGGGCGAGAACATTATTCTCATCGCCACCAAGAAGGATTTGCCGAAGTTGAGCGGGCGGGATTTCGAGAGAAAATATCGGTCTTTGAAGAACAAGTATCTGTCGTTCGCGGACTTGGACGCGGTGGTGCAGCGGCAGTTGGTGACGCCGGTGGACACTTCGGACGTACCGCTTTTGACCGACGATTTTTGCCCGACCGACAGCATGATTCACAGGTGAAGCGGATGTGGGGCCGCGTGTCGGAGGTTTAATTGGGTCCAGCGTCACGCTGGTTGCGGGGGGCGGGGGGGCGCAACCAGCCCCCCGTGCAATGCGGTTATAAAAAAGTCAAATAGTGGTTGCGGTGCGCGGTTGGCGGTTAAGCGGTTATTTAAAATGCGGTTAATGGGCCGCGTTCTAAAAGAGGCATTCCAACATTCGCTAAAAACACCTTTGAAACTCGTTAACGCGGCCCTTCCTTTTTGAGCAAAGCAGCGAAGCGTACTTTGCGTTCGGGCGACCAAAGGGGCAGCGAATTCTGAGCATGTTCCGAATGGCGCTGATATAAGGTTAATTCTTTGCGAGGCGGTGATTTAAAATAATTTTTACCACAGAGAACACAGAGACCACAGAGAACCACCTTAAACTACGGATGGAAGTTAATCCTGAATGCCATTTTTATAAATAGATTTAAATCCCGGGGCTATACGTCATTCCGCAGTTAAGAGTGGTTCTCT
>JAVBTZ010000010.1:0-12348 GCA_031555915.1 Planctomycetota bacterium
TCCAGGGGTCGCAGGAGCTGAGTAAAAAACGCTTTTGCTATGGCACTTCTTTCTCGTTCTGCAGCGTCATGGCGATTCCACTGCCGTCATGGTAAATCCCCCTGGATTCCGGCTAAAACGCCCGTTAGGGGTAGAGCGACCGTTTCAGACGCCGGAATGACGTGTGGGGAGGTTTGCGGCCTAACAGGGTCGGGAGACGCGTAACAAAGTCGAGATGCGCCTCCCCCCCGGAACCGAAGCAAAACCCCACCCCCTCACAAATCAAAACCGCAATAGGACAGGTTAAAACTCTTGTTGCACAAAGGAAAATCCGAAATCTGCTGGCCCCGTAACGCCATCGCCAAACCCAGCCAATTGTGGAAGGAAGGGTCCACCACCTTGTACCCGGCAAAACGCCCCTCCCCGTCCGTAATCGCCACATGGCAAATTTGGCCCCGCCAACCCTCGGTCAACGCCACCGCCACCCTGAACGGCTGCAGCGGACTCCCGCCACCCTTCCCTTTGGCAAAGGTCAACGTCTTCTCCGGCCGCACCGCGTCGCACGGTTCCCGAAGCAGCTTCTGAATAAACGCCACCGACGCCTCAATCTCCAGCGCCCGTTGCCGCGCCCGGTCCATGACGTCGCCGTTTTCGCCAGTAGGCACCGGAACCGGTTCGTCACGATAAGCCCCGGTCGGCGCATCCACCCGCACGTCCAAAGCCAAACCGCTCGCCCGCGCCGCCGGCCCCACCAGGCCCAAATGGTTGGCGGTACGCCGCGACACCATCCCGGTGTCTTCGAACCGCGCCCAAACCGACGGCTTGTGCAAAAGCAAATCCGCCGCCCCCTTGATGTCGCGGGCCGCCGCCGCCAAACGTTCCGCCATTATCCCAGCCATTTCGGCGTCAATCCCATAACCGACTCCGCCCGGAAG
This sequence comes from Planctomycetota bacterium, assembly GCA_031555915.1. Classification (GTDB taxonomy): domain Bacteria; phylum Planctomycetota; class SZUA-567; order SZUA-567; family SZUA-567; genus JAJBSZ01. The sequence continues at coordinate 915 of JAVBTZ010000010.1, forward strand.
CACCAAGCCCCGGCCAAAACGGTTGCCGCACAATAGGGCGGTCAAATTAAGAATGTCCCCCCTAAGCCGGCCGCAAAAACTCGCCGTCGGCAAAAACCCGACGTCACCGGACAGCGCGCCCAGGTCGCCGGTATGATTGGCGATGCGTTCCAATTCCAGAGCTATCGCCCGCACCCGCTCGGCTTCAGGGGAAACGGTCAAACCCGCCAGCGCCTCGAAGTTCAAGGCATACGCCAAAGCATGCCCGACCGTCGTGTCCCCTGCCGCCGTCTCCAAACGCGGCCGGGTCAGTTTGTCCGGCCCGCCAATCAGCGCCGCCTCAATCCCCCGGTGCTGGTAACCCAGGGATATCTCCAAATGCATCACCTCCTCGCCGTGACACTGGAAACGGAAATGCCCCGGCTCAATCACTCCGGCATGCACCGGCCCCACCGCCACTTCGTGCACCTCCTCCCCTTCCACCCGGAAATATTCCATCACCCCGCACTCCCGCCGGCCGTCGAACCATTCCGGCAAACGCGGGTCGATTTTGCTCCCCTCCGGCTTCAGGAAACGGACCGGCTTCAACCAAGGGTGTCCGCGCGGGATAAGCCCCCAGTTTTCGGCGATCTCCCGTTCAAACAGCTGCGTCTCCGGGCATTCGTTCGCGAGCGAAGGAAAGGAATCCTCCACCGGCGCCGCCCCCAGGGTCATGCCGCCTTCGGCCGGATTCATAAGGACCGCCAAAAGGCGCAAACCGCCCTCGCCTTGGAAGGGAAAGAACGCCGCCAGAAAAGCGCCGCCGGCGATTTTTTCGAGAATCACCGAACGCAACCAGGAAAACGGCCCCTCGGGCAGTTGGTCGATGGCGATTTGGGCGGCGTTGTCAAGAAGTACAGGCTGCGGCTGACTCATGGTTTAATCCCCGGAATGGCGTGGTAAGTGTTTTCGATGAGACTCGCGGCTACGGAAAGGCGCACCCCCAAAAACTCCGGCACCCCAAAACCCAAAACCAGCACCACCAGCAAAGCGACTATGGCCGGAACAGCCATCAGGGGGGACTCGGGCTTCTCCCCCTCATCCAAGGGCGGGGGATCCCCCCGCAGAATCCCCAGAAAAACCCCCAGCATGCCGATGAAAACCACCGCCAGGAAGACAAGGTACAAGGCGCCCTCCACATAACGCTGGTCGGCGAAACATTTGACGATCAGGGAAAATTCCGACAAGAACAACCCGAACGGCGGCAGCCCGCAAATGGCCAAAAATCCCGCCAGCCACAAGGCGCCATTGAGGGGCATGGCCCGCCGCAGCCCGGTCACCGTGAGGATGGAACGCGAATGATAACGGAACATGATGTTGCCGGCGGTGAGAAACAGGCAGCCCTTGGCGAAGGTGTGGTTCACCGCGTGCAACAGCGCCGCGAACAACCCCGCCCCGCCGAGGCCCACCCCGAAGGCGAGTATCCCCATGTGTTCCACCGAGGAATACGCCAGCATGCGCTTGAAATCCTTTTGCCCCAAAATGAACGCCCCCGCCACCGCCATCGAGAACAGGCCGAAGAGGCGGAGAAGCCCGCCCGCGAAGTCCCCGAGACCGGCCGAATGCATGATGTCGACCCCGCGGAGAATCGCCAAAAACGCGCCATTCAATAAGGTGCCGGACAGCAGCGCCGACACCGGGGACGGCGACTCCGAATGGGCGTCGGGGAGCCAATTGTGCATCGGCGCCAGCCCCATTTTCGCGCCGTAGCCGACCAGGAGAAATATGAACGCCGCCTTCAAAATGTGCGGATCCAACCGCGGGGCGATTTCGACCAGGCTGGACACCCTGAGGGTCACCGGGCCGATGCCCCCGGCCGCGGAGGCGACCAGAAACGTCCCCAACAGCGCCAGGGCAATCCCCACCGAACACAGGAGCAGATACTTCCACGTCGCCTCCAGGGCGCCCGGGCTTTTCCGAAAATAAATCAGCGGCGCGGTGGCGAGGGTGGTCGCCTCGACCGCCACCCACAAAAGCCCCAAATCCTGCGCCAGGCACACCGCCGTCATCGCGAACAGAAATCCCATCAGACCCACGACGTAAACCCGCTCCGACACCCCTTCGGCGGCGCGTTTCTCGGCGTAACGCAACATGTCGCCAATCACGTAGAAGGAAGTCGGCAGAAACAGACCGCTCGTCAGGGTCAGGAACAGGAGCCCCAGGGTGTCGGGCCGGAGCCAGGGATTCACGTCCACCAGGGCCTTGTCCCCCTCCAGCCAGAGCTGAACCACCAAGGCGAAATGCAGCACCGCCGCCACCGGGACCAGCGGCCGCCGCCAGCGGTTGTGTTTGGCCGGCAAGGCCAGGGCGACCAGCGCCGCGACAAAAGGAACGGCCAGTAAAAGAAGGCTCTGCATGGTTAGAGGTCTCCGGCGGGATCGCGCAGGGTCGAGAGGCGGTCGGCGTCCATATGGCTGAATTCACGGGAAATTTGAAACACGGCGACCCCCATGATGAAGACCGCCACAAAGACGTCTAGAAGGATGCCCATTTCCAGCATCCAGGGGTGCTCGGGGAGGGCGCCGGCGCCGAAGGCGAAGATGCCGTTTTCCAGGGCGAGGTAGCCGAGAATCTGCGATATGGCCTTCCGCCTGGCAATCGTCACGAAAAAGCCAACCGAAATTGCGAAAAAAGACGCCGGCAACAGTAAGCCGTGCCCGGCGCCGGCGAGAGGGATCTTAACCTGCATCCAAAAAGCGAACACCAGCATCGCCACGCCGATAATCAAGGACAGGCTGTAACCGACAATCGGTTCGACCTCGCGCTTCACCTTGGCGCGATCGATGGCGGCGTTCAGGAGCTTCGGAAACATGTAGCCCTTGATCGCCAGGGTCACGGCACAGAGGACCAACGCGGCGACGGTGATCTTCTCCCCTTCGTGAATGAGGGGGAGGATGGCCAGGACCACCCCCTGCACCGTCACCGCCTTGATGCAGAAGCCCATGCGGCTGGATTCAAGGAGAACGAAATTCGTCAGGATGAAGAGGAGCGAAAGGTAGTCTTGCATTGAAATGCGTCCTTAGTTATACGGAAAACGCCCCGTCCAGGTTTTCAAACACTCCGCGCCACCATGATTACGGATATCGCCGCCAACACCGCCGCGCCGACGAGAAACTGCGGCACCCGCACCAACTTCAATCTGGCCATCACCGATTCCACCGTCCCCAACAGGACGGCGAAAACCAACATCCCCGCCAAAAAACACCCCGCGTCCAACCACCAACTGCCGATGTTCACCGGCACCGCCGCCCCCACCGACAACGCCGCCATCACCCAAATCTTCAACATCCCCCCGTATTCAATGAACGCCAAATCCGGCCCGGAATGATCCAGAATCATCACTTCGTGAATCATGGTCAGTTCCAGGTGGGTGGTCGGATCGTCCACGGGAATCCTGGCGTTCTCGGCCAGGGCCACCATGAACAAGGCAAACGCCGCAAACAAAAGCGCCATGAAGTGGCGGCTCGTCACCTCGACGTTGAGGGCCAGGAAAAACCCGGTCAGGGAAAAGTCCTTCGATATCACCGCGAAAGCCGCCAGGGTCATAAACAGCGAACATTCCGCCAATACCGCGTACCACGCCTCGCGGCTGGCCCCCATCCCCTCGAAGGCCGAGCCGGTGTCCAAGGCGGCCAGCATCAGGAAAATCCTGGCCATGGTCAGGACGCCGGCCCAAATCAGGAAGTCCCCAAGAAACGGCACCAAGGCTCCGGCCCGCCCGAACGGGGTCAACAATGCCGCCGTCAAGGACGCCGCCAAAACCACCACGGGGCAGGCCCGAAACACCCAGGTGGAAGCGGCCGGGTAAATGGCGTCCTTCTTCAGCAGTTTCGCCAAATCGTAATATTTCTGCAGCAGGGGCGGTCCCCGGCGCCCGGCGAATTTCGCCTTCACCCGGTTCACAATCCCCAACATGAAGGGACACCCCAACAGGGCAAGCACGAACATCAACAAGGCGAGGAAAGTTTGATTCATGGGCGTTCCTTATTTGGTATATGGCATATGGACATGCAAATTCAAGGTTTTGTCGAGAGACGCCGGCGCGGCGAATTGGCTTTGGCTTTGACCCCGGGGCACCTCTAAAAAGAGCATTTTTAGAGCTGCCCCCCGGCAAGCGCGCGTTTGAAATCTTCGAGAGCGCCTGCAAAACGGGCGTCCCCTTGAGCCGGTCTGGGGACATCCGCGCCAAATCTACCAGGATCAGCGGAACATCCAGAACCAGCGGATTGACTCCCGGCGCCATGCCAATCCGTCACAACTTCCATGCCAGCAAAAGCACCAGCACCACCGCCATATACAACAAGTACCAATGCACCCGACCCTCCTGCATCACATGCGTCCTCACCCCCGCCCGCAACACCCAGCGGAACAATTGGCTGAAGCCGAACGCCTTCTCCACGCCGGGACGCCAGGATTTGAACGACGCCGCCCCGGGGAAAATCCCCTTGGGGGGATTCGCCTCGTCCTCAATGCCGACGAGAACGTTGAAATTGTCGACCAACGGCCGGGTGAAAGAAGTCGCCGTATACTGCATGCGATTGGTCGGCGCCGCATAACCGCAGTCCCACGTCGCCCCCACGCTCTGCCGCTTGCCGCGAAGCGCCAATTGCCGGAGTAAATACGCCAACAGCAAGCAACCCAGCATCAACCACACCCCGATGAAAACCGGTTCCAGGGCGTGTTCCCCCAAACCCGCCATCCACACCTCGACATCGACCCCGCCCTCCGGACCCTGCCGCCACAACCGCACCAGCGTCGTCACCGTCGGACGCAAATAGTGGAAAACCCACGGCGACGCCAAGGCCAGACCCGCCGCCACCGCCGCCAGCACGGCATGCGGCAGCAAAAACCGCCGCCGTTCCGGCGCCGCCGACGCCGCTCCCGGTCCCCGCGGATTTCCCAGAAAAACAAATCCGAAAGCCTTGATGTAGGCGGCCACGGCCAGCCCGCCCACCACCGCCACCACCGCCACCATGCCGAACATCACCGCCGCCGCCCCCGACGCCCGGGCGTAACAGGCCGCCCCGCTGAAGGCAGCCATCAGCAGAAGGAACTCGCTCCCGAACGCGTTCAACGGCAGCACCGCCGCCGCCCCCAAAGCTCCAACCAGAAACAGAATCCCGGTGCAGGGGATGCGTTTGGCCAGGCCGCCCATGCCGTCCAGGGAACGCGTGCCGGTCCGGGCGTATACCGTCCCGGCCGACAGGAACAAAAGCGCCTTCGCCACCGAATGGTTCAGCATGTGGAAAATGGTTCCGGCAAAGCCCAGGAAGGAAACAATCCCGTCCCCCATCGACGCCCCGAGGAGCCCCAAACCAATCCCCGCTCCCATCAAGCCGTAATTCTCCACCGAGGACCACGCCAGCAGCCGCGACAAATCCCGCGCCGCCAACGCCCGCGCCGCCCCGAGGAGCGCCGCCACGAGCCCCCCCCCCAACAGCAGATAGCCCGACCAAAACGGCGACGCCCCCGCGCCTCCCGTCAGCATCAGGCAGCGGAGGAGACCGTAACTTCCCATATTGCCAACCACGCCGGACAGCACCGCCCCCACATGCGCCGGCGCCAGCGGATACGCCTCCGGATACCAGGTCTGGAACGGCGCCAGCCCCACCTTCCCTCCGAAACCGACAAAAGCCAGAACAAACGCCGCCGACAACACCCCGCCCGTGGCCCCAAGGGAGCTGAAATCCAGGGTGCCCAGACGCATCTGCCCCAGACCCTGCGAACCCAGCAGGGCGAACATGGCGAAAAGGGCGGCGGCGCCGATATGGCCGGCACTGAGGTAAATCCACCCGCCGCCGTGGCCGCCGCGTTCGCGCTGTTCGTTCTCAACCAGCAGGAAGGAGGCGACGGTCATGATTTCCCAGGCGAACATGAACAGGACCGCGTTCCTGGCGATCACCGCCAGGGCGGCTCCGGCGAGGGTGAAATTGTAAAACAGCCAGTGCTCGTGCGGCCGGTTGGCGGCGAAGTCGCCGGGACCCCGCCGCAGGGCCGTTGCCGCCGCCAGGGTCCCCACCAGAAACAGCGGCAGCAGGAACAGGGCGGACAAGGAATCCAAACCCAAGCTCAAGCTGGCATAGGGGGCGTTCAACATTTGCCGGCTGTTTTCAATCCGTTGGCTGAACAGGGTCATTCCCGCGCCACACAGACCGATGACGCCGGCGACGACGCAACCCACGCCTCCCATCATCGCGGAAAAATTCTGTTTGAACCGTAAAGCCCAGGCGGTCACGCCGCTGACGGCAAGGATGACAATGGCGACGTTGATGAAATGTAGCACGGTAATTCCTCAAAATGAGTAGGATTAGGTAAAAGCGACCGTTCGGAAAAAGTCGGAATTCAGGAGGAGGAACCGGCGGATTTTGCCTTCAGGCCGTCCAGGGCGCGCCTGAACTCCTCAATGCTCCCGCAGGTGGCGGCCAGCACCGCGGCCTGCTCCAAATCTCCCGGGTCGGATAATGCCATGACCCGCTTTTTTAGCGCCGGCGCTACCGTCCCGAAACGGGCGGCCAGGACCGTCAGGGTTGTTTTGTCCTCGCCTCGCGCTTCGCCTCGCGCCTCGCCTTCATCGAGAAGTCTTTGCATCCATGTTTTTGCCATTCTATCGCCCTCCTTTGGACTGAAGGCCCTACCGTATGCGTTCCGAACCACATTCTCGCCATTAGAGCGGCTCTAACAAACATATAGCACCCAATAGCGCCGCTCTTTTGCCCTCACTCTTCGTTGCTCGTCGGTTACAGCCTATTCAAGGATGCGCCTTCCTCGCGCCTCGATTGAGGGCAAAATAGCGGCACTCTTGGGTGCTATTTGTTTGTTAGAACCGCTCTAGGGGGATCGCAGTGGGCGGCGACATAACTCACCATGGCGTCCATGCGATCCCGGAGGAGTTCGTTTCTTTCCGATTCCGCCAAAAGGTCCATGATATGGGGGAACCTTTCCAACAGTCGACCCAGCGACGCGGACCGCAAGGCATCGAGGACCGCCAGTAGTACCGGGGAACCCTCGAACCGATCTGGAGGAATCCGGGCCAGGTCCACCAGAATGAGGGGAAATTCCAGGATATTGTGGTTAACGCCCGGGACCATGCCGATGAAATCCCGCACCGTCAACAGACCCCTCCATGGCATTTTACCGTGATAGAGGATGATTGCCAAGGCTGATCGGCCATGGCTCCGAAGTCCCTTTCAGAATGAAAAATTCCCTTCCGCCGACAAGGCGGAAGGGAAAGAAAAGCTGCTATCCGATTATAGGCACGGCATGTCTTTCGGCAATAGTGGTAAACAGGTCGCGAAGCAAAGACTTACTTGAGTTTGCTGGTCGTCGACATGCCCGCCGGCGCGAAGGGATAGAGAAGCTGCCAGGTCTGGCGTCCGACTATGCCGTCGGCCTTGAGGTTGTGGGCGCGCTGGAAGGCGGAGATGGCGTCGACGGTTTGTTTGCCGATCTTGCCGTCGATGGAGCCTTTGTAGAAGCCGGCTTCCTTCAGGGCGGCCTGGACGGTGCGGGCGGGAACCGGAACGCGGATGTTCCCCTTGCCGGCGGAGGAGGAAGCGGAGGAAGAGGAACCGGAGCTCCTTTTCGCGCCGCCGCCGGAGGGGTGCAATTGGGTCTGCCGGCTTTGCGAGGCGAGTTGTTCCAGCTGTTGGCGTTTGGTGGCGCCGTACATGTCGTCTTCGATGGAGATGGTGTCGACGGTCATGCTGGCCTGCATGTTTTGGGGCTGGGCGACAGGCATGGCGACGGGCATGGCCTGGGGCATGGGCTGCGGCGGCGGCATGTGGTATTCGGCCGGGAGGGCGCTGGGCATGGGCATCGGCACCTGTTGCACGACGACCGGCGGATTGGCGCGCATGGCGGCCATTTCCGAACCCATGGTATGTAAGCGGCCGTCGAAGGCCATCTGCATTTCGTCGAAGCGTTCGGCCATGCGCTTTTCGCGTTCGCAGGCGGCGCGCTGCGTTTCGCAGCCGGAGAAAAGGGCAAGGCCCGCCAAACCGAAAACGATACTCAGCAGTAAACGCGCTGATTTCATGGTACATCTCCTAATGGACTTGCTCTTGAACCCGCTAAACCCACCCGGTCCGGCCAAAGGCCTGGACAACCATACCCCTTACTTGCCTTATCGACGCGATAATCGCCTGGCTTCAGGTCATCTTGAAAAAACAACCGGCAACGGCAAAATTCCGGCAAACATTGGCAATATGCGATTTTAGCGATAAAATAAGAAGAAAAAGCAAAACGGGTTTTTGCTTCTCGGAAAACTTAGCCCTTTTTCAGAAAAAAGCAACAGAAGCGTGCATTTTTTCCCAGCTGATTTGGCGGCAGTTACTCCCCCCGCAACAGACATATTTTCCTACTATATGGATTTTCTTTCAAAAAAAATTGCTTTTTTCAATTTTTTCCCGATTTTTCGAAAATGATGCCTAAAATTGCCCGACATCAGAAAACCGCCGCCTCCAGCTGCCGGAGACGGCGGTTCCATGCGGTATATACCGGTATAAAACGCCCCAAGGGAGGTTCCTGGTTTTAGCCGTCCACCGCCATACCGTCAATCTTCTTCAGCCATTCCCCGCCGGTGTTGCCGCCGTATTGGTCCAGGTACAGTTGACGAACCTTGTCGCCCACGGTGTCGGCGAAAGATTTATAGTCGACCTGGTTGGCGGGGGTGACCACGCAGCCGTAGTCGGCGATCTTCTTGACGAAGCTGTCGATGTTGTCGCGAACGTACTTCTTCTGGAATTTGCCGGCTTCCACCGCGCAGTCGATCATAACCTTCTGCAGATCGGCCGGCAACTTGGCGAAAACCTTGTCGTTCATGACCATGACCAGCGGCGAATAAGCGTGGTTCGACACACTCAGGTACTTCTGCACTTCGTAGAGCTTGGCGGAATAAGTCACGTTGATCGGGTGCTCCTGGCCTTCGACCGTCTTGGTTTCAAGCGCGGTGAACAACTCGGACAACGGCATCGGCACCGGGTTGGTGCCCAGGAGTTCCCAAGCCATGATGTGCATCGGGTTGGACACGGTGCGCAGCTTCAGGCCCTTGACGTCCGCCGCCGTCTTCACTTCGCGCTTGGAATTGGTGATGCAGCGGAAGCCGTTTTCCCAAAAAGCCAGACCGACCATGTCGAAGGGTTCGAACTCCTTGAGCATCAACCTGCCGAAATCGCCTTCGAGAACCGCGTCGACATGCTTGGGGCCGCGGAATAGGAATGGAATGTCGACGATGTTGATTTTCTTGACAACGCCGGAGAAATTGCCGGTACCGCCCAGGTAGATGTCCAAAGTGCCGCCTCTGACCTGGGAGAGCATGGCTTGGGCGTTGCCGAGAACGCTGTCGGGGAAGAGCTTGAGCTCAATCCGGCCGCCCGACTTTTCCTTCACCAGCTTGGCCATCTCGGCGGCGCCGATGTACTGCGAGTCGGTGCGGGGAGTCTCGAACCCGAGCCGAATGGTGTATTCAGCCGCCATAGCCAAACCGCCCAGCGCCAGACAGAACAACACCGTCAACAGCATACGTTTCTTCATACCAAATCTCCTGTGCGAAATAAGGAAAACCAGAGCTTCCCTGAAAAAACCTCAAGACGATTCCGGACCTGCCGCAAATTTTCGGGTTATCAACCGCCCATTAACCACCGCATCGGCACAATGACCAGCTTGGGGAAGGCGATTAGCAAGGCCAGGACCGCGGTGTGGGTCAGGACATACGGCAACACCCCCCGCACCGCCTGGTCGAACTTGATGTCCGCCACACCGGTAATGACGTTCAGGACGTTGCCGACCGGCGGGGTAATCAGGCCAATCGACAGGTTGATGATGAACAGCACGCCGAAGTAGACCGGATTGATGTCGGCCATTTCGATGAGCGGCATCAGGACCGGTACCAGAATCAGGACCGCCGGCGTCAAGTCCATCACCATGCCCACCACCGCCGCCAGAATCATGATGACAATAAGCAGCAGGCGCGGGCTGCCAACCAACGGCTCCAGCAGGTTGGCGACCATGTCCGGCAGTTCCGCCAAGGCCATCAGGTAGCCGCTGACGCTCGCGGCCGCCACCAGGAACATCACCACCGCCACCGTCTTGGACGCCGCGACCAGCACGTGGTACAGGTCCTTTATCCCCATTTCCCGGTAGATGAAAAGCCCAACGAACAGGGCGTAGGCCGAAGCGACGGCGCCGGCCTCGGTCGGGGTGAAGAGCCCCAGCCGGAAGCCGCCGATAATCACCACCGGCAGGATCAACGCCCACACGCTATCCTTTAAGGTCGCCAGCAGTTGCGCCCTGGTCGCCTTGGGCTGGGTGGCGAATTTTTGCGTGCGGCACTGGTGCCACCACATTATCATCAGCCCGAGACCCATCATAATGCCCGGGACAATCCCCGCCATGAACAGCCGGGTGATGGAGACCCCGCTGGTGACGCCGAAGATGATGAAGGGAATGGACGGCGGGATAATCGGCGCGATTATGCCGCCGGCGGCGATGAGGCCGGTGGAACTGCGCCGGGGGTAGCCGGCCTTGGCCATGGTCGGGATGAGGATGGCGGCGACGGCGGCGGTGTCGGCGGCGGCCGAGCCGGAGAGGCTGGCCATGATGACCGTCGCGATGATGGCCACGTAGCCGAGGCCGCCGTTTTTGTGTCCGACCAGCTTCATCGGCAAATCGACGATACGGGCCGACAGACCGCCCGCGTTCATGATTTCACCGGCCAGGATGAAGAAGGGGATGGCCATGAGGGAGAAACTGTCGGCGCCGGTGACCAGGTTCTGGGCCACGATTTGGGTGTTGTACACGCCCAATTGCAGCATCAGGACCAGGCCGCAGGTCAGGAGTGAAAAGGCGATCGGTATTCCCATGAGGATGGCGCCAAGAAGAGATATCAGGAACAGGACAACAGTCATCAGTCGATTCCTTTCTCTTCGGCGACGGCGGCGGCGGCCGCGGCGGATTTTTTGGCCGCTGCGGCGATTTCTTCCTCTTCGGTTTTCTGATCGGGCGGCGGATATGTTCCGGCGATGCGCTTGCACATCCGGTTCAGGATAATCAGTCCAATCACCGTGCCGGCAACGGTAAGGGCCAGGGGCAGCCAACCCAGGGGCAGACCGCTGACTGGCGAGATGTTGTCCATGGTGACGCGGGTCTGCTTGATGCCGCCGTCGACAATCATGTAGCAAAGGAAGATCATGACGACGTCGCCGACGATGTAGAGTACGCGGCGGAGGCGCGGCGACAGGTGATCCAGAAGGAAGTCGACCTTGACGTGCGAGTTGGTGGCGGCGACCAGGATGGCTGCGCCGAAGACCAGCCACACGAAGAGGAAGCGTCCGAATTCCTCGGTGACGGTGATGCCGGAATTGAAGAAATAGCGGAGGATGACGTTGGTGAAGACCATGGTGGTCAAGACCGCCAGAAT
>JAVBTZ010000169.1:0-13728 GCA_031555915.1 Planctomycetota bacterium
AGTTCGCCCTGCTTATCCGTGCGTCTCTTGCCCATAGACATAGTCGAAAATCTCCAAAGAATGCAGCTCGCAGTGAAATTTGTAACAACTGCGATCTTAACATTTTTGAGAGATCTGAAAATAGAGAAAATGATGGAAAAAAGACTTTATTTACGGGCTGCTAAAGGAATTCCAGCCAATTCGTTCAAGGTTTGCTTTTATTTCGTTGTTTCGTTGTTTCTTTTGAGATTCGAACTCGGCTTTTTTCGCTGGATAATCCTTGGATCGCGAGGGAGGGGGACGGAGTATATTCCATTGGGCAAGGAGCTCCTTTCTTTTGGATTTTTGAATTGTACGTAAAAGATTTTCCAAACGCCAGATACGACTCCTTCCCTCGGTGAAAGTTACAACACTCCCGACGCGTTCCGCTTCAGGTACATCGAGTAGCAGCCTCTTTATGTCTTTGTTCATTGGAAGCACGCGGTCAATTTTGGTTTTTGTTTTCCGGATATTGATGTTGTCTTGAGCGCCAAAGTTGATGTCAGTCCACTCAAGTCGGGTAATTTCCCCTCTCCTCATACCAGTAAAGAAGGCAAGCGGTACAGCAAACCATTCAGGCCAACCGGTAGTCGACGCTAATTTGATGATTTCATCGCGTTCATCGCGAGTACAATAAATGATGAAAGAGGATTTCTCTTCGGGAAGCATCTTGATCCCTTTGAAGGGATTTCGTTCAAGTATTTCTGTTCGGACAGCCCAATTAAAAAACCGAAAGAACATTGCCAATGCCCTGTTACGGGTTGTGATTTTATGGTTGTCGGCAAAGTCAGCCAGATAAGAAGAAGCCATTTTAGGGGTGATCTTGTCAAGGGAACCCATTTTCGTCTCAAGCTTCCTCAGTCTCGACACCGAATCACGCACCCATTCGGGAGAACACTGCCCTTTCATTTCCTTTTCATAGTCGTCCAACCAGGCGGCGGGGTTATTGTCCACTGTCGATCCATCTGGACTTGGATACCGTGCTTTTAAATATTCAACGACCTTAGGGGCTTTTTGATACTTCTCCGGAAAGATCGGTTTTTCCATAGCAAGGGCTCCCGCAATAAGGCGGAGGTCAATATCAACGGGGGCACGTTTATTCACATCAGTGTAATCTGTCGCGACAGAGTATTGCTTATAGTTCCATTTCCAAAAAATCCGCCACCGGCCACCGTGAAATCGCTTTTTGGGGACAGGGGACACACTAAGCCGGGGCATATAATTTCCTCCTATCTAGGCAGTTTATTGGTGCGGTAAATGGTGCGGACATGATAGAATCAGCAAAAGGATATGTCAAACAAAAACCGCAACCACTGAAGGTTGCGGCGTTTATATTGGCACGCCAGAAGGGATTCGAACCCCTGACCGCCGGATTAGAAATCCGGTGCTCGATCCAGCTGAGCTACTGGCGCGTTTATTCGGTGACAAGCCATAACTATACCTCTTCCACCTCTACCTCCATCACCGCCGACGAGGAGGTTTTGCCTGGGGATGGGGAAGGCGGCGACGCGACAGGATCAGTTGCCGCATGTGACGACGCCGAACGCGATAATTCAACTATCGAATCACTCACCGACACGGGAGACGGAAAACGTAATCGGCTTTCATACAAGCGATCCTGAACCTCTTCCGGGCTGTCGAACAAATCCAGGCCAAACAATTCGCGCTGGTGTTGTTCCCCAGACCGGGACCCCAGCCGGCGGCCCATATAATAGCAAAACAACGGGAAAAACAAAAGATATAATCCGCACGGCAAGCCGCTCGCCACTTCGCCGGTCAGCAGAACCAGGCAGGGAAAGAGAAACAGCAACAGGAGCACCACATAAAATAATATCTTGGCTAAACGCATCAGGACGTCCCGCCGGCCGCTCGTCACCACCGACGCCACCGGAACCGTCAACAGTAGCAGCACCAACGAAACCGCCGCCGCCGACCACATCACCGTATCGACCGTAAACCAGCGGTTCAGCGTCGCCATAGCCATCCAAAGACCCCCGTCGCGGTTGGGCGGAATTGCCAACCGCCTACTTCACCGCCAGATTCACCATCCGGCCCGGAACCACCACCACCCGCTGCACCGTCTTGCCCGACAGGTAACCCTGAACCTTACTGTCCGCCAGGGCCAGCTTTTCCAGCTCCTCCTTGCCCAAATCCGGCGGCGCCAGCAATTTCGACCGCACCTTGCCGTTGATTTGCACCGGGATTTCCACCAGGTCCTCTTTCGCCGCCGCGGCGTCGTATTCGGGCCAGGCCGTATTGAAGATGCTTTCCGTATTCCCCATCTTCGACCAGCATTCGTCGGCGAAATGCGGGATTATCGGCGACAACGAAACCAGAATCACTTCCAGCGTTTCCCTGAGAACCGCCGGATGCGCCTGGTCCCGGCAGGAACGGAGTTGATTGAGCAGCTCGTTGGTCCTCGCTATCGCCGTGTTGAACTGGTAGCCGCCTTCAATCGAGTCGGTAATCTTCTTGACGCACTGGTGGGTCTTGCGGCGGAGGGCCCGGTTGACTTCATCCAATTCCCCGGGCAGGCCCGAACCTTTCGCCGAAATGTGCGGCAGGCTGTCCATCACCAGCCGCCAGAGCCGGTTGATCGTCCGCCAGGCGCCGTTGATGCCGTCCTCGGTCCAGACCTGCATGCGGTCCGGCGGCGAATCCGACAGCATGTACAGACGCACCGTGTCGGAACCGAATTGGTCCATGATTTTGTCGGGGTCGACGATGTTCAATTTCGATTTGGAAATTTTGGTCATTTCGAAATGGACCTGGTCGCCGCCGCATTTCTGGCAGATCAGCTTGAAGCCTTCCGTTTTCAGGGCGGCTGCGTCGAGGCTTTGGTTTTCGATGCGTTTGAAGAGGCCGCTGGCGGTTTCGTCGTCGACTTCACTTCCGTCCAGCCGCACCACATCGACGTCGTCCAGGCCGATCCACTTGCACTTTTCGCAACGGTAGGCGACTTTGCAGACCATCCCCTGGCAGAACAGGTTGGCGAAGGGTTCTTCGAACGGCACCAAGCCGAGGTCGTGCAGAACCATCGTGAAGAACCTGGCGTACATCAGGTGCATGGTTGCGTGTTCGATGCCGCCGATGTACTGGTTGACCGGGAGCCACTTCTTCACTTTTTCAATATCCCAGCATTTTTCGGCGTTGTGGGCGTCGGCGAAGCGGATTTGATAGAACGAGGAGTCGACGAAGGTGTCCATGGTGTCGGTCTCGCGCCGCGCCGGTTTGCCGCACTTGGGGCAGGGGACATTGAGGAACGATTTCGACCGGAGGAGGGGGTTCCCCTGGCCGTGGGTGAAGTCGATGTCGGTTGGCAACAACACCGGCAGGTCCTTTTCGGGGACCGGGACGATGCCGCAGGCGTCGCAATAGATCATGGGAATGGGGGCGCCCCAATAGCGCTGGCGGGAGAGGAGCCAGTCGCGGAGGCGGTAGTTGATTTGTTTCTTGCCTTTGCCCTGCTTATCCAGCCATTCGACGATTTTCGGGATGGCCTGGAAGTTGTCCGGCTCGCCGGTGAAGGGCCCCGAATTGACGATTTTGCCGGCTTCGACGAAAGCCGCATTCCATTCGGCCGGGCCGGTGCCGTCCTGGGGTTGGATGACCTGGACAATCGGCAGGCCGTATTTTTTGGCGAATTCCCAGTCGCGCTGGTCGTGGGCCGGGACCGACATCACCGCGCCGGTGCCGTAGGTCATGAGGGCGAAGTTCGCGACCCACAGCGGGACTTCGGCGCCGTTTACCGGGTTAAGCACATGGAAGCCGGTGAAGACGCCTTCCTTTTCCTGGGCCGCGAGTTCCTTGGCGGAAGTGCCGCCGGCGCGCATCTTCTTGACCGCTTCGCGAATCTTTTCCGCTTGCGGGGTGCCGGCGATGAGTTTTTCCACGAGCGGATGTTCGGGCGCGACCGACATGAAGGTGACGCCCCACAGGGTGTCCGGCCGCGTCGTGAAGACCGGCAGCGGGTCGCCCGTTTCCTTCACCTTGAACTCCACCTCGGCCCCGATCGACTTCCCTATCCACTCCTCCTGCATGGCCAGGACGGCGTCCGGCCAGTGTCCCCGCAGTTTTTCGTGGCCCTGCAACAGGCGTTCGGCGAACTGCGACAGGCGGTAGAACCACTGGTTCATGTCTTTCTGCACCACCTGCGAACCGCAGCGTTCGCATTCGCCTTCCTTGACCTGTTCGTTGGCGAGGACGGTCTGGCAGGAGTCGCACCAATTGACCGGCGCGGTTTTCTTGACCACCATGCCCTTCTCATAAAATTTCAGGAAAAACCATTGCGTCCACTTGTAATAATCGGTGTGGGAGGTGGCGAATTCGCGGTTCCAGTCGTAGCCCCAGCCGGCCCGTTTCATTTGCTCCCGCATGCGGGCGATATTGCGTTCGGTGAATTCGTGCGGATGCACTCCCGTGCGGATGGCCGCGTTTTCCGCCGGCAGGCCGAAGGAGTCCCAGCCCATTGGGGAGAGCACGTTGAAGCCCCTGAGAATTTTATACCGGACCATGACGTCGCCGATGGTGTAATTCAGGACGTGGCCCATGTGGAGTACGCCGGAGGGGTAGGGGTACATGTTGAGGACATAGAAGGACGGCCGGTCATGGCGGCGGTTGTTGAAGATGCCCTCTTTTTCCCAGCGTTTCTGCCATTTTTCTTCGATCTTGTGAAAATTGTATTCTTCGTCCGACATGGTGCCGTGGTCTCCCGTTAGGCGTTTATAAAACGGCGCGCCGCCTAGGGGCGCGCCGTTTTCGAAAGGGAATATTTTATCCTTGCTCGGGACGGAATGCAAGGCCGGAAATGGCGCGAGATCCAATGGGCATCTCCCGCCCCTCTTCGAAAAAAAAGGGAACGGAGGTTCCGGCGAGCTCTTACCGAGGCCCGTGGAGTTGAATGGTGGAGATATCGGGTCATTATATCCCCGGGCGTGTCTAGAGTCCGGCCTCACTACCCGCCTTTCTCCCCGACCAGGTTAAACCGCACCCACACGCCCAACCAAAAAACCCCACGGACCCCGTGCAACCGGGACTTCCGTTCGGGTACCGCAACCGCCATGGTTCGCTCCGCGGAGAGCTGTACTGCTAATGCTGGGTTATAGCGCCGTTCACGCGTGGGAAAAGGGAGAATTATGGGGACACGCACGAATTCTCACACCCCTAGTGCTTACTTGCCCGATACAACAAATAAAAATCCGCCAGCGCCAAGGCCAGCATCGCCTCCACCACCGGCACCGCCCTAATGCACACCGCCGGATCGTGCCTGCCGCCGATCGCCAACTCGCGATTCGCCAGTTGCTCGTCAACCGTTTCCTGAATTCGACCAATGGACGGCGTGGGCTTGAAGGCAATCCGAACCACAATTTCCCCGCCCGTCGAAATCCCCCCGAGAATCCCCCCGGCGTGATTGCTTTGGTAGGCGTCGGCAATCCTGCCGGAAGCCGGGCTGCGCATGGCGTCGTTGTTCTCGCTCCCGGTCAACTCGGCGGCGGCGAAACCTGCCCCGATTTCCACCCCTTTCACCGCGTTTATCCCCATGAAATATCCGGCCAGCCGCGCGTCAAGCCGATCGTACAACGGTTCACCCAAACCCGGCGGAACGTTATCCACCCTCGCCTCGACCACTCCCCCCAGTGAATCGCCCCGTTCCCGCGCCGCCGACAGCGCCGCTTCCATGGCCGCCACGGCGTCAGGGGCGGGGCAGAAGAAGGGGTTGGCGTCGATGGTTTGCCTGTTCCAGACCTGGGCCTCTGCCGGCACTTGGCCCAGTTTAATCAGGGCGGCTTGGATGCGGAGGGATGCCGTGTCGGGGAAATAAGCCAGGAGCCGCTCCGCCACCGCTCCGGCGGCGACCCGCGCCGCCGTTTCCCGGGCCGAGGCGCGGCCTCCACCCCTGGGGTCGCGGATGCCGTACTTGTTATGATAAGTGGCGTCGGCGTGGCCGGGGCGGTAGATTGGGGCCAGTTCCGCATAGTCGGCGGAATGTTGGTTGCGGTTTTCAATCAGCAGGGAAATGGGGGCGCCGGTGGTTTTTCCCGCATAAGTCCCGGACATAATTTTTACTGCGTCCGGTTCGTTTCGCGGGCTGACCTGGGGATTACGGCCAGGGCGGCGGCGGTCCAGGCGGGGTTGGATATCGGCTTCCGTCAGCGGGATCTTGGCGGGACAACCGTCGATGACGCAGCCTATGGCCGCGCCGTGGCTTTCCCCCCAGGTGGTGACGGTCAGGAGCCGGCCGAAGGAGTTGTGGGACATTTGGGTTCCTGTTCCAAAAAAACCGCAATACCCGCCGGCAACGAACTCCGCCCGTCCACCGTCGGCAACGCCAGTTCTTCCACCCGAATTTTTCCCCTCGACCCGGGGAAAGCCTTGCCAACCCATTCCGCGGGAACGGCCGGACTCAGGCCTTCGCGGTGGCAGGTAAGAACAAACCCCGATTGGGCCGGCTCTAGAAGTTCCGCCGCCATGCGGCACAGTTCCGGCACGTCCCGCTCCAGCTTCCACTCGCCCCTTTTTCCCCGGCCGAACGCCGGCGGATCCGCCAGAATCAGATCGTACCTCTTACCCCGGCGGGCTTCGCGACGCATAAACCCCAGCGCATCGTCCGTCAACCAACGAATGGGACGGTCGCCCAGACCCGACCGCGCCGCGTTCTCCCGCGCCCAACGCACCGCCGCCGCTGACGCGTCCAAGTGAATTATTTCCGTACCGGGCAGGGCGGCCAGGCAAAGCGTCGCCAAGCCGGTGTAGGCGAAAAGATTCAGAATGCGAAGAGTTCGGTTGGGCGGGCCGGCCGAAGCTTCGGCCCCCGCCGGCGGCGGGCGGAACCGCCGCAACATGGCCGCGGTCGCCTCGGCTACCGCCAAATGCTCGGGGAACACCCCGACTTGTCCGCCCGCAGCCGGCCGCAGCAGAAGTTCCGCCTCCCCTAACCGCACCCGCCAATCCGCCGGCGCTTCACCCGCCCAGCCCGTTTCCTTCGTGAAGGACAACGCCGCCCCCTGCCAAACCGCGTCGGGGCAACGCCGCCCTGCCGCCGCCGCCGGCGCCGGTCGCGCCACCGTCACCCCGCCGAAACGTTCCAATTTCCTGCCGCCGCCGCAATCCAACAAGGCATAACCCAAATCCGTCATTATTAAGCTCTGCCCCTCACTCCCGCACCCCCCGACCCATCAACATGCCAATCGAACGCATCAACCGGTAACCGAGATTCCTTACCAACATCTCCCGATCCTCCCGGTCCAGCTCCCGGTACATCCGCTCCTTGTCCAACAGCCGGATCGGCGGCCCGAACACCACCTTCGCCCTCGCGGCCAATCGCGGCAACCACGCCCCCCTCGGCAAGATCTTGTGGGTGCCGATTATCGCCGTCGGGATCAGGGGAAGACCCGACTCCAACGCCAGCAAGGCCGCTCCCGGCCGGGGATTGTTCAGGCGCGGCCGATGATTGATGTGGCCCTCGGGGAAAATGCCCACCGCTTCGCCGGCCTTCAGCCAACCCAGGGCGGTATGCATCATCAGCGCCTGACTCCCGCGGTCGCCCCGCTTGAAAGGAATACAATTCGCCGACCGAAGCACCCAGCCCATCAGCCAATGCTCGAACGGCTCCGCGTAGGCAATCATATGCAAGGGCTGCAAACGCGCCTGGCAGTAGGCCATGGCCAGCATGGGGCCGTCCAGGAAACTGGAATGGTTGGCGGCGATGATGCAACCGCCCTGGCGGGGCAGGTTCGCCGACCCTTCCAGCCCTTGGTAAAACGGCAACAGCGCCGTTCCCACCGCCCCGGCGGCAAAGAAAAAACTCTTGTTGGCCATGCCTCAAAACTCCCCCACGCTCTTCCAGCGGCGATGAAGCCAAAACCATTGCTCCGGCGCCTGCATTATCAACCGGCATAAATCGGCGTTCACCGCGTCCACCAACCGCCGCGTCTCCTCCCCGACCGGGGCGTCGGGATTGGCCCGGTGCGGGATCGGATTGAATAGCATGCTAAAACGCCGCTCCCCGCCCCCCCGCCGCAACACCACCACCAGCATGGGACTGCCGGTACGCATGGCGAGCTCGATGGGGACGGTGATGGTGCTGGCCGGTTTACCCAAAAAATCCGACATCACGCCGGCTTTGCCCGCGTCCTGATCGATGAGGATGCCGGCCATCCTATTGGCGCGAAGCTCCCCCAAAGCCTTCCGTATCGCCCCTTGCTTGTCGAAAATGCGCATGCCGCCCCGTTCACGTATCCGGCGGACATATTCATTCAGGTACGGATTGTCCAACGGCCTGGCGATGCAGCCGCCTTCGGCCCCAAACGCCCGGGCCGTGGCATTGCTCCATTCCCAGTTGCCGAAATGGGCGGTGATGAAAATGATTCCCTTGCCTTCGGCACGGAGATTCTTGACGCATTCACGCAAGGGACCCAGGTCGACCGTGCGGCAGAGGTCGTCGTCCGTCAGGCCGGCCAAATGGGAAAATTCCGCCAGGACCATGCCGTAATGGCGGAAATTCTCCTTGACGAAACGGTCCAGTTCCCCGCCGGAAAGACCCAGGCGCTCCGCCGCCTGGGCGTAAACCCGCCGGCGGTGGCGGCCGTCGATTAGGCGGAAGACGTCCCCCAGACGGCGGCCGACCCAGGCCGCCGCCCCAAGGGGCAAGAGCGACAGGCCGGCGACAACCGCCCGGGCCGCGGCGTATTCCAGGGCGTGGCGGACGGGGTGGTTTTTGGCCATGGGTCCTCTTTACAGTTCCTTGCCGGTGAGAATCCGGTAGGCCTCCAGGTAACGCTCCCGGGTCGCCCGCACCACCCGCTCCGGCAGGGCCGGCGCCGGCGGCTGTTTGGACCAGTGCGCCTCACCTTCCAGCCAATCGCGGAGATACTGCTTGTCGAAGGAAGGCGGATTGGTCCCGGCTTGCCAAGCGTCCCGGGGCCAGAAGCGCGATGAGTCCGGGGTCAGCACTTCATCGATTAGGATTACCTTGCCGTCCGCCACTCCGAACTCGAACTTGGTGTCGGCGATGATTATCCCCTTCTCCAGCGCGTAGGCGGCGGCTTGCCGGTAAAGCGCCAGGGCGTAGCCCTTGACCTGATCCGCCAGCTCCGGCCCCAAGTCCCGCCGCATCACTTCGAAGGAAACATTTTCGTCGTGACCGACCTCGGCCTTGGTCGAAGGGGTGAAAATAGGCTTGGGTAACCGATCCGCCATTTTCAATCCGACCGGGAGGGTCAGGCCGCAGACTGTTCCACTCTTCGCGTATTCCTTCCAGCCCGAGCCGATTAGGTACCCCCGGACAATACATTCGTAAGGAAGAACTTTCGCCTTCTTCACCAGAAGCGAGCGGCCGGACAACAGCGCGCGGTCCGCCGCCGACAAATCCAGGGAATCCAGGGATGAACCGAGCAGATGACTCGGTACCACTCCGGCCAATTGATCCAGCCAGTGCAGGGTTAACCCGGTGAGAATGCGGCCTTTGTCCGGTATGGGTGTGGGGAAAACTACATCGAAGGCCGAAATGCGGTCGGTAGCCACTAGGAGGATTTTATCGCCAAGATCATAAACATCGCGTACTTTTCCGCGTTTTGGTTCCGGCCAACCGGTAACGGAACTTTGTAAAACAGCATCCGACATCAACGGGTCTCCCTTAGTGAAAACTTGCTGGAATGGTTGAAACAGTATATAATGGCTGGGTATTTAGTTTTGTCTGAATTATATGTGGCACAAGTCGTGCATTTGTCCGAAAAAGCACGGCAGAGTAGGCTTTTGCCGGTTATTTTGCCGCTATTCGGGGCAAAGTCAATCTAATATCCGTTTTTTGACCCATGAAGCGTCGACTTTTCCGAAATAAGTTATCAAGGATGCTCTCGCAGCCATTTGCTTCCCCCACGCGTCAGCGACGGCGGGGAATGCCGCCGGTTTACGAGGACTGCCGCAGTTTATTGGGAGCGCTGATGCAAACCCTCTGCCTAATGGTTAAATTACCTCAAGGAATGAAAATACTCGACGTCGCCGACGGCTACCCCATTTTCCTCGGACGCAGCATCGAGTGCGACGTCTACCTACCCTCGCCCGCCGTCAGCAAGCGTCACGCCGTCGTCCTCGCCCGCGGCGGCGAAGTGGGACTGAAAGACCTCGAGTCCACCAACGGCACTTTCTTGAACAGTAAACGGCTCAGCCGGCCGGTACGTTTGAAACTTGGCGACACCATACAAATCGGTCCCTTCGCCATCGAATTCACCGACCGGGCCGGCCGCAGGCCGGCCGACCTCTCCAACCTGCTGCACAAGAAATCCGCACCCCTGGAAACCGCACCCGATCTGGCCGCCCGCGCGTCCGCGGTCCAAGAAACAGGCGTTTTGGAAAACGCGGACCCCGGCTCCCTCTTCACCAACGCCGGGACGCTGGCCGATGTCGGCGCCCACGCCGACAACCGCCCCAGGTCCGGCGACAAAACCGCCGAATACCTCGCCGCCGGTTCCGTAACCGCAAACGCTCCAGCCAAACCCGCCGCGAGCCAGTCCGGCCGTCCCCCGACCGCCGCCGCCGGGCCGGCGAAAGAATTGGCCGCCGCCAGCGACGCCGCCGGACCGGACAGCGCCTCTCCCGTCGCCCGGGAGCTGGGGGTTAAGACGCCGTTTGTCCGCCACCACACCTCCATCCGTTACGCCACCGACGCCATCGGCCCCGATAACATCCATCGTTCCGACGAACTGGCCGAGGAACGGGCCGAGGCCGAGGAACAGGCCATCAGTGAAGAACTCCAGGCCGAGGCCGAGGCCCGCAAGCGGAAACCGACCACCCATATTTACCGGGACGCGGCCGCGGGACAACGCGCCATGAACGGCAAGGCCGAACCGGCCGGCAAACCCGGGCCGAAGACCCCGGCGGTAACTGCCCCGCCAACCGAAAAAAAGGCTCCGCCGCCGCCGAAAATAGTTCTCCCCGATCGCCTCAACGCCCTCCCCGAACGCTACGCCGCCGCCGGCGCCATGGTTGCCGCCGACAGCGTCGGTTCCGGCGCGAACGACGGCGTCTTCGCCGTGGAGGCCCAGGCCGAGGAAGAGGACCGGGAACTCGCCCTCGCCAAAGCCGCCGCCGAAGCGGGGGTGGTGGGGGAGTTCGTACCCGAGGTCGATACCCCGCCGCCGGGTCAACCGGGACAGCCCGGGCAGCCGGGCGCCCTACGCTCCGTGGCGGAGACCCCTTCCGACGCCGATCTGGGCAAACCCTTCAAACCGCCGCCGGACAGCATGCCTGTCGACCGTGATTTCCGCCGCGCCATCGAGGGCCGCCTGAATCTTTACGACATGTGCGCGGTCTTCAAGGAGGAACGCGCCACCCTGCTTGCCGCCACGCCGGACCTCCCCGATGCGGTCAAGGCCGAGTACGATCGCCAGGATCGGGAGACCGACAAGATCCCCGACGCCGCCCGGGCCGAGGATATGATCGCCAAACGCCTGAACCGCCGCAAAGATCTGAACGAGAAAATCGCCGCCGCCCGCGAGAACGACCTGCCGCCGCCGCCGCTTCCCTCCAAGGAAATGCTGGAGGCGGAAAACATGGCGATCAACCAATGGACCCTGTTTGCCGATTCGCAGCGCCTGGCTTTGCCGGCGGTAATTGAGCAAGGCTGGCGTTTGGGGCAACGGGAGCCGCTGGTCGAAGCGCTGGGCGGGGCGAAACTCGACACCACCCTGCGGCTGGGGGGGGGAATTTATCTCCGGGCCCTGGGCATTATCGCCGAGGAAGCCGCCCACAAGCGGGCGCAACTCCGGGTGCGTTTGAACGAAGCCGAGGCGGCGGCGAAAAAATCCGGCCAGGGCCGTTCGGCCTTCGGCCTCTTCAGTAAAATTTCCCGCGGTTCCGACGACGACGACGAGGAGGAAACGCTACCGAGGTCGATGTCCCTGGAAAACCTGCGGGACCGCGACAAGCAGCTGGCCATCCGCATCGCCGGCATCAACCAGGAGACGGTCTACATCGAGAGCATGCTCATCAAGGAATTCTGGGACGTCTATGAAAAAACCTGCCTGGCATTCCTTCCCAAGCACGAGACGATGGAACTGCCGGTGCGGGCCTTCCTCCGTTACGGGGTGGTCGGCTTCGCGCATTGGTGGCTTAAACCCGAGGTACGGAAGCACGTCGTCGACGATTGCAAGAACGACGTCGTCAAGCATTTGGAGGTGTCCAAAAGCATCACGAACGTGGTGTACGCCGACGAATACCTGGCGGCGGTGATGAACCGCGAATGCACGCCGGCCATGGACGAGAACCTGGAAATCAACGAACGGAATTCCCCGAACTGGAAGGCGGACAAGGCGCTGAGGAAGCTCATCAACGCCAAGGCGCAGAGGACGCTCCTGAACGAGCTTTTGGACTCCCTGGCGCTGAAAGTGGACGCGTTCGAAAAGGAAATGGCGGCGGTGGAGGATAAGCTGAAAGCCATCAACCCCAATGCCAAAACCGCCAGACAGGACAAGTCGGAGCTGTCCCAGGCGCGGCAGACCCTCAGGGTGGAGATCAGTAAACTCACCAGCCTGCAGAACAAAATCACCGGCCAAACCCTGGCCATCCTTGCCGAGACCATCCAGGAAACGGAGAACCGTTTCAGTTCCGGCGAGCTGCCGGAGCCGACGCGGGAGTTCCTGATCAGCCGCGAATGCGGGGCGGTGCGGAAAATCGGCCGGCTTCTCGCCAACCTGAAGGAGAAGTTCATGCCGTTGGTGATGCGGGATCTCTACCAGCCCGGCACCGACGCCGCGAACGACCGGAAGGCGATCCTCGCCGAACTGGCCGACATCGAACGTCGCGATCCCGGTTTGTTCCTCGAATTCCTGGTGGCGTCGAAGAAGAAGTCGGCCCGGGTGGATTTGCGGATCAGCCCGGTGATTGCCCTCCTCCCCGCCGCCGGGCAGTTGGCATTCGCCTGGAATCCGCGCTCCCGGCCGGAGGACGGCAAGCTGGCCATCCCCACCTGTTTCATCCGCCAGCGCCTGAGGGAGCGGCAACTGACCTAGCTGCTTTCGGATTTCCGTTGGGACACTTCGAAGGCGTCGGCCGGGATGGACGTGATGAAGTCGGAGACGATTGTGGCTGCTTTCATGTCGGTCAGGTGGGATTGGCGGAAGCGTTCGAAGGAGGGTCGCGAGAAGGGGTTGGTGTATTCGGAGCAGAATGATCGGACCAATTGGCGGCGGGTTTACGACGCGTATTTGTCTACGGCGAACGAGGGGGGGAAGAAGTTGTACAATCGCAATTACGATTTTTACGAGCGGATTATTGCCAAGTATTTTGATATGCCGGAGGGGGTGGAGGTGCTGAAGAAGTTGTGACGGATGGGGAAGGGGGAGCGGTATCATCTCCCCTTGGCGTAATTGGGTCCAGCGTCACGCTGGTTGCAGGGGGCGGGGGGGCGCAACCAGCCCCCCGTGCAATGCGGTTATAAAAGAGTCAAATAGTGGTTGCGGTGCGCGGTTAAGCGGTTAAAGCGGTTATAGAAACGCAGTTAATGGGCCGCGTAAAAGGAAGTGCAGTTACATCACTCGGTATAAACCCATTTGAAACTAGTTACGCGGCCCTACCTTTTTGAGCAAAAGAGCGAAGCGCATTTTGCGTTCGGGCCACCAAAGCGGCTTCGAATTCAAAGCGGGCGGAGCTCCTGAAGGTATCGAATTCAGCGGGGGGGCTGGGGGGCGAAGCCCGCCCAGAACGGAGAATAAT
>JAVBTZ010000150.1:0-4374 GCA_031555915.1 Planctomycetota bacterium
ACACACCCCCCCTTTTAATCTCTTCATGTCCCAAAAAAAAAAAAATCAACATTCACCCCCGATACCGGTATAGTACCGTAAAAAACCGCAACCCGGAAAGGCTGCGGTTTCACGTGTTCAGTATACAAAACCGTCACCGTAACACAAGCCCGACGAACTCAATATCCGCCGTAGCGATGCGCTTCCATGTCCCAATGCCGGGCCAAATTCAAATCCTGACGCACCCCAATCCCGCGGCCGTACATGGTGGCCAATTGGTGCATGGCCTGGGTGTTGCCGCGATTAGCCGCCTTTTGTATCCACACAAACGCCGCCCGTTCGTCGTGCCGGCCGCCGATCCCGCCGTTGAACAGCATCATGCCCAGTTGATACATCGCCTCGACGTCGCCCCGTTCCGCCATCCTTTCCAGCCGGTCCTCGCGCCGCGGATGTTCGCCGCCGCCCATGGGTATCCCCCGCATGTGATCCCAGGGGTGCGGGGGCTGGGTATTGTTTATTCTGGACAAAGCTTCCTGGGCCGGATAATAGCCCTGCAGCGCCGCCCGGTTGAACCAATCCGTGGCCTGTTGGCGGTTGTCGCCAAACATGCCGGCCGGAAGATACTGCTGCCCCATCCAGAATTCGGCGATGGGATTGTTGGCGTTCGCCGCCCGCCGGTACCAGGGTTCGGCCAATTGCGGATTCTGGGCCTGTTGCGCCAAAGTCAGCATCGCTTCGACATCGCCATGGTTCGCCTTTTCTTCAATCCAGCGCCAGTCCATGACCTGCATCGCGAAACCGGACGAGCACACCCCGACCAATAAAACTACCGCCAAGAGCATTCTTTTCATTTTGCCGTTCCCTTTCAAAAAAGAAAAACCTCCGCGCAGCACCCGTTTTTTTGGGGAAAAATATGTTTACACCCAGTAATTCTATAGCGAAGCCGGATACTGTCAAGTCACCGCGCCAGCGTCGACCGACGGTATAAAAACCGGGGCGGACCCAACGGCCCCGCCCCGGTTCAAGCTTGGTACCACGGTTCCAGTGCTTACCTGCCGTGACGGTCGGCCATCATGTCCCAATAACGCGCTTTGCTGACGTCCTGCCGCACGCCGATGCCGCGGCCGTACATCTGCGCCAACTGGTGCATGGCCGGAGTGTAACCGGCGTTGGCCGCCTTCTGGAACCACATGAAAGCCGCGCGTTCGTCATGGCCGCTGCCGGCCCCGCCGTTGAAGAGCTTCTGGCCCAGCCGGAACATCGCCTCGACATCGCCCCGTTCCGCCATGTACATAAGGCGTTCCATGGGATCCCTGCCGCCCGGCAAGCCGCCGACCATGCCGCCGGAATTGTTCGGGTCGAACTGGCGCGGGTTCAAGCGCTGCAATTCTTCCCGCGCCGGACCATATCCCTCATTGGCCGCTTTCTCCAGCCAGCTGGTGGCCACGGCCATATCCTGTCCCCGCGAACCACCGGGCAGGAACTGCATGCCCATCCAGTAAGCCGCTTCGGCATTACCTCTCTGGGCCGCCTTGTCATACCATTCCATGGCCTCGGCCGGGTTCGACGTCGCATGCGCCATGGTCATTATGGCTTCGACGTCGCCTTGGTTCGCTTTTTGTTGAATCCAATTCCAGTCCATCATCTGCATCGCAAAACCCGAGGTCGACACACAAACCAGCAACGCCACCGCCAGCACCATTCTCTTCATCTTCATGCTCCCTCACAAAAAAATAACCCGCAACATGGTTCACTGCCACCATTTCATAGCACTAGTCAAGATAGTTTATATAGTTCTTTCCCTTATCCGATGCAAATGGAAAATTCAAAGAAACGGTACGCCACAATATCGGTTACCATATACTTCAGGATCCTATTTGCCGATACAGCAGGAAATACTCCTCCACCGTCGGCAATTGCCCCAAAACCGCCGTCGCCGCCGCCAAAATTGCCGACCCGAGGTACACCTGCGCCCCCTCGCCCATGCGGTTGTCGAAGTTGCGGGTGCTGGTCGAGAATACGACCGCGCCAGGTTCAACCCGGGCCTGATTACCCATGCACAAGGAACAACCGGGGATTTCCACCCGCGCTCCGCAGGCCGCGAAGTCCTTCAGGATTCCCTCGCGTTCCAATATATCCCGGTCCAGGCGGGTCGGCGGGGTCAGCCACAAACGCTTCACCCCCAGTTTGCCGCCGGCCGCCGCGATCAACTTTGCCGCCAGGCGGAAATGCCCGACATTCGCCATGCAGGAGCCGATAAACACTTCGTCGATTTTTTCGCCGGCACGCTCCGACAACTTGTACACCTGGTCGGGGTTGTTCGGGCAGGCCAAGACCGGTTCGCGGATCTCCGCCAGATTGATGTCGAGCCTGGCGGAGTATTCGGCGTGTTCGTCGTCCCGGTACATCAGGTCGGGGTGCTCCAGCCATTTCTCCATCTCGGCCCGGCGTCTTACCAAAGTCGCCCGGTCCTGATAGTCGGCGTCAATCAGGTCCTTGATAACCGACAGGTTGTGGCGGAGGTATTTCTCGACCAAGTCCACGGACAAGGCGATCGTCGCCGCCGCGGCCGAACGTTCGGCGCTGGCGCAGGTGAGTTCGAAGCCTTCCTCGGGGGTCAACTGCGGCAGCCCCTCCATTTCCATAATCCGGCCGTTGAAGACGTTTTGGTTGCCTTCGCCCGGCCGGTCGAGGAGGCCCTCCTGCATCGCGAACAGGGGTATCGCGTTCACGAGGTCGCGAAGGGTTATCCCTTCCGCCAGTTGCCCGGAAAATTTCACCAGGACCGACTCCGGCATTTCAATCGGCATAAAGCCCTGGCTCGCCGCCAACGCCACCAACCCCGACCCCGCCGCGAAGGAAATCCCCAAGGGGAAACGGGTGTGCGAATCGCCCCCGGTGCCGACCCGATCGGGGAGGATCAGCCGGTTCAGCCAGGAATGGATGATGCCGTCACCCGGTTTCAGGGCGACGCCGCCGCGACTGGTGAAATAGGGCGGCATGCTTTCGTGGTTGGCCAGATCCTTGGCGTTGGGATAGGCGGCGGTGTGGCAGAAGCTCTGCAGGACCAGGGGAGCCGCGAATTTCAGGCAGGACAGGTTGTTCAGTTCGTCGCGGGTCATGGGGCCGGTGGTGTCTTGGGAACCGACGGTGGAGATGGCCGGTTCGCAGCTTTCGCCGGGGAGGACGCCTTGTTTTCCGCAGGCGTGGCCGACCAGTTTTTGCGCCATGGTATAGCCTTGGCCGGGTTTCGCCTGGGGCTGGGGCGTTTCCACCCAGGGGGTGGCGTGTTTGATGCCGGTGCGCCGCGAGACTTCGGTGGTGAGGCGGCGGCCGACGATGAGGTTGATCCGGCCGCCGGCGCGGTATTCGTCGGGGAGATTTTTGGGGAAGGAGAAGGCGGACAGCTCGGCCGTTTCGTTTTCGTTCATGACTTTGCCCTGGCCGTTTTTGGCGTCCAGATGCAGGACGATGCGCTGTCCCGTTTCGAGTTTCCTTACGTCGGCGGTGAAGGGGAGCCCGCCGGCGTCCTCGAAGGAATTGTAGAATATCGGGGCGATGCGGCCGGCCAGCGCCACTCCGCCCTGGCGGCGGTTGGGGACGCCGGGGATGTCCCGCCCCAGTACCCAGACCAGCGAGTTGATGGCGGATTTCCGGCTGGAACCGGTTCCCAGGGTATCGGCGACAAACACCGGGGGGAAGGCCGGTTCGCCGGCGGCTTGGGCTTTTTCCGCGGCGGCGCGCATTTGCAGCATTTCGGCGTAGCCGCCGGGGAAGCGCGTTTCGCCCATCTTCAGGGCGTGCAGCGGGATGTCCGAGCGGGTGAAGGCGTAGGTTGCCGGGGAGAGGTCGTCGGTGTTTACTTCGCCTTTTACCCGGTATACAGTGAGGGGCATGCGTTCCGGCATGGGCGGGTTTTGCTTGAACCAGGTGGCGTTCAGCCAGTTTTGGATCGTGAGGGCGGCCTGTTCGTTTCCGGCCTTGAAGTGGGCGTACACCAGGTCGATCGTTTCGGCCGCCAGGGGGGTGGCGGAGAGGCCTTCCATGGCGCCCGGGGCCATTTTGGGGATTTCCAACAGGAAAAGGAACACGGGCAGGGCGTAGCCGCCCTGCATGTTTTTGAGCATCTGGATGATTTGCGGGCCGTCCAGGGCGACGATGCCGGCCTTGTTGGTGATGAAGTCGACGATGAACTCGACTTTGCGTTTGGCGGCCGGGTCGACTCCCGGCGGGACGCGGGTTTTGAGCATTTCCATCAGGTCTTCCGGGCCGTCCATGGGGGTGACCAGCCCCATTTTCAAGGTATTTATGATTTCGTCGACCTGCGCTTCGTTCAGGGGCAGGGGGGGGATGCCCAAGCGGTCGCGTTCTTCCTTCATTTTGCGGTATTCGGGG
>JAVBTZ010000003.1:0-13083 GCA_031555915.1 Planctomycetota bacterium
GGGTAGCCAGGATTAGCTATATAATTAGGTCAACTCAGCCTGTGCCTTTGAACTGCCGAAAATAAAACCCTTGTCCTCAAAGAGGTTAAACTTTCGAAGAAATCGAGCGGTGGTCTGCTCGATTTTTTCGAAAAGTCCACGCAAAGGACACAGAGAACCGCGATTGTCTTTAGGGCGCCTTTAAAAAATGCGGTTCTCTGTGCCCTTTGCGTCTCTGTGGTTAAAGGTACTTTTCCCAATTTCAGTCCGCCGCCAGTACTCGCGAAGCTTCGGAGGCGCCGTGAAACCCGTCAAGACCAATGCCGCCCGCATCCTCGACCGCGCGGACATCCCCTACGCCCTGATCGGTTACGAGGTGGACGAGGAGGATCTCTCGGCCGAACACCTGGCCGGGGTTCTCGGAATCGATCCGGCGGTGATTTTCAAGACCCTGGTCCTCAAAGGCGATCACGGCCACCTGGTCTGCGTCATCCCGGGGAACGCCGAACTGGATCTCAAGAAAGCCGCCAAGGCTTCCGGCAACAAGTCCTGCGTCATGCTCCCGCTGAAGGAACTTCAGCCGGTCACCGGTTACATTCGGGGCGGCTGCTCGCCCATCGGCATGAAGAAGCCGTTCCCCAGCTTCATTGACGATACGGCGCTCCTGCACGAGAAAATATACGTCTCCGCCGGCATAAGGGGAACGCAGCTTCTGATGGCGCCAGACGACCTGATTCGGGCCGCCGGAGCCGTTGTCGCCGATCTTACCCATTAGCGGGAGACGGAGGTTTTTTAGGGTTTGACAAAACCGGTCCAGGCGTCCACAATGCAGGGACGGTTTCTGTTTATTTTCGGAGGCGAATGCCATGCGTAGACTCCCGGTTTACTTGTTGATTGACACCTCCGGCTCGATGTCGGGGGAACCGATAGAAGCGGTGAAAAACGGTCTGCAGACCATGCAGTCGGCCTTACGGAAAGATCCGCATGCGCTGGAACAGGCCTTCGTCAGCCTGATAACTTTCGAAACGAGCGCCCGGCAAATCGTGCCCCTCACCGAAGTGGTTAAATTCCAGGTCCCCGCCCTTACCGCCGGCGGCGGCACGTCACTGGGGGACGCCCTGAAGCTCTTGGTGAAATGCGCCCAGACCGAAGTGGTGAAAAGCACGCCCGGCCAGAAAGGCGACTGGAAGCCCCTGGTGTTCATCATGACGGACGGCGAACCGACCGACAACATCGACGCGGGTCTACGCGAATTCAAGGCCATGAGTTGGGGCGTGGTGGTGGCTTGCGCCGCCGGGGATCACGCCAACACCGACCTCCTGCAACGCATCGCCGGCGAGAACGTGGTGCGGTTGGACACGGCGGATTCGAATTCCATCGCCGCCTTCTTCAAGTTCGTGTCGTCGTCCATCTCCGCCAGCAGCAAGAAAGTGGACGCCGGGGCGGAAGCCGGCAGCATCAGCGATCTGCCGCCGCCGCCGCCGGAAATCACGTTGGTCAAGCGGTGAATACTAGAAGAAACGCATGCGGAAATTACCCATCTACATTTTACTGGACACCTCCGGCTCCATGCGGGGTGAACCCATTCAGGCGGTGCAAACCGGCTTGCAGTCCCTTCTGTCCAGCCTGAGGCGTGACCCCTACGCCATGGAAACGGTCCACCTCTCCCTCATCACCTTCGACCGCGCCGCCCGGGTGCTCGTTCCCCTCACCGAATTGAACGCCTTCGTCATGCCGGAGCTGCCGCCGTTGGAGTCGTCCCCGACCAATCTCGGCGAAGCCTTGGAATTGCTGTGCCGCCGCTACGACGCGGAGGTGGTGAAATCGACGGAAACGGCGAAGGGGGACTGGATCCCGCTGGCGGTGGTGATGACGGACGGCTCCCCCTCCGACACCATGCTTTTCGACGACATGTGCGTAAGAATCCGGAATTACCGTTTCACCCACCTGATCGCCTGCGCCGCCGGCCCCAAGGCGAAGACCGAGCCCCTCCGTAAATTCGCCACCGACGTGGTGGCGTTGGAGACGATGGACAGCAGTTCCTTCGGCAAGTTCTGGCAATGGGTGTCCCTGGCGGTTGGCCGGCAGAGTCAGTCCACCGACCTGACGCAGGAAGACTTACCGCCGCCGCCGCCGGAAATCCGCCTGGCGCTGTGATTAGAGCGATTCTAAAGGCCGCCCATGGTTGACGCAGATCCCACCTACGAATGGCAGATGCAAAAACTGTACGGCATGTTCTG
Source organism: Planctomycetota bacterium (assembly GCA_031555915.1). Taxonomy (GTDB): domain Bacteria; phylum Planctomycetota; class SZUA-567; order SZUA-567; family SZUA-567; genus JAJBSZ01. The sequence continues at coordinate 2,220 of JAVBTZ010000003.1, forward strand.
TGCGGAATGGGAGGCATTGGTGGAGAAAAACCCCGGGGTTGGGGATGACCCGGTCGGCAGGACTTACGGGGCGGTATACGAAACGCTGCGAACAGATTTCAAGGAAAAGTATCTCCGCTGCCCGCCGGAGAAACGCCGGGAGTACCTGGAAAGATTCGACAGGTTGATGGGCGAGGTTAAGGTTTTTTCCGGCCGCATGCAGGCCGAAAAAACCGGCTCCCAAGCGGAAGGGGCAACGCCGGAGGACGCCAGGCGGGTGGAAACGGAGGGCGATTTGCAGCAAGAAACGGCAAATCCGCTCCTGCCGATGCTTCTCCCCGCAGGCAACGCGGTTACCATCCCTCCCAAACCGATCCACCCCTCCGCGCCGAAAAACGCCGTCCCCGCCGAGCCGACCCTGTATTTCCGCTGCCAAACGCCGGTCCCCGGCCAGGAGAATTCGCGCCTGGCGAATCTTCTGAAAAAACTTATCGACGACGCGCCGCCAATCCTGGGCGACGCGGGAAAACCCTTCGCCTACCGCCTGGATTTGAATGTCGACAAAAGCCACCGCGTCAGCGCCGTGCGGGCGTCGGAAAGTTTTCATGCCCTTACCGGCCTGCAAGCGGAACTGGAAAACGGGGTCATAATTCTGCACGGCACCCCTCCCGCCGGCTACGACGGCAAGCTCTGGTTTGTCCTGGAAGAAACGCCGGCCGCGTCGGGTTGCTGGCCGCACGCGAAACCGCTTTACCTTGCGGCGGACCCGAAAACGCTCTGGCAGAACCTGCCGTTCGCCGACGACCAGGGCTATCCCAAAGCCGACGAGGAAACGGCCGGTAAGCCGGTTCCAGGGACGGACAAGAGCGTGGTCGCCGCCAGTTGCCGGGGCCGTTCGCACGCCCACGCGGGGAAGGCGCGGGAGGATCACTTCGCGGTACGCTTGGGGACGGAATCGGGCTGGAACTTCGTGGCGGTCGCGGACGGGGCGGGTAGCGCCAAATTCTCCCGCAAAGGTTCGGAACTGGCCTGCGAGACGGTGTTGACGGTTTTGGCCGATCTACTCGGGCAGGAAGCGATGCGGGATTCCCTGGCGCAGCTGGAGTCCAGCCTGGCGGAATGGCGGCAAGCACGGGATAAAGCCGGCGGCGAACCGGCTGTCCAGGGGGTTATGCCGTTCGACGCCATTTTCCATAACGCGGTTTATTCCGCTTACATGGCGATTCACAATGAAGCGTCGACGCGCGGGGCCGCTCCCCGGGATTATCACACCACGCTACTGGTCGCGGCTTTTAGAAAATTCGCGGGCGGTTATTTTTTCGTCACCTATTGGGTCGGCGACGGCGGCATGGCCTTGTCCGGCAACCAGGGGGCGGAATCCGGCGGCGAAGCTGCGACCGTGGTTTTGGGCCTCCCCGACGGCGGCGAATTCGCCGGGCAAACCCGTTTCCTCACCATGAAGGAGGAAATCGCCGTGGGGGCAATTCAGAAACGCCTCCGCTACGTTTTCATGGAGGATTTCACTTTTCTGATTCTCGCCACGGACGGCATCACCGACGCCTACTTCCCCTCCGAAAGCGCGGTGGCGGACGGCGAACTCTGGGGGAAATTCTGGCGGGAAATTCTTCCCCGCGGCGACGGCGAAAACGCCGGCTGCCCGGAATTGTTCGACCCGTCCCTGGACCTGGACGCCAGGGCGCAGGCGCTCCGGCGCTGGCTGGATTTCTGGTCCAAAGGCAACCATGACGACCGGACGCTTCTCTTGGTGTATTGACCCCCCCCCTGACAAGGAACGTGAATGACCCTGGTGAAAACAACGGCCACTGACGGAACGCCGGTCGAATTTATCAAGAAAGATCCCAAACAGGGCGGCGTCAAGGACGTCTACTTCGACCCCCACCGCAAGTATGTGGTGGCTTTTTTCCGTAAACGCCTGGATCCCACCGGCCGCGAGCGGATTGACCGCCTGGTCGGCCAATACCGCCGGGGAATCTTCGAACAGCCGGGCGGGGAGTTTTGGCGGGGGCTGTACCGTTGGCCGGAGAAAATCGTCGAATACGAAGGCCGGACCGGCATAGTGGTGCCGATTTACGAGCCGCAGTTCTTCTTCCCCAAGGGCAGCATGCTGGAGGACGTGGAGAAGGACGGCAAATGGTTCGCGTCGGCGAAGAATTTCAACCGGTTCGTGCCGAAGGAGGAGAAGGGCACGCTCCTGGGTTATTTGCGGATTTGCCTGAACCTGAGCCGCGCCGTCCGCCGCCTGCACGCGGCCGGCCTGGCGCATTCGGACCTGTCCTACAAGAACTGCCTGGTGGACCCGGCCAAGGGCGACGCCTGCATCATCGATATTGACGGCCTGGTGGTGCCGAACCTGTTTCCGCCGGACGTGGTGGGGACGCCGGACTTCATCGCGCCGGAAGTGGTGGCGACTTTGCAACTGCCCCTGTCCGACCCCCAGCGCCGGCACCCCTGTAGGGAAACGGACCAGCACGCCCTGGCGGTTTTGATTTACCAATATCTTTTTCACCGCCACCCCCTCAGGGGCGGCAAAATTTACAGCCCCGACACGGAAATTCAGGAACGCCTGGAAATGGGGGAGAAAGCCCTGTTCATAGAGGATTCCGGCGACCGCTCGAACCGTTATATCATTCAAGCGAACGACAAGGATTTCCTCCCCTGGGTCGACTGCGGCAAATTCCCCTACACGATAGCCGGTCCCTACCTGAAGGAACTGATTGAACAAGCTTTCATTTCCGGCCTGCACCATCCCCGCAACCGCCCCTCGGCCGACAATTGGGAGGACGCGCTCGTCAAGACCTGCGACCTGGTCCAACCGTGCCTCAATAAGGATTGCGTCAAGGGCTGGTACGTTTTCGACAACAGCACCCGGCCGGTCTGTCCCTACTGCGGCACGCCGTTTCGGGGGCAACTGCCGGTTCTCGACTTCTACTCCAGCCGCGACGGCAGTTCCTTCCGGCCCGACCAGCACCGGCTCATGGTCTACCACAATCAATATATGTACCGTTGGCATTCCGACCGGGCCATTTTCCCGAACGAGCGCCTGGCCGAGAAGGACAAGAAGCCGGTCGGCTATTTCGCCTTCCACAAGGAACGCTGGATTTTCATCAACCAGCATTTGGAAGGAATGCGCGACCTCACGCACGACAAACCGGTGGGGTTGGGCGGATTCGTCGAACTTGCCAACGGCCAGCAAATTCTCTTGTCGCCGGAAAAGACCGGGCGCCTGGCGCATGTATCGCTGGTGGAAGCTTAGGTTCAGTCTCTGTCTTGGTATAATTTCAGGCAAAACTTCTGTTAATCACCCCCGGGCAAACAACCGCCCATGACCTAATAAGGAGCCACCCATGGCCGTATCCCTTTCCAAAGGCGGCAACGTATCCCTCAGTAAAGAAGCTCCCGGCCTGAAGTCCGTCCTGATTGGCCTGGGCTGGGACACCCGCTCCACCGACGGACAGGACTTCGACCTCGACGCCAGCGCTTTCCTCCTCGGGGAAAACAGCAGGGTGCATCAGGACAGGGATTTCATTTTCTACAATAACCTGGTCTCCCCGGACGGCTCGGTCGAGCACACCGGCGACAACCGCACCGGCGTCGGGGAAGGGGACGACGAAGCGCTGAAAATCAATCTGGATAAAGTCCCGGCCCAGGTCGTCCGCATCGCCGTTGCCGTCACCATCCACGACGCCGACCTCCGCAAACAAAATTTCGGCATGGTCAATAACGCTTTCATTCGGGTGGTGAATCTGGAGGACAACAGGGAAATCGCCCGGTTCGATTTGTCCGAGGACATGAGCACGGAAACGGCGATGATTTTCGGCGAAGTCTACCGCCACGGCGGGGATTGGAAGTTCAAGGCGGTCGGGCAGGGCTATGCCGGCGGCCTGGGGCCCCTGGCCAAAAATTTCGGGGTCAATGTCTAAGCAGGAAAGGCACGGCATGAGCAGGAATTTACAGCGCGGCGAAAAGGCCAAGCTGGCCGATTTGGACGTGGGTTCAAGGCTGGAAGTGGACCTGACCTGCCAGACGGAAGGTCCGGCGCCGAACCTTTGCTGTTTCGGCGTGGATGAAAACGGCAAACTTTCCGACGTCCGTTATTTCATCTTCCAACGGCAAACCGCCTCCCCGGAAAACGCGGTCGTGCAAACCGGCCCTGCCGGCGGCCGGTCCTGCCTTTTCCAAATCGACCTCGACCGATTGCCTCCGACCGTGTCCCGCCTCGTCTTCGCGGCGGCGCTGGAAAACGCCTCTTTCCAGACTCTGCGGGACGGCCGGATGGACCTGGTCGCCCCGGCCGGCGTCGCCGCCCGGTTCGCCTTTTCCCGCGCCGACTTCGCCGACGAGAAGGCCATCATCATCGGCGAAATCTACCGTAAAACCGTCTGGCGCCTGGCGGCGGTCGGACAGGGCTTCGCAGGCGGCCTGCCGGCTTTACTGAAGCATTTCGGCCGGGAGGATATCGACCCCGCCGCCATTAAACCTCCGCCTCCGCCCGCCCTGCAAGCACCGGCCGCCCCCCCGGTTAATCTTTCCAAGGTGCGGCTGGACAAACAAGGGGACGCCCACCGGGTCGACCTGGCGAAGCGGGGCGAGGGGCAAATCATCCACGCCAACCTGCAGTGGGACCAGCCCCGCCCGGCCAAACCGTCCTTGCTCGCGAGTCTCTTCGGCGGCGGCGGCCGCAGCGGGGCCGACCTCGACCTCGGCTGCATGTGGCGGGACAAATCCGGCCACCGCGGCGTCATCCAGCCGCTCGGGGGCGACTTCGGCAGCAAGAACAACCCGCCCTACATCTCCCTCGACAAGGACGACCGCTCCGGCGCGGCGCGGGACGGCGAGAACATGCGCTTCTTCAAGCCGGAGACGATTTCCCTGGTGGTGGTCTTCGCCATGATCTACGAAGGCACCGGCAACTTCACCGACGTCAACGCCCGCCTGACCCTCTACGACGGCCGGGGCGGGGAGATTCTCATCCCCCTCGACGCCCCCGACCCCGAGCGCACTTTCTGCGCCGTGGCGAAAATCACCGACGACCAGGACGGCATAAAGGTGCAGAAGGAGGAGCGCTATTTCGCCAGCCACCCCGAATGCGACAAACATTACGGCTTCGGCTTCAAATGGGTCGAGGGGAAAAAATAACCAAGGCTTTTCGCAGCGTCCAACATCCATTCGCCAGTCCACACGGAGGACCCCGCCATGTCCAATTCCAACGACCATAGCCAACCCGAAACCAATCACCTGGACCAACCCCGCCTCTTCGCCCTGTTGCGGGCGGTCGCGGCGCTGTGGCGGCAAAACCTGGATCGGCTGTCGGAAATCGACTCCCGCTACGGCGACGGCGATCACGGGGTAACCATCGGCAAAATCGCCAAAGTCATCGAAGAAATGACCGCCGCGCCGCACGACGAAAGCCTCAAACAATTCATCGTCGATCTGGGCTCCGCCATCCAGGACGTACCCGGCGGCAGCGCCAGCCCGCTGTACGGGACCTTCGTGGAAGGCTTGGGGGGAGCGGTGCACGAAGACGCGCACACAATTGATCCAGAAACGCTCAAGGCCATGTTCCAATCCGGCCTGTCTGAATTAGCGGGTATAACCAAAGCGGGAGTGGGCGACAAAACCATGCTGGACGCGATAATCCCCGCCGTCAAGGCGGCCGGTGACGCCCCGCCAGAAATCGGGGAAATTCTTGCGGCGGCGGCCAAGGCGGCGGCAGAAGGCGCCAGGGCCACGGAACGGTTTGTCGCGAAATTCGGCCGCGCGAAGAGTTACGGCGACCGCACCCTGGGCACGCCGGACGTCGGGGCGGTCAGCGCCGCCCTTTTCTTTCAGGGCTGGCACGAAGGTTTCATTTCCACCTGAGCGTCTTAAATAAGGAAACGCTTTTCGAAAAAAGGAGTCGGCAATGAAAATGAAGAAATTCATCAACTCCCAGGAAAACCTGACCCGGGAACTGCTGGACGGCCTAGCCGCCGCCAACCGCGACCTCCTCGAACTGCAACCGAACAACCTGGTCGTGAACAGGAAACTGAAGGGCGCCAAACGCGTCACCATCGTCACCCAGGGGGGAGCGGGGCACGAACCCGCCCTCAGCGGCTTCGTCGGGGAGGGCATGATCGACATATCGGTGGTCGGGGACATTTTCGCGGCTCCGGGCGCCCAGGCCTGCGTCGAAGCGATCAAACTGGCCGACAAGGGGAAAGGCGTTCTCTACGTCGTCCTGAACCACGCCGGCGACATGCTGACCGGCAACAAGACCATGAAGGAAGTCGAAAAACTCGGCCTCGAGGTGAAAAAAGTCGTCACCCAGGAGGACATCGCCAACGCCCCCCGCTCGAACTCGGACGACCGCCGGGGCCTGGTCGGCTGCATCCCCACCTACAAAATCGCCGGCGCGGCGGCGGCGGAAGGGAAGTCCCTGGACGAAGTGGCGGCCATCGCCCAGCGCTTCGCCGACAACATGGCCACCCTGGCGGTGGCGGTGCGCGGGGCGACGCATCCCTCGACCGGCAACGTCCTGGCCGACCTGCCGGAAGACGAAATGGAAATCGGCATGGGCCAGCACGGCGAAGGCGGCGGCGGCAGGCAGAAGATGAAGTCGGCGGACGATACGGCGGAAATCATGATTAACGCGCTTCTGAAGGATCTAAGCATCAAGGCCGGCGAGAAAATAATGCTTATCCTGAACGGCTGCGGCGCGACGACCCTGATGGAACTTCTCATCATCTACGGCAAGTGCGAGAAGCTCCTCAAGGCGAAGAATATTGCCATCGTCGCGAATCATGTCGGCGAACTCCTCACCGTGCAGGAGCAGGCCGGCTTCCAGATGTTCATGGCCCGCATGGACGACGAACTGCTCCGCTTGTGGAATGCGCCCTGCCGCACTCCGTATTTCACCAGATAACTGGATTCGATCAATAGGAGAATTGCACATGGCCGACAGCACCGGCAACAAAGAGGCCAAAAATTATCATCTCGACATCCCGCAGGCGGAGGTAAGCTTCTACGTAAGAGGGGCCTCGCACTGCGACTGGGGGGCGAAGAACCGCCTCGCCGCCATGTTCCATCCGCGTTCCGGCAACACCGTCATGCTCGCTTTCGATCACGGTTACATCATGGGTCCGACCTCCGGCCTGGAACGGCTCGACCTGGCGGTGCCGCCGCTTATTCCCCACATCGACGTCCTGATGGGGACCCGGGGCGCCATCCGCACCTGCATCAATCCGGCGCAGAACAAGCCGGTTTGCCTAAGGGTAAACTACGACTCCTCGGTCCTGCACGACGACATGTCCAACGGCGGCGGCATTGCCGTCGACATCAAGAACGCGGTCCGGATGAACGCGGCGGCGATGGCGGTGCAGACTTTCGTGGGGGCGGCGGGTGAAGCGAAATCGCTGGAGCTTCTGGCGCGGACGGTGGACGCCGGGGCCGATTACGGGATACCGGTCCTGGGGGTGGTGGCGGTGGGGAAGCAGATGGCCAGGGACGAGAAGTTTTTCCTGCTGGCGACGCGCCTTCTGGCGGAAAACGGGGCGCAGATCGTGAAGAGCTATTATTGCGAGGGGTTCGAAAGGGTCGCGGCGGCCTGCCCGGTTCCCATCGTCATCGCCGGCGGCAAGAAGTTGCCCGAGGCCGAAGCTTTGGAAATGTGCCACCGGGCGATTAACGCAGGGGCGCGCGGGGTCGACATGGGCCGGAACATTTTCCAGGCCGAGTCCCCGGTAGCGATGTGCCGGGCGGTGGGGAAGGTGGTGCACGAAATGTTTACGGCGGCGGAGGCGTTTCAGTTTTACCGGGAGCTGCTTGCGGCCGAGGCCAAGGAGAAGAAAGCATGAGCGCAAAGTATATGCATATCGGCATTCCCGTGACCAACAAGAAACCGGGCATGACTTACGTCGACGGAATGAAGCTGTGGATGTCGAACCCGGACGATCACGATTATAAAATCGAATACCTGAAGTTCGAGGAAGGCGGACCGTTTCCGGAGATCATTTACGGGCTGTCGGGGGGTATGCGGGATCTCCTCTGCAAATACGACAATAACTCGCGGGCCCGGGAGACGTTGCGGGCGATGCGGGGATAATTTGCCTTTGATCCTGTCTCCCGGATTGACTATAATGCCAAACGAATTCGGAAAACAACATGAAATCGGCTATTATTGCGCGTTTTATATAACGATTGCAACAATTTTGGTTTAAAATGCTCTGAACCTGTAATGCCCCCCGGTCATTCCTAAAGCGGAGAGGATTCACCCACATGTCTACGGAAGGCTTGGCGAATACCAAACCGGCCGCGAGCGGCCAGAGGAGTTCCATGGGCATCGGGCCCAAACTCTCCCTCGCCATCACCGCCATCACCATCGCCGTACTCACCCTGATGGGCGTATTCACCTACCGCACCTACAAACGCGCCAGCATGGACTCCTTCGCCGCCACCGCCCTGGCCATCTCGCAAAGCCTCGCCACCGCCCTCTCCCGCGACAGCGACAAATTCCTTCACGCCGTCACCACCGGCGAAAAGGACGACTACTGGCGGAAAATGACCGAATACATGGACGACATCAAGCACAACACCGCCGCCATCAGCGTATTCGCCATCACCACCCCCATAAACAACGCCAACCGCAATTTCTATTCCACCTTCTCGCGGGTCAGCCCGGGAACCCCTCGGAACCTCGCGGATTTCGCGCCGAACATAAAGCTAACGCTGCAGGACGGCATTGACGTCACCGCCGAAAACTTCAACCAGGGCCACGCCATCAACCAGCAGTACGGTTACCTCATCGCCGGTTACTCCCCCATCTTCAACCAGGACCGCGAAGTGATCGGCGCGGTCGGGGTGGACATCGGCATCGATCGCGCCAACGCCGAAGCCTACCGCCTGGGCCTGCGGATGCTCGGGATGGATCTGCTGCTCCTGGCCATTTTGTCCGGGCTAATCATGTGGTTCACCAAAAAGAACCTGACCCAACCCATCAACCGCATCACCGGAGCGGTCCGGCTCCTGGCCGACGGCAACATCAGCCTCCCCAACTTCCCTCCCCGCAACGACGAAATCGGCATCCTTTCCGAAAGCATCAACCGCATCGCCGCCTCCCTGAACGCCCTCACCCACCTGGACGCCCATCCGGAAATCGCCGCCGACGACTCCGATCCCGACTCCGCCGAACCCGGCGCCGACCACCCCGCCACCAACCGCGCCAGCCTGATGGACACCTCCCGCCTTTCCGGCAAGTTCCGGCAAATCGCCGAAGGCATCAACCGTTCCCTCACCGCCCTGGATCACATCGACATCGTCGTCTTCGCCGGCGACCTCGACACCCAGCAGATACTCTTCGCCAACAACCCCGCCGCCCGCCGCGCCGGCATTCCCCGCGCGAAAATCCTGGGCCGGAAATGCTGGGAAATCCTCAACCCCGGTTCCGACCGGCCCTGCCCCTTCTGCCCCCTGCGCGACCTCGCCGCCAACAAGGACCAATTCCCCCGAAAGGAAATGGAAATCCACCATCAGGCCGACCAAGCCTGGTACAGCATCCGCTTCTCCATTATCCGCTGGATTGACGGCCGGCAGGTTTACTTCTGCGAAATAAGGAACATTTCCCTTAGAAAAAGCTACGAGGCCAAACAGCTTCAGTACGAGAGCGAACTGCAAAAGGCGGCCGCCCAAGCCCAGGAAGCCAGCCGCATGAAGTCGAGCTTCCTGGCCAACATGTCCCACGAAATCCGCACCCCCATGAACGGCATCATCGGCTTCGCCGACCTCGCCCTCGACGACCCCGAGGTCAATCCGGCCGCCAAGGAATATTTCCGCAGCATCCACGAAAGCGCCGAGAGCCTCCTCGGCATCATCAACGACATCCTGGACATTTCCAAAATCGAGGCCGGCCGGGTCGAACTCGAAAACATCCCCTTCAGCATCCACGAAGTCTTCGAATTCTGCGAAACGGTCTGCAGTCCCCGCGCCCATGAAAAAGGGGTGGTGCTGTTCTTCTACGCCGAACCCCTGGTCGAGAAAAAACTGCTGGGCGACCCCACCCGCCTCAGGCAGATTCTTCTGAACCTCCTCGCGAACGCGATAAAATTCACCAACCACGGCATGGTCAAACTGATGTCGGTGGTGGAACAATTGGATGAAAATTCCGTAACCCTGGCCTTCGAAGTCAAGGACAGCGGCATAGGCATGACCCCCGAACAAATCGGGCGCGTCACCGAACCATTTTCCCAGGCCGACGTCTCCACCACCCGCAAATACGGCGGCACCGGCCTCGGTCTCGCCATCGTCAAGTCCACCATCGAACTCCTCGGCGGAAAGTTGGAAGTGGAAAGCACCCCGGGCCTGGGTTCCAAATTCAGCTTCTCCCTCACCTTCCCCATCTCCGCCATACCCTCCGACGCCCAGTCCTCCCCTACGGACCAGGACAACGTCAACCTCGACAAGCCGCTCTTCCGCGGCCGGGTGCTGGTCTGCGAGGACAACGCCATGAACCAACGGGTCATCCACGAGGCGCTTCTGCGGGTGGGGCTGGAAGTGGAATTGGCGGACAATGGCCGGCGGGGGGTGGATCTGGTCAAGGCGGAAATGGACGCCGGCACGCCTTACGATCTCATCCTGATGGACATCCAGATGCCGGTGATGGACGGTCTGGAGGCCGGGGCGGCCCTCATGGCGATGGGCAACCAGACGCCGGTGGTGGCGGTTACCGCCAACATCATGCCGCGGGACAAGGAGAACTACCACCGCTTCGGCATGGTGGACTGTTTGGCCAAACCCTTCAAGATGGCGGAACTTTGGCGGTGTTTGCGGCGTTTTCTGCCGCCGCTGGTGGCGCCGGCGGCGGCGGCGGCCGAACCGCCGGCGGCGAAGGGGG
>JAVBTZ010000148.1:0-9927 GCA_031555915.1 Planctomycetota bacterium
CCCCCTGGATTCCGGCTAAACTGCCCGTTCGGGGTGCAGCGACCGTTTCAGACGCCGGAATGACGTGTGAGGAGGTTTGCGGCCTAACAAGGTCGGAAGACGCGTAACAAAGTCGAGATGCGCCCCATTTCAAGCCGATACCGGTATACCATGACGGCAGTGGACTCGCCAAGACGCCGCAGAACAAGAAAGAAGTGCCATAGCAATGGTCCAGCCCCCTGGATTCCGGCGAAACCGCCCGTTTATAACCCGGTTGGATGTATAGACGCCGGAATGACGCGTGGGGAGGGTTCCGGCGTAGCAGGGTGCGGAGCTGCGTAACAGAGTTGAGATGCGCCCCTTTACATTTGGCTCGTCTCTGGCAGCCTAAACGCTTCCAAATGGGGGCGGTTTATCTTCAGCCTCCGCGACTGCGGGATTCCTCACTACCGTTCGGAATGACAAGCGTACGGCTTTTCCCAAAAGGGAGCGCTGTTGTCAGCGTACTTAAAACGAAGCCGTGAACGGTTTCCCGTTCGGGGTGCAGCAACCGTTTATACCGCCGCCGATTTACCGCACCGTCTGCCAAAACGCCTTCGACCCCGGGTGACACGGAACCGACTCGGGCAGCGCCATCGCGGGGAACAGTTCCTGCATGTCCTTCACCGCTTCCGTCAGCTCCTTCTTGTGCGTCCACATCGACTTGTTAAGCTCATACACCAAGCTTTCCGGCAGGTCTTTCCGGATGACAATGCAGGTGTAATCGCCCAAGGTTTTCGTCGGCGTGGCGACGCTCTTGTAAATCCCCGGTTCTATGGTGTGGGTGGTGGTGCCGTAAGCTTCCGCCGCCGCCGCCAGGGCCTTGGCGTCGACTTCAAGAACCTCGATGTCCAGCTTGCTCTCGATATTCATGACGATGGAAGCGATGCTCCCCACCGAAAAAGCGAAACAGTCGAGATGATTGTCGGCAAGCAAATCGGCGCCGCCTTCGTAGCTGGCGTACTCCACCGTCCAGTTCTTGTTCTTCTTGAGGGCGTTCAGATCCGTGCCGTAACCTTGTTTAAGCAACACCTTGACGGCGAACTCGGAGGCGGTGCCCGGTTTCAGGGTGGCGAAGCGGGTTTTCTTTTCCAGCAGATCGCCGACGGTTTTGATGTTGTTGGCTTGGGCGAAGTCTTTACGGACGATGAAATAGGTGACCTGGGTGTAGAGGTTCGCCATAATCACGGCGTTGTCGACGGAACGGCCCTTGAAATCTTCCTCGCCCTTCATGGCCGCGCCAAGAAAGGAAGTGACGGAGAAACCGAAGTCGCCTTTCCGATTGTCGGCGTTGATGATGTTCGACACCCCGCCCCCCGTGCTGCTGCTGGTGTTGACCACTTCCTTCGACCAGAGATCGGCCAGGGCGGTGCCGAGAGCGAACCAGTTGCCGCCGGGGGGGCCGGCCATGAAGCGAAGTTGGTCGGGCCAGCCTTTTTTGTCGGGTTCGCCGGCTTGGACGGCGCCATGCAAAACCGCCGCAAATACCGCCGCGCAAACTATACGGAAGAATGTTTTCGGCATGGAAATTCTCCTGTGAAAAAGGGGAGCGGAAAAACACACGGGCAAATAACGAGGATGTATCGGGGTGAACTGCCCCATGATAAGGCATCGGCCGCTTGCGGTCTAGGAAAATACCCCGGTTGCCGCGATTGGCGCTTAAATGATTGGCGCTGAAACAAGGTTAATTCTTTGCGAGGCGATGAATTAAAATAATTTTTTACCACAGAGAACACAGAGACCACAGAGAACCACCTTAAACTACGGATGGAAGTTAATCCTGAATTCCATTTTTGTGGACTTTTCGAAAAAATGGAGCAGCCCGCCGCTCGATTTCTTCGAAAGTTTAACCTATTTGCGGACCTGGGTTTTATTTTCGGCAGTTCAAAGGCACAGGCTGAGTTGACCTAATTATATCGCTAATCCTGGCTACCCACACTTTCTGAGGAAATCGAGCGGCGGTTGGCTCGATTTTCTCAAAAAGTCAACTTTTTATAAATAGATTTAAATCCCGGGGCTATACGTCATTCCGCAGTTAAGAGTGGTTCTCTGTGGTCTCTGTGGTCTCTGTGGTAAAAATTTTTTTAATCATCGCTTCGCAAAGGTTTATCCTTATTTCAGCGCCATTCCCGGTTGTCGCCTTAACTCCGCTCCCCCATTTCAAATCAGGCAAAAGTCAGCCTATCCGGTTCCGTAAGCGCCCAATCCCCTCGATTTCCATCTCCAACCGGTCTCCCACTTTCAAAAACGCCGGCGGGTTCTGTCCCAAACCGACCCCGGAAGGGGTGCCGGTAATTAAAATGTCCCCAGGTTCGAGGACAATCCCCTGGGAAAGCTGGCTGACCAGGAAAGGGATGTCGTAAATGAAATCGCTGGTGTTCGAGTCCTGGCGGAGTTCGCCGTTAAGCCAGGTCCGCACCCGCAGTTGCGGCGGCGACCCCACTTCGTCGCGGGTGACGATGCAAGGACCCATGGGAGTGAAATTGTCCAGACTCTTGCCGAAAAGGAACTGCTTGTGATTGGTCTGGAGATCCCGGGCCGACACGTCGTTGACAATGGTGTAACCAAAAACGTAATTGAATACTTCCTCCGGCCGCACATGGTCGCAGCGCCGGCCGATAATCACCGCCAACTCCGCTTCGTAGTCCAGCTTCGAAGTGAGGTCGGCGTGGGCCGATATATCCCCCTCCGGCGGCACCGCCCGGTTGACCCGCTTGGCAAAATAAACCGGATATTCGTTTTTCTTGAATTCGACCCCGCTGAACTTCGCCGACTCTATGGCATGGGCCAAGTAATTCTGCCCGACGCAAATCAGATCATGGCGGGGATGCGGAATCGGCGCCGCCAAGGTCACTCCCGCCAGGGGACGGCCAGGCGCGGTTATCTTCCCTTGCAGCGCGGCCGCCATCTTGCCGTCATACTTTTCAATCAATTCCAGCATGTTCCGGCACTCCACCCCGCAGTCCCGCAAAGCATGCACCCCCGCGCCGTCGGGGGTTAAAACCCCCACCGTCTCGGCACCATTCCCTTCCGAATACGTGACAAATTTCATGGCCATCCTCCTTGAAAATAAAGCGCTATTCCACAGTTTTCCCTTGACGTTGGTGGAGCAAAGGATTAACATAATGAGAATTTAATAGAGAAATTAGTCCGTAATTTCCGGCGGACCCCAGCTTTCTTTTGCCAGATTGAAGCGGTTAACCGTGCGCCATGACCCGCAGCCCGGGTTGGCGCCTAGTATTATTTCATTATTTTCCACGCCCCGCAATATTATTTCCAGGATAAAAAATTAACTTTTTTTGTGTGGCATATTTTATATTATAGGTCGCTAATGTGGAAGGATTCGTCATGAGCGCCAAAAAAGAACTCACCCCCGAAGAAAAAGCAGCCCAAACCGCCAAGTTCAAAGCCTACATCGACGAAAAAGTCGCCAATGCCAAAAAAGCCCTGGCCGCTCTGACCCCCTACACCCAAGCCCAAGTCGACAAACTGGTCAAAGCCTGCGCCAAAGTCGTTTTCGACAACGCCGAAGAATTGGCCCGCGACGCCATCGATGAAACCGGCTACGGCGTCTACGCCGACAAGGTCCTGAAAAACAAAAACAAAGCCAAAGTCATCTGGTGGTCCCTCAAAGACAAGAAATCCGTCGGCATCATCGAAGAAGACCAAGCCACCGGCATCGTCAAGGTCGCCAGCCCGGTCGGCGTCGTCGGCGCCATCACCCCGGTCACCAACCCCATCGTCACCGTAATGTCGAACGCCATGTTCGCCATCAAAGGCCGCAACCCGATCATCTTCGCCGTCCACCCCAAAGCCATGAAGTGCTGCAAGAAAACGGTCGAATATATCAACGCCGAACTGAAAAAACTCGGCGCCCCCGACAACACCATCCAGTTCCTCGACATCGCCTCGATTGAACTCACCAACCTCCTCGCCCACAGCGTCGACGTCGTCATCGCCACCGGCGGCATGGACATGGTCCGCTCCGTCTACTCCTCCGGCAAACCCGCCCTCGGCGTCGGCGCCGGTAACGTCCAGGCCCTGGTCGACACCGATGTCGACCTCCTTGACGCCCTCAAGAAAATCGTCATCGGCCGCTCCTTCGACAACGGCATCATCTGCTCCGGCGAACAGTCCATCATCCTCCCCCGAAAAGAATTCGACCAGGCCATGCGCCTCGCCCCCGAAGCCAAAGCCTACGTCGTCCCGAACGACAAACGCGACGCCCTCCGCAAAATCTGCTTCCCCGACGGACACCTGAACCGCGCCCTCGTAGGCCGAACCGCCATCGAAGTCGCCAAAGCCGCCGGCATCGACGTCCCCG
Source organism: Planctomycetota bacterium (assembly GCA_031555915.1). Lineage (GTDB taxonomy): Bacteria > Planctomycetota > SZUA-567 > SZUA-567 > SZUA-567 > JAJBSZ01. The sequence continues at coordinate 4,343 of JAVBTZ010000148.1, forward strand.
CCGGTACCCTCGCCCTCTGGGTCGAAGCCTCCGACATCAACGACGTCCTCGGTTCGGAAAAAATGTTCCCCGTACTCACCACCTACAAGTACGACTCCTGGGAGGAAGCGGTCGAAATCGCCCGGAACAACCTGGCGAAAATCGGCAAAGGACACTCCGTCGTCCTGCACTCCAACAACAAACAGCACATCGAATACGCCGGCACCCACATCGAGGTCTCCCGCGTGGTCATCAACCAGGTCTGCGCCTCCACCGCCGGCGGCTCCTTCCAGAACGGCCTCAACCCCACCAACACCCTCGGCTGCGGCTCCTGGGGCAACAACTCGATTTCCGAAAACCTCACCTACTACCACCTCATCAACATCTCACGCATCGCCTACTTCATGAAGGATCACAAGATCCCCACCGATGCGGAAATCTGGGCATAGGACAGAGAGTGCCAACGTTTATTAAACCACAGAGACACGGAGGACACAGAGAACCGCAAACCACTTTAGGGCAGCTCTAAAAGGATTTTGCGGTATGTGGTTCTCTGTGTGCTTTGTGCCTCTGTGGTTTAAAAAAACTCAATAGAAAGGCGGCATCATGAAACTGTTAACCATAAAGCCAACCGTCTCCCTGTTCCAGACCTGCCAGGACTTCGCCGATAATTACAAGCTCGCCGAAACCGACCTGGTCATCACCAACAAATACATCTACGACCCCTACTTCGGCAAAATGGGCCTGAAGTGCCACGTCCTCTATCAAGAGGAATACGGCCTCGGCGAACCCTCCGACGAAATGGCCGAAAAAATCTACGCCGCCATCCCCAAGAACGTCAAACGCATCTTCGCCATCGGCGGCGGCACCATCATCGACATCGCCAAACTCTACGCCCTCAAGAACGTCGTCCCCATCGTCGACCTCTACGACCGCAACATGGACATCATCAAGGACAAGGAACTCATCCTCGTCCCGACGACCTGCGGCACCGGCTCCGAAGTCACCAACATCTCCATCCTCGAACTGAAGAGCCGCCATACCAAAATGGGCCTCGCCGTCGACCAGCTTTACGCCGACGAAGCGGTGATGGTCCCCGAACTCCTCCAGAACCTCCCCTTCAAGTTCTTCGCCACCAGTTCCGTCGACGCCCTGATTCACGCCTTCGAATCCAGCCTGTCACCCAAGGCCACCCCCTACACCAAGCTCTTCGGCTACAAGGCGATTGAACTGATCCTGAAGGGCTACATGGAAATCGCCAAGAAGGGCGAGGACGCCAGGAAACCCCTCCTCGCCGAGTTCCTCATCGCCTCCAACTACGCCGGGGTCGCCTTCGGCAACGCCGGCTGCGCCGCCGTTCACGCCCTGTCCTATCCCCTCGGCGGAGCCTACCACGTTCCGCACGGCGAAGCGAATTACGCCATTTTCCTCGAAGTCTTCAAGACCTACCAGAAACGCCACCCCAACGGGACGATCAAGGAATTCGACCAATTCATCGCCAACATCCTCGGCTGCAAGCCGGAAACGGTTTACGAGGAACTGGAGAAGCTCCTCAACAAGATCATCCAACGGAAACCCCTCCGCGAATACGGCATGAAGAAGGAAGACCTCGACGGCTTCACCGAAACGGTCATGACCAAGCAGGGCCGGCTCATGGCCAACAACTACATCGAACTGGACGCCGCAGCCGTGAAGGCGATTTATTCGGCCCTGTACTAACAACGGACGGCCAAACAAACGAATGACCATATGAACTTCCGGCGGCGGCGCCAAATAGCCGCCGCCACTGTTTTGGATAACCTTATAATGGAGATGAAGCATGGGCGTGCGCAGATTGCTGTGCCTGATTATTCCGGTCATTCTTTTCTTCATAGCCCTGTGGGTCCCACCGGACACCTTCCATATGCCCGGCCTGACCACCATGGAGCAGCGGGTCATCGCCATTTTCATCCTTACGGCCGCCTTCTGGATTTTCGAGCCCATCCCCATCCACGCCGCCTCCGTTCTCGCCACCACCCTCCTCCTAATCATGTGTTCGAACAAGGGGCTTTTCATGTTTCGGGGGAAAGAAGAGGCGATCGGCAAATCCCTCAACTACGCCGACCTCCTCCACACCTTCGCCAACCCCACCATCATGCTCTTCACCGGCGGCTTCTTCCTCGCCGCCGCCGCCACCAAATACAAGCTCGACCTCAACCTCGCCCGGGTCATCCTGAAGCCTTTCGGGAAACGCCCGGAAATGATCATGCTCGGGCTCATGCTCATCACCGCCATGTTCTCGATGTTCATGTCCAACACCGCCACCACCGCCATGATGCTGACCGTCCTCTCCCCGGTCCTGCTGGTCATCCCCCCCGATGACCGCTGCCGGGCCGGCCTGGCCCTGGCGATTCCCTTCGCCGCCAACATCGGCGGCATCGGCACCCCCATCGGCACCCCCCCGAACGCCGTCGGCATCCAGTTCATCAGCAAAGTCGCCGAGATGTCCTTCATGAAATGGACCTGCCTCGCCACCCCTTACATGCTGGTCCTGCTCCTCTTCACCTGGTGGGTCCTGAAAGTCCTGTTCCCGGCCAGGACCAGGGAACTGAACCTGGTCATCGAAGGCGAGTTCATGCGGAGCCCCAAGGCTTATGTCGCCTACCTAGGCTTCGCCGTCACCGTCATCCTGTGGATGCTTGGCGACCTCCACGGCATGAATTCGGAAGCGGTCGCGATGATCCCCATCGCCCTCTATTCCGCCACCGGCGTCATCACGATTTCCGACATGAAAAAGTTGTCATGGGACGTCCTCTGGCTCATGGCCGGCGGCATCGCCATCGGCATCGGCATGGACAAGACGGGACTCCTGAAACGCATCGTCACCAATATCCCCTTTGAAACGTTTTCGCCGTTTCTGGTCCTGGCCGGCGCCGGTTTCTTTGCACTCCTCCTTTCGACCTTCATGTCGAACACGGCGGCCGCCAACCTCCTCATGCCGCTGATGGCGGCCTTGGCGGCGGGCCTCAAGGGTTTGGAAGGTTTCGGTGGAGCGGCAGGCCTCATGATGGCGGTGGCGATTGCCTGTTCCCTCGCCATGTCCCTGCCGATTTCCACCCCCCCGAACGCCCTCGCCATGGCCACGGGAACGGTGCAAACCAAGGATATGGCCAAAGCCGGCCTCATCGTGGGGGTGGTGGGCGTACTCCTGATTTTCGTCATGCTTAAGGTTGGCGCGTTGGTGGGAGCACTCTGATGAGCGCCCCCGACGACCACTTGCCGGAACCGGAAAAAAAACCCGCGACCACCTCGGCCCGGCTGAGAATGCGGGCCATGGCAACGCCACCGGGATCAGGGGCGGAGGGGGCGGCGTCCCGGGACCCGGGCGCCTCCCCCGCGGCGCCTAAGTTGATCCGCCCCGACTCCGACAGCATTCCCCACCTCAGCCGGATGATGTCGAAAACCCGGCGCATCAGCCTGTGGGCCGACCGCATCCGCCTGACCTACTTCTCGGATCCGGCCAAGCAAATGCCGGTCCGGAAAGGCGAGCGCATCCTGGTCCAGGATGAAACGAACGACCGCCTTTACTATGTCCTGAAAGGATCGTTCAGTTGCACCATCACGCTGGAATCGGACCTGGGGACGCCGGAAAGGCTGTTTCTGTACCGGAGCCTGCCTGGCGGTTTCGTGGGGGTGAGGAGTTACTTCTCCGACACCGGGCTGGCGGTTTTCGACGCCACGGCGGATGAGGATTCGCTCGTCGCGTGGATCGACCACACGGTGGAAGCGGTGGACGTCGACCGTTTCGGCAGCTTTCGGGAGCAGTTTTTTCCCGTGATTATGCAGGAACTGGAGCGGCGGCAATTCCGCCTGACCCGGGCGGAAAAGGAAAGGGTCTCGGCGAACATCCGCCTCCACAAGGCGGAGGACATGGCGACTCTCGGCCAGTTCGCGGCGGGTCTGGCGCATGAACTCAACAACGCCACCAGCGTGCTGATGAGTTCCTCGCAGCATCTCGGGTCGAAGCTGGGGGAGTATTTCCGCAAGTTCGCGCCGGATTTGTCCAACTGGTTCGCACGGGGGATGGAACCGGAGGCGGAGCTTTCGAGCGCGGAGGTACGGGCCAAGGCGCGGGAGTTGTCGCAGAAACAGAAAGTGGAGTACGAGACGGCCAAGGATTTGGTGCGGATGTACGGCGGGGACATCCAGGGGAAATTGCCCAAGGACACCGCGAGCCTCCGCGACGCCTGGATGACCGGCCGCAGTTGCCGGGACATCATGTTCGCCAGCAAGCACGCCGCCAACATCATCCACTCGATCAAGCAACTCTCCACCGGCGGCCACGCGGTACGGGAGCCGATGGACATCGCCGATTCCCTAGCCGGAGCGGTCGAACTCCTGCGGGACACCCTGAAGGAGGTCGAGGTTCAACCCGACATCCAGCCCGGCCTCCCCCTCATCAACGGAAACATCGGCGAGTTCATGCAGATCTGGCTGAACATCATGAAAAACGCGGCCGAAGCCATGCGGGACGCCGGCACCCGCGACCCGCGCATCAACCTCTCCGCCCGGCATCACGCCGGCGAAATCACCGTCAGCATCGCCGACAACGGCCCGGGGATTCCCCTGGCGGTGCGGGACACCCTCTTCCAGCCCAGCATCACCACCAAGGCCGGGAGCAGAAATTCGATGGGGCTGGGGCTGGGTCTTTATATCGTCAAGCGTCTCGTCGAAACGTACCACGGCCGCATCGAGGTTAAAACCGACAACAACGGCAGCGCCTTCAGCGTGTTTCTGCCGCTCGACCCCGACGCGGCGGCGCGGTCGTCGTTCGGTTCGGGCGGGTTGAGTCTGGAAGAGGCGTAATTGAATTTTTGCCCGGTTTTCAAGGGTTTTTGCTTTTACCAGATCGCCATTCGGCGGTTTGCATGGTGATTAGGCAAAATTCCAGGGGTGTTTCATCTTCATAGGAGTGGAGCATGGAAAAGATTTACATTGTCTGCGTTGACGATCAGCGTGACGTTCTGGCGAGTCTCGCCCGCGACCTGCGCCCCCTTTCCGAGTGGACGATTGCGGAGGAGTGCGAATCGGCCGACGAGGCGTTGGAGGTCCTGCGGGACATCGAAGCCCGCGAGAAGCGTTTGGGACTGATTGTCTGCGATCACATAATGCCGGGGACCCTGGGGGTGGACTTCCTCGCCAAGGTGGAAAAGGGGCGGCACTTCAAGAACACCCGGAAAATCCTCATCACCGGCCAGGCCACCCACCAGGACACCATCAAGGCCATCAATTTCGCCAAAATCGACGCGTACATCGAGAAGCCGTGGGACGGCGGAAAATTGCGGGACACCTGCCGGCGGCTCCTGACCGAGTATCTTTTCGACGCGGGGATGGATCCCCTGGTCTACAAGACCTACCTGGACCCGACGGTGATGCTGGAGCGGATGCGGACTTTCGGGTATAATGAATGATGAATTTTGTAATTTGGGGACACGCACGAATGGCGCTGAAATAAGGGTAATACATTCCTCCGTGCCCTGTTACGCTGTCCCCTCCCCGCACGTCATTCCGGCGTCTTAAACGGCTGCTGCATCCCTAACGGGCGGTTTAGCCGGAATCCAGGGGGC
>JAVBTZ010000001.1:0-10702 GCA_031555915.1 Planctomycetota bacterium
TAAAAATAGCTATTTTGCCCGCAGACGAGGAAGGGCGTAGCGGCAGCGTTTTGTAACACGCGGTGGTGGTTTGTGTTACAAAACGCGAGAGCGAAGCCCAGACGAAGTATCCGGGCAAAAGAGCATTTTTAGAGCTGCCCTGGGTTATACTTTCGAAGAAATCGAGCGGCGGTCGGCTCGATTTTTTTGAAAATTCCACAATCATCCTTTTCCCTTATACCTTGTCAAATACTGAAAGCAACCCATGCAACGAGTCCTCTTCACCATCCCCGTAGCCGGCGGCCTGCCGGTTTTCGGCTACGGCCTGTTTCTGATGCTTGGCTTCGTCGCCGCCCTCCTTATCGCCTATTGGCGGGGGAAAAAACGCGGCATCTCCTCCGACGCCATCATCGACGTCGCCATTCTCGCCATCTTCGCCGGGGTCATCGGCGCCCGCCTCGCCTATCTCCTCCTCGACTACACCCCCCAGAACGGCAATTACGGCACCCTCGCCGAATGGCTGGCGGTCTGGCAAGGCGGCCTGACCTTCCAGGGCGGGCTCTTCCTGGCCCTGCCGGCGGTCTACGTTTATCTGAAACGCAAAAAAATTTCCGTGCCGGTCATGTTCGACGTCTTCGCCCCCGCCTTGGCCGTCGGCGTCGGCTTCGGGCGCCTGGGCTGCCTCCTGAACGGCTGCTGCTGGGGAAAACCCGCCCCCCACGGCTCGTGGTTCGGCCTGCTCTTCCCCGACCATATCGAATCCATGCTGGAACAACAATGGCTCTACCGCTCCCACCCCGACCACTCGTCGGCCCGACTCGAACGCCTGGGCTACCCCCCCGCCACCCTCCCCCCGATTCCCATCTACGCCACGCAAATCGTCTCCGCCCTTGGCCTCTTCGCCATCGGCCTACTTCTGATTTGGCTGGAAAAACGCCGGCCCCATCGCCTCCCCGGGCAAACCATCGTCTGGTTTCTGTTCCTGTACGGCCTGGGCCGCTTCATAATCGAATTCTACCGGGACGACACCCCGCTCCGCTACGGTTTCGGCCCCTTCCCTGGTCTCCGGCTGGGGCAATGGCTGGCCCTGGCCATGATTCTGGCGGCGGCGCTGTGGCAATGGCGGCTGAACCTTCAGGCCGCCGGCGACCAAAGCGTTCCCCCGGCGAGCGAACCCCACGACAAACCCTCGGGAGGAAACGGCTATGCGGCCAAATAACGGCGGTGGGGCAAGGAAACGGCATGCGGCCCTTTGGGCGGCGCTTCTGGCGGCGTTCGTTAGCTTGACTGCGCCGGCGGGCTTTTCCGGCGAAAAACCGCCCAGGCCGGAAAATCCCGAAGAATACGCGCTCCAACCGGAAAATCCCGCCCTCGAACGCATCCGCAAGGAAATCGAGACCTCCATCGACCAAGCCATGCAAACCTACCTCGCCGAGCAGCCGGACGGCAAACCCCGGGCCAACGCCGGCGCGATTCTCGGCGCGTTCCACGAACTGGGCCGCTTCGGCGACCCCAACCTCCGGCTGGCGGTGGAGTATTACCAGGCGGCCGCGCGGCTGGGTTCGCCGGAAGCCGAATGCGCCCTGGGAAACATTTATCAGCACGGCATCGACGACGCCCGGGGAGTAATCAAGCCGAATCCCCGCCTGGCCAGGGAATGCTACGAACGCGCCGCCGCCGGGGGTTCGGTTCGGGCGATGCTGGAACTGGGGGCGATTTACGCCGAAGGCCGGAACGTCAATCCGGATTCCAAGAAGGCGCTGGAATACTTCATGGCCGCCGCCAAGCGGGCCGACGCGAGCGCGTTGGATCGCCTGGCGCCGGTGATGGCGAAGGCGCGGGAATGGGAGGCGTCGCACCCGGGGAAAAAAGCCGGCTTCCCCACCAGCCGCGAGGAAATCATCGATCCGCAATTGGTTCAGGAATTTATCGACGTCAATTTCGAATTGGAAAAACTGGCGAGTAGAATATACGTGGAGGTGTCGAAACGCCTGGCGGCGACGGTGAAGGCGCCGGTTAAAAATTAGGGGAAAACCTCATGCTGAAACGCGGCAACCTCCGCACCAATCTACCGGACGCCGGCGCCGGTGAAATCATCCAGGAGCTAATCGCCTTCCCCGGCGACCAGGTTCGGGTCGAACGCATCGTCTCCGACAGTCAGGCGAGTCCGCCCGGGTTCTGGTACGATCAAGCCTGGGGGGAATGGGTGGTGATTATCCGCGGGGGGGCGGAACTGGAGTTCGAGGCGCCGCCGGCGGAGGAGCTGTTGGGGGAGGGTGATTGGTTGTTCATTCCGGCGCACCGGCGGCACCGGGTGCGTTCGACCGAAGCGGGGACGGTGTGGCTGGCGGTGCACGGGGGGATGTGAACCTAACGGAACATTTTGATTTCAACCTTTGTGTCGACTTGGTTAAAATATCTGTCTCCTGTCAAAATATCGGCATCCAAAGTCTCCGCCAAGGCAATGGCCACACAATCGCCCAGGGCAAGGTTTTTATATTGAGCTTTGAGGCTGGCTGTCCTTTTCCATAATATTGGCCGGACGTCCTCGATTATCGCCACTCCTTCCGGTATTGCCATCTCATAAGCAATGGGCTCGATAATGCCGAATTTGATCATATGGTATGCCACCTCACAAACATTGACGGCATGCATATAAAATCCGCCTTCCGGCGGAATCGCCAATATTTTTCTAACCACCTCGGCGCCAGGTTCATCTTTCAACTCCGCCAAAATGGCGGAAGTGTCTATGACCATTATCTTTCTGCTCATTCCTTCCACTCCCGAGCCGCCTCAACCTTCCGCTCCTTGAGGTAATCATCAAGGGATTGGCGGTTCAATAAATGGGCATATTGTTGCCGGTATTTCTGTACCCTGGAATGATAGTCCGCGAAAGTGCCCAGCCCGTCCGGACGCTCCATGACGGTTAGCGGCGTGCCATCCTTGGCAATGACTACGGTTTTTTCAACTGTTTTGGTAATCATGATACCACCCTCCTCGCATGTATTATAATATATACAGGCGAATTCACCAAACCACAACGGAGGGTCACCCATGTTCAGAATCATGCCGGCCGAAGAGGCGGTAAAACTCATCCCCGATGGCGCCTGCGTCGGCATCAATTCCTTCCTCACCCTCTCCAACCCCGAATACCTGCACCAAGCCATCAACACCCACTTCCGCGCCACCGGACGCCCCAACCACCTCCGCCTGTTCTGCGCCGCCGGCTTCGGCGGTTGGGATGAAAACCGCTTCGCCGACCCCTACGTCCAGGCCGGAGCCGTCGACGAAGTCGTCGCCGGACACTTCGCCAGCATGCCCGCCGTGGTCAAAAAAGCCCTCAACAACGAAATCGAAGCCTACAATCTCCCCCTCGGCGTCCTCTCCCATGCCATCCGCGCCGCCGCCGCCGGACAGGACGGACTCCTCTCGGAAGTCGGCCTGAACATCTTCGCCGACCCCCGGGTCGGCCGCCTCGGCCTCAACCCCCGCTCGCAACAAAAACTGGTGTCGGTTGTGGAAATCGCAGGCCGCGAATTCCTCTACTACAAAGCGCCCAAAATCGACGTCGCCCTAATCAAGGGCACCTCAGTCGACCCCAACGGCAACATCGCCATGGAAAAGGAATACCTCACCCTGGACGCCCTCCCCATCGCCCAGGCCGCCAAAGCCAACGACGGATTGGTAATCGTCCAGGTCGATTCGGTCAGCCACCTCTTCCAGCGGCCACATTCGGTCATTGTCCCGGGGATACTCGTGGACGCGGTGGTGGTGGCGCCGGAAGGGGAAGGCGGCATCCTCCCCTATTTCCCCTCCATGTCCGGCGACATCCACGTTCCCGCCAGCCACATGGATTACTTCATGTCGCAACTGCCGGCCTCGCGGAAGCCGAAAATCGACTCCCAGGACGCCAGCCACCACATCATCGGTTCCCGCGCCGCCCGCGAGCTCGAGGCCGGACAAGTCGTCAACATCGGCATCGGCATCCCCGAGATGGCCGCCAGCTACGCCAGCCGGCTGGGCATCCTCAAGGACATCGTCACCACGGTGGAATCCGGCGGCATCGGCGGCCTGCCCGCGCCGGGCCTGGCCTTCGGCGCCACCATCGGCGCCGACATGATCTGCGACATGGCCTCGCAGTTCGATTTTTACGACGGCGGCGGCCTGGACATCTGCTTCATGGGTGGGCTGGAAGTCGACCGCGAAGGGAACGTCAATTCGCACCTTTCCGCGTCGGGCTTCGTCGGCATCGGCGGCTTCGCCAACATCACCAACGCCACCCAAAACGTCGTATTCTGCCTGACCTTCAACGTCAAGGGCCTCCACGCCGCCCACGACCCCGACGGCAAGGTCAGAATTATTCAGGAAGGTTCCGTTCCCAAATTCAAGAAAAACATCGCCGGCATCAGCTTTTCGGCCAAAAACGCGCTCCGGCGCGGCCAGCGCGTCCTGTACGTGACCGAGCGTTGCGTGTTTGAACTGACGCCGCAGGGGATTAAACTGAAGGAGGTTTTCGCGGGGATTGACGAACAAAAGCAGATTCGGGATCGGCTGGATTTTGCGTTTTAGGTGTCCCGCCCTGCCGCATTGGCGGCTCTGGTGCGGCGCATGCTCCAGAAGGAAAAGAACAGCGAGCCCAAAATCAGGATTATGAATATCCAGCAAATCGCGGTCGAGAAAAACGCGGCGTAACTGCCCCGCGACATCATGAGCGCCCGGCGAAAATGACTCTCGGCCATGGGACCGAGGATCAACCCCAAGACGGCGGGGGACGACGATATCTTCACCTTGTTCATGAAGTAACCGACCATGCCGAAAAACAACATGACCCCGACGTCGAATATATTGTTCGCCATGGCGTAGGAGCCGACCACGCAAAGCAGGAAGATGCACGGCACCAAAATCGCCTTGGGAATCGACAAAACCTTCGTAAACACCCTGATTCCGAACAGCCCAAGTATCAACATGGCCACATTCGCTACAAACATCCCTAAGAATACCGTGTACACCAACGATGCGTGATCGCGGAACAGGAGGGGCCCGGGTTGCAGGCCCTGGATGGTGAGGGCGCCGATCATGATGGCCGCCACCGCGTCCCCGGGAACGCCCAGGGTAAGCATGGGGATGAGGGCGCCGCCGGTGACACCGTTGTTCGCCGATTCCGGGGCGGCGACGCCCTCGGTAATGCCCGTGCCGAATTTCTCTGGGTGACGGGACAAGTTTTTAGCCTGGCCGTAGGACACGAAAGCGCCGATGTCGCCACCGGCGCCGGGGATGATGCCGATAACCGTGCCGACCAGACCGAACAGGGAAGCGGTTTTGGCAATGACCTTGAGATCCTCGCGGTGGGGCAGGACGCTGTCGATTTTCTTGGCCTGCTCCGATTTTTCGTAGATGGTCTCCACCCCTTCGAAAGCCTGGGACATGGCGAAGAGGCCGATCATCACCGGAATGTAATTGATGCCGGAGAGGAGGTTGGTGTTGCCGTAGGTGAAGCGCATGAAACCGGTTATCCCGTCAATGCCGACGCAGGCGATAAGAACCCCCAGGGTCCCGCAGAGAATGCCCTTGGAGAGGCTTTCGGAACTGATGCTGGCGATGACGCTCAGGCCGAAGACGGCCAGGAGAAAGAATTCCGGTGAACTGAATTTAAGGGCGATTTTTGCCAGTTCCGGCGACAGCAGCGTCAGCATGATGCAGCTGATTATGCCGCCGATGAACGAGGACAGGGTGGAAATTCCCAGCGCCCGGCCGGCTTCGCCGCGTTTGGCGAACTCGTAGCCGTCGAAGACGGTGGCGGCGGCGGCGGGAGTGCCCGGCGTGCGGATGAGAATGGCGGAGATGGAACCGCCGTAAATCGCTCCCACGTAAACGCCGATGAGGAGAAGCATCCCCGGAGCCGCGTCCATGCCGAAGGTGAGCGGCAACACCAGCGCCACGCCCATGGTCGCGGTCAGCCCGGGCAGGCAGCCGATGCCGATGCCGGAAGCGACGCCAAGAAAAATGTAAAACATGGTGGTAAAACTAAAAACATTGGCCAGCACTTCGCTGTTCATGGCGGTTACCTTTTAGTAAAACACCCCGAAACGGAATGGCACGAGAAGCACGTACCTGAACAGGCCGTAGGTAAGACCGGCGACGCCCACCGCCCAGGCGAAGCAGACGTAGGACTTATACTTTCCGAACCATTTGATGAAGCCGAAAAGCATCGCCACGCTGGTGGTGAAAAAGCCGACGTAATACATCAGTGCGACATACGCCGCCATGCCGGCCATGGTCAGGTAAACCCGGCGGCTGTCCTGGGAAAAAATGCCGATGGGCCGGTTCTCCTCCGGGGTCATGCGGAGGGCGGAGATGGCGAGGGAAATGGCCGCGATCAGCATCAGCACCGCGACGGCGGTGGGATAGAGGGCCGGTCCCGGCACCCGGGCCCGCCCGGCGGGGAATGACGAGCATTCCCAAATCACGTAAACCGCCAGGGCGGAGAAGAGGGCGGCGGCGAGCAATGAGCCTTTTTTCATGGCGTCTGCCTTCGTTTCGGATAATTGGCTTTGTATGGCGCGGACGCACCCACCGGGGGGCGTCCGCGCGATTGGGTGCAGGGGAGGGAGGCTATTTGGCGAGGCCGAGTTCGGTCATGAGTTTCTTGAACATTTCGTTGTCGCGGGCCATTTTGGCGCCGTAATCCTTGGAATTCAGGAGTTCGATTTGGTTCTGGGTGTCTTTCATGAACTTGACGAACTTTTCCGATTTGACCCCGTCGGTGAAGGTTTTTTCCAGAAAAGCGACGATTTCCTTGGGCGTGCCCTTGGGTACGCCGAGGCCGCGCCAGGTGCCGATTTGCACGTCGTAGCCGGCTTCCTTGGCGGTGGGGACGTCGGGAACGCCGGCGATGCGGGCCGGGGCGAGGACGGCGAGGACCTTGAGGGCGCCGGCCTGGACCTGGGAGGCGACTTCGGCGTAGCTGACGCTGACGGCCTGGATGTGGCCGCCGAGGAGCGAGGTGATGGCGGGGGCGGCGCCGTCGAAGGGTACGTGGATGGATTCGATTCCGGCCGCCTTGTCGAGACCGGCGCCGGCGAGGTGCCAGATGGAGCCGATGCCGGAATTGCCGATTTGCATGGGTTCTTTTTTGGCGGCTTCGACGAATTCCTTCAGGGTGTTCCAGGGGGCGGACTTCTGGACGGTGAGGGCGGCGTAGCCGGAGTTGAGGAGGATGAGCGGCTCGAATTTGTCGTAGTAGATGTCGCCGCCGGTGCCGGAATGGGGGATGGTGACGAGTTCGACGACGGTCATGGTGATGACGCTGCCGTCCGGCCGGGCGTTCTGTCCGTAGGACATGCCCACGGCGCCGTTGCCGCCGGTGCGGTTTTCGACGGCGATGCCGTAGGGGAATTTGTCCTTGACGCAATCGGCGAGGGCGCGGGCGATGATGTCGGTGCCGCCGCCGGCTCCATAGGCCACGATGATGGACACGGGACCGGTGGGGTAGTCAAGCGCTTTGGCCTGCGGGGCGCAGAACATGGCTCCCAAGAGCAGAACCGCTAGGAACAGTTGCATCTTCTTCATGGTCGACAATCCTCCTGTTTACGGAACTCGCGCTACGGCGACGTGTTCGCCGTGACGGGTTCCAGAAAAATGCATCGAGATCACTTTCGGGGCTTTTCGCTATACCGGTATCGGCTTGAAATGGTGATTTTGTATTTTGGGGACATGTACGAAATTACTCGGTGGTTTGAGTAATTTCGTAACGTGTCCCCGCATTACCAAAGTAGACGATAAGATAATTGGATAATTGCCGCGGGTCAAGGGTAAACGACAATTTTTTGGAGCCTATCGGCGTAGGCTATTAATATTGGTTCGCAGCGTCTCCCGGGGCAAAACCGGTTTGTCACTCCGCCATTGGCAGGACTTTCATCACTTTGACTGGTTTCGGTCCATTTTTCGGGTTGGGGGAACGCCGGGCCAGGTGGTTGCCAGTAAAAAAAACCCTCTCGGATGAGAGGGGCGGGTAATGCATAAAATACAATATGGTGGGCCCGGAGGGACTCGAACCCCCGACCAAGCGGTTATGAGCCGCCGGCTCTGACCGACTGAGCTACAGGCCCGGAAAATTAATCTCGGAACGGCTAACCGGTGCGGTTTTGCGATAGCGAAGAAAACCTGATGGAAGCGTTCAAATTATTATAATGAAAAGGCGATTTGACACAAGTTTTTTCTGGTAGGGAAATCCAAAGCGGCCTTAGTTCGACTTTCTAAAAAAAAGTCTACCGGAAAAATACGCTATCTTTGGGTTCGGATGTGACGATAATTTAAGATGGAGTGGATCGCACCGCCTATTACCTACGGGGACCGCGAAGAATGATCTTTTTTGCGGTTTCCTACGCTAAATGATTGGATGAGAGATTATGCCACATCTTCTGCGTGCATGGTCTTTTTGCCTCTTGTCGATCCCCCTTTTCCTTACCGCGCTTTGCCAGGCAGGCGAGGCCTTTTATCTGCTAAACCCTTATCAAGGTGGTGATTCCGCGCCAATTACGCACACGGCGGCCCGATCGGAACTGAAGCAGGAACGCCCCGCTTTCGTGTCCTTGCCGCCGGTTGCATGTTCCACTTTTCCCTCGCCGGAGACTCCCGGCCTGCCCGGCGGCGTCCAGGAGACAGCCGACCCTTTGGCTAGCGCCAGCTGGCTGAAACATCCCGTTGCCTTCACTCTGGATAACTACCCCCTGGCCAAACTGCTTAAGGAATTCACCGCCAGGCAAGGCGTCGGCTCGCAAATATCCGATAACCTGGACGGATCGGTCAGCGGTTCTTTCACTTTCCAGGACCCCCGCGAATTTTTGGCCATTCTCGCCGCCACCCAGCATTTCAACTGGTATTTCGACGGCGGTATAGTACACTATTTTAATGAGAACGAAATGACCTCCCGCCTTCTCGCTCTGGAAGGAGTCTCGCCGGATGCCTTGAAAAGGAGCCTGACGGCGCTGGGGCTGTTCGAACCGCGTTTTGTCTGGAAGGTCGCGGATTCGGGGCGGCTCCTCATGATCGGGGGGCCGAAAGCGTACCTGGACCGGATCCAGGAAGTCTTCGAGCGGCTGACCGTCTCGCACGCGGCGTCCCGGCAGCAGGCGGAAGCGGAGACGGCCAAACAGTTGGCGGAAGCGGCGGCGGCGGAAGCCAGGCAGGCGGCGGAAGAGGCCAAGGCGGCGGCGGCGCGGAAAACGGCGACTTCGGTAAAAAAACTGGGGGTCTTCCGGCTTAGGCACGCTTGGGCGGCCGAACGCACCATCACTTCAGGAGACGCGGAAACGAGCGTCCCCGGCGTGGCCGATCTCCTGACGCAAATCCTGTCCGGCGTGGCCGGTTCCTCTTCCGCCACAGCCGGCGGGCGGAGAACCCCAACGCCGCTGGGCCTGCCGCGTTTCAACAAAGGCGAAGGTCTGGTCGCGCGGCAAAAGCAGAAGGCGGAAGCCCAGGCCGAAGCGGTGGAAACGCCGGAGTCGCCGGAGGAAGTGCCGTTCATCAAGGCGGATTCGCGCCTGAACGCGGTCCTGGTCTGGGACACGGAGGAAAACCTCAAGCGTTACGGCGAAATCATCGACACCTTGGATCAGCCGCTGGAATTGGTGGAAATCCGCGCCGCCATCGTCGACGTCGAGGTAAACCGTTCACGGGAACTCGGCGTCAGCTGGGAATACAAAAGCAGCGGCGACTGGCAGAACGATGCCGGTTCCAACGTCGGCTCCGGCGACAAGCGCGTGACCTACGACAGCATCGCCGGAGACGGCTTCCAGTACGCCACTATTTTCACCAAGGGTTTGGATCAGTTCATGGCCCGGGTCAGCGCCATGGTCTCGCAGGGCGAGGCGAATATTCTCAGCCGGCCGTCGGTCCTGACCCAGGAAAACATTCAGGCCACCCTGGAGCACACGGAAACGTTTTACGTTCGGCTCGAAGGCGAGCGCGAAGTCGATTTGGCCGACATCACCACCGGTCTCACCCTCAGGGTCACCCCCCATATCGTGCGGGAAAAGGATGGCACCCAGGCCATACAACTCGCCGTCTACATCGTCAACGGCACCGACGACTACGATTCCAGCACCCAGGTCGACAATCTGCCCCGCGTCCGGCAAAGCACCATCAGCACCAATGCGGTGGTTTTCGAAGGTGAGGCCCTGGTCATCGGCGGCTATTACAACGAAATCCGCCAGGCTTCGGAAAAAGGCATTCCAGGACTAAGAAAAATCCCCGGCCTTGGCGCCCTGTTCCGCACCCGCAGCAAAACCGGCAACAAGAGCGAACGCCTGTTCGTGCTCTCGCCGCGGCTGGTCCGTCCCGGGGACTCCCCCATGGCCTGCGGCAGCGAAGGCGAGCGGGTGATGACTGACAGTCCCGGCAAGAAAATGCTGGACCAGCCGGAACTGAAGGACGTGGCGCCGTCCGAGTTCTACGAAGGGGAGATAAAGAAAGAGGCGAAGGAGAAAAAGAAGCGGCGGGTAAGGGGAAGCCGTTTTTAAGATGCCGCGTGGAAATCAAACGACCTGTTTCGTTAAACCACAGAGACACAAAGAGCACAGAGAACCACAACCACAAACCACCAGTTATACCGGTATCGGCTTGAAATGGTGATTTTGTAATTCGGGGACACGTTACGAAATTATTCAAACCGCCGAGTAATTTCGTACATGTCCCCGAATTACAAACACCATTTCAAGCCGAT
>JAVBTZ010000103.1:0-8478 GCA_031555915.1 Planctomycetota bacterium
GCGGGAACCGCCCCGCAAATCTAGCATGAATAACCAGTTGCGGTGACCTTCGTTCTTTGCCGCCAGCGCCGGAATTATTGTCTAACCCTATACTCATGCTACTTTTACGGAAGTGGTTCCCGTAAAAGTAGCGTTGTAGGACTAATCACCTATATGGCAAATAAATGCCGCCCGCCGCAGGGCTACAAGGTGGTCAGAAAAATATGCGACCCGCTTTTCGGCGATGAGGAGGGCGAAGCCGTGGCAAAGACTTTGTATGAAGAAATTCTTGAGGAAGGCGAAACCAAAGGCCTGGAAAAAGGCAAGGCGGAAGGCAAGGCGGAAACGGTGACTGCCATTTTAACCGCCCGTTTCGGCGCCCTTCCGCTTCCCCTAAAAAAACAGGTGTTAACCCGTAGCGATCCGGCGGAGCTGGATCAATTGGCGATTTTGGCGGCGACCTGCCCGAGTTTGAACGAATTCAAGCGCGAGGTCGGCAAGGGGAAAAAGACCCGCGAAAAAAGCATATCGCGGTAAGGTTGGCAATGTCTATCATATTTTGGCGCTGTGCTCTGAACCAGGGCGCAGCGCCATGCAATTAGCGCAAGGCGGAAAAATAATCCATGACGACCGGCAACGAAAAAATCACTCCCGCCATGCGCCAGTGGCGGGACATGAAGGCTCTCCACCCCGATAAAATCCTCCTCTTCCGCATGGGCGATTTTTACGAAATGTTTTACGACGACGCCGTCGCCGCCGCCAGGCTGCTGGGGCTGACCCTGACGAAACGCGGCCGCGACCTGGACAGCCCGCCCCTTGCCGGCGTTCCGCATCACCAACTACCCCGCTACCTGAAGGAGTTTCTCGACCAGGGGGTTTCGGTCGCGGTGGCGGATCAGTTGGAGGATCCCGCCCAGGCCAAGGGGGTGGTCAAACGCGGCATCACGCTGGTGCAAACCCCGGGGACGGTTTTCGACGACAGCGTGCTGCCGCCGGTCGCCAATAATTATCTCGCCGCCGCGACGGTCCAGGACAAACAGGCGGCGGTGGCCCTGGCGGATCTGTCCACCGGGGAGTTTCTGGTCGTCATCCCCGAGCCGAACCGCCTGGGTGACGTCTTCGAGCGTTACGCCCCGGCGGAAACGCTTCTCCCCTCCGATGCGATCGGGAATCCCCAGCATCCCCTGGCCCGGGTGCTGGCGGGGGGCATGGCCGGGGGCGTGACCCGGCGGGACCGCTATCAGTTCGACCCCCACGAAGGCGCGACGCTTCTGAAAAAACAATACGAGGTCGACACCCTGGTTCCTTACGGCATAGCGGATCAGCCAGCAGCCCTGGGGGCGGCCGGAGCCATTCTCGCGTATCTCGGCGAGAATCAGCTTGCCTCACTCGGCCACCTGAAGCCGCCCCGCCGGCAGGACGATTCGGAAACGTTGCATATCGACCGGAACACCATCCGTAATCTCGAACTCGCCCCCTCTCCCCGGGACGGACAAAACCGCGGCGGGCTTTTGCGCGTCCTTGACCACACCCTTACGGGCCCGGGTTCGCGGCTCCTAAGGAACTGGATCCTGGCGCCGGCCGGCCGGCTGGAGGAAATTCACCGGCGGCAGCTGGGGGTTGGCGAACTGATGGCGAAGGCGGATACGCGCCGGGGCTTCCGTAATTTATTGGACCGTATAGCCGATTTCGAACGCATCATGGCCCGGGTCGCGGCCGAACGCGCCACTCCCCGCGACCTCGCCGCCCTGGCGCAGGGGATTCGCCGCCTGCCGGACCTCGCCGCCCTGGCGGACAGTTGCGAGGCGCCGATTCTGAAAAACCGCGCCGGCATGGACCAGCTGGCGGACGTCGCCGATTTGGTCGACGACGTGCTGGTCCCCGACCCGCCGGCGCAGGCCAATGCCGGCGGCCTCATCCGCCCCGGTTTCAATCCCCAGGTCGACGAATACCGGGACATCCGCGGCGGCGGCAAGGACTGGCTCGCCCGCTTTCAAGCGGCGGAGCAGGCCAGGACGGGGATCCCCTCCCTGAAAGTCGGGTTCAACAAGGTGTTCGGCTTTTTTATTGAAATAACCCACACCCATGTCGGCAAGGTGCCGGACGCTTACCAGCGGAAGCAAACGCTGGTCAACGCCGAACGCTACATTACGCCGGAACTGAAAGCGCAGGAGGAGAAGGTTCTGGGGGCGGAGGAAAAGTTGTTCGCCCTGGAACAGGAAATTTTCCGCGGGCTAAGGCAGGAGATTGCCGGGCAAATTCGCCGGGTGCAGGAGGTGGCGGAGCAGATTGCCGAGCTGGACGTGGTATCGGGCCTGGCCGAAGGGGGCGCGGCCGGCGGCTACGTCATGCCGGAAGTGCACGAGGGGTTGGAAACGTTTATCGAGGGGGGGCGGCACCCGGTGGTGGAGAAGATCCTTCCCAGCGGCGCCTTTGTCGCCAACGACACCCGCTTCGACCCCGATTCCCAGCGTATTCTCATCATCACCGGTCCCAACATGGCCGGTAAAAGCACTTACATTCGCCAGACCGCCCTCCTGTTCATCATGGCGCACATGGGGTCGGCGGTGCCGGCGGTATCGGCCCGGATTGGCCTATCGGACCGGATTTTCTCGCGGGTGGGGGCGTCGGACGATTTGGCGCGGGGGCAGTCGACCTTCATGGTGGAAATGGTGGAGACGGCGGAAATTCTCCATAACGCCAGCGAGCGTTCCTTGATTATCCTGGATGAAGTCGGCCGGGGGACCAGCACTTTCGACGGGGTGTCGCTGGCCTGGGCGATCACGGAATATCTGCACCAGGTCATCAAGGCGCGGACTTTGTTCGCGACGCATTATCATGAATTGGCGGAACTGGGAAGCATTCTTCCCCGGGCGAAGAATTTCAACGTGGCGGTGAAGGACGACGCCGGGGACATTGTGTTTCTACGCCGGATTCAGCCGGGGGCTTGCGATCGATCCTATGGTTTGCATGTGGGTAAGCTGGCGGGGATTCCCCGTTCGGTTCTGACCCGGGCCAAAGAGATTCTTGCCGGGCTGGAGGAACAGGCGCAGGCGCGGGATTCGAAGATGTTGAAGGACAGCCGGGAGCTGCTGCGGGCGGCGGCGCGGGAGGTGCAGCTGGAGCTTTTTCCGTCCCCGAAGAAGATGGATGAGATGGCGCGGCGGATTCTCCGGGAGTTGGCGGATGTGGACATCAATTTGCTATCGCCAATGGATGCGCACGCGTTTTTGGGGAGGTTGTCGGAGCGGGCGCGGGGCAAGTGAAGGCGCCTCACTTCCGCTTGCGGCTGGCTGTTTCGAGGTGTTGTGCAATCGCAAAATCCATTGCCAACCGCAATTGCGAAGCTGACGTCAAAACCAATTGAAAGAAGGATGCTTTAGGTGGGTTTTTTGAGAAATTTTGGCGAATCAAAAGAATAGATATGAATCGTAACTCTAGTCCGGAGTTGGTGAGTGGCGGAGTGGGAAAACCGTTCTGCCTGCTTCATCAGGCAATCTTTTGCTTGCGCGACGGCTGTGGAGGCGGTTCCCACAACCGTCGCGCAGTGGAATCAGGCTTCTTTTAAGCGGTAGATGCCCCGCTCAACCTGCTCGAAGCTGTTCTTGTGCTGGGCCAGGATCACCGAGACGCGCTTACGCATTTCGAGCACATCCGGCACCTTCACGCCGGCTTCGGGCAAACCTTCCACCACCTGTCGGGCGCGCAGGGGCTCTCCCGCCCTTTGAAACACTTCGCGTACCGCCGCGGCCATATTGACTTTTCCGGCGCGGAGACGCGGCCCGCCTCTGCGGCCGGGCTGCTTGGCTTGAGCCGGCGCTACGGTCTTGGCGGCCCTTGGGGTGCGGGCGGTATTCTGGGTCGTGGCGGCAGGTCTACGACCACGGCGGGCTTTGGGAGCGTCTTCTTCCGCGTTGCCGGCCAGCATTTCGTCGATTTCGGCGATTTCTTCGGCCAGTTTGTCGCGCCTGGCACGCAGATCCGCCATTTTCTTGTCTTCCGATTTCTTGATGCGCAGCAGTTCCTGAATGTCGGATTCGCTCAGCTGCCTGGCGATGTTTTCCAAAGTTCTGTCCATCATAAACCTTTCTTGAGCAAAACAAACCATCCTTCTCCCCTGTAGAATAACAGCAATTGAGCATTGTGCAAAGAAATTAATAAAATTGCCAGAAAAAATTTTGCTAGAAGAGGCGATGAAGAAGATGTTAGATCAAATCGACTAAGTTAAGGGCGCCTCTAAACTTCATCGGCCCACCCTCCATGGCTTGCGCCGCGTAGGCGCGTTGACGCCGGGATGACGAATGGGGGGAATTCCGGCGTAACGGGGTTATACCGGTATAGTAGATGCAACTCCCGCCATTGACGATTGCCAACGCATTTGCATCAAAGTTTCCCGCCATTTCGGCCGATTATCCCTGAAGGGCCTATTCTCGCAGGGGGGATCACCATGATTTGCCGAAAAATCGCCGCCGTAACCATTGCCGCCGCCTTGGCCCTGGCCGCTGCCGGCTGCGTGTCCGACAACTCCCAGGCCAATTCCCAGAACGACAGCCAGCGCCGCTCCCGCGCCCCGGCCCGCCCCAGCTTCTCCTTCGGCAAAAAAAACGACGCCGTAGCCCAGAACAACAACGACCGCAACCGGCAACAAGCCAACCAGGACCTCGGCAACCTCAACCCCGAGACCAGCATGGAACGCGACCTCAAACGCCTGCAAGCCAGCGAAACCGCCCAATTGAAACGGGTCGAAGAACTCCGCGGCAGCCTCGGCCAGCGCTCCGACCTCATCCGCCGCGAAGAGGAAAAACTGGCCGACATTCAAAAACGCATCGGCGACTACGACACCGCCCTGCAACGTTACGACATGGCCGCCCGCGCCAGACCGCCGCGCGAATTCGGCGGCGAAAACGCCGTCGTGCCGGAAGAAATGTTCCAGGACCGCCCGGTCCAAAACTCAAGAAACGTCGCCCTGAACGAAGCTTATCCCGCCGCTTCAACCGCCCGCGCCGGCGACAGCGGCTTGGCCGATTACCACGACCGCATGCGGCAGCTACCCCCGCGGGACCTCTACGCCGCCGCCCCCCCGGCCGACTATCAGCGCGCCGCCCATCAATCAGGCGAGGCGAAGCCGCCGCGGAACGAATTCCTTCCCCCGGCCAATGTCACGGCCAGGGAAATTCCCTCCACGGCCTTCACGGGGGAAACGATGCTGTACCGTTCCGGCGAAGAACCGCAGGTCCTCGGCACCGCCAATTATCGCATCGGCGACGCCGGTCTAACCCCCGTCAACAGCGCCAAACCGGCGGCAAAATCCCCCGCCGCCCAAAAGCCCTTCGCCGGCGCCCCGGTTGGCCGCGCCAACCACCCCCTGCCCACCCGCCAAGAGGACAGCCGCTCGGCCAAGTCCGCCTCTCCCGAAGACGAATGGATGCCGGACAGCAACCTGTTCTCCACTTCCAAAGCCGCGCCCATGGTCCAGCCCTACCCGGGCGCAGGCAACAACCCGCCCGCCCCCCAAGGCGGAAACGCCGGCGGCAGAAACGACAGTTTTGATGCTCCCTGGCCGGAAAATCCGCCGCCGGTCAAAGTCTCCCTGCCGCCCCAAGGGGCCAAGGCCGCGGCCAACCCGCCTGTCGCCGCCCCCGCGGTGAAGAAAACCCCCGCCCCGGCGCCCAACGCGGCCGATGACGAAGTGTTCACCCCAGACCTGTTTTTGTCCAGACGCTGAACTTCGAGGAGGACTGCTATACGCGGCGAGTATGCCGATTTCTGTCCCTGAGTGGATCCGACGCGGTTTTTGGTTTTTTCTTTGCATCCCACCCCCATGATACATTATTATTGGCAAATATTGCCTAACTGGGTAGGTTGTCGGCGTATTTGACGCCATCGTCTCCGCCAGCAAACATGAAAGACAGAAACCATGCCGGACTCCCCTTCCAAGATCCTTGCCGAACTCATCAACGAAGAAAACATTCTGGTCGACCTCCCCTCCGAAGAACACTCCGCCGTCGTCAAGGCCCTGGTCGCCAACATGGTCACGACCGACCTCGTCGCCAAAGCCAACACCTCCACCGTCAGCCGGCTCCTGAACGAACGCGAAGCCCTGGGCTCGACCGCCATCGGCGGCGGCGTGGCCATACCCCACGCCCGCATCGGTTTCTCCGACGAACCCCTGATGGCCTTCGCCCTCCTCAAGGACGGCGTCGGCTTCAACTCCCTCGACGGCGGTTCCGTGCACTTCGTCTTCATGGTCCTCACCCCCAAGGACGACGACGATTCGCACCGCGGCGTGCTCCGCGCCATCACCTACTTCGTCAAGCAGCCGATTCACCTCAAGGCCCTCGCCGGCTGCAAGACCCCCGCCGACGTCAAGAGCGTTTTCCTCGATTACGCCTGACCGGGACGGCAGGTCGACCAACAAGGCATCGCCCCAAGCAATGGCACGGATACCCAACAGAATCTTCACCCGGTTTGCCACCGCCATTTTCCCGTATCGGCGATCGGGATGTTTTATTAACAGCGTCCGATCGAATCGGGCGCTATTTTTATTTATGGAGGTGCCCTCGGGATAAGGCCCGGGGAGGAGGAACGATGGGACAGGTGCTGACCCTCCTCTTTGTCATGGCGGCGCTGTTTATCATTGTGAACAAGCTCCTTCAGGCCAATCGCGACGCCGGTCTGCGTGAGGAAGAGGACAAGAAAGAGGCAGCGCGGGACAAACGCCGGGCCATGGAAAAGGATATCCTCGAACGTTTGGAACGCATCCGCGAGAAACAGTCGGAATTGGAATTGGCCAAGGACGCCATCCAGCGCGATCCCAAACGGGCCGCGAAAGTGGTGTCGAACATGCTTAAGGATCGCGAACCCGCCAAGCAGGGCAAAGGCGCCAGAAAAAGGTGACGCATGCAGGGAGACGAACGGCTTATCCTCCTGGTGGACGACCACGACGCCACCCGGGAGACCCTTACCGAGTTAATCCGCGATTTGGGACACCAGGTCCTGGCGGCGGCGAATCAGGCGGCGGCGGTGAAATTCGTGGAGGAGCGCGAATTCGATTTGGTGTTGACGGATTTGAAATTGCCGGACGGCTCTGGGCTCGAGGTCATGCGCCGCCTCAAGCAGCTGCATCCGGAAACGCCGGTGGTGATGATTACCGGCCACGCCACCATCGACAACGCGGTCGAAGCCACCCGCATGGGCGCCTACGAGTACCTGACAAAACCCGTGGACCTGAATCGCCTCCGCATCGTCATCGGCAACGCCCTTTACCTGTCGAAGCTGGAACGCCGGGTGGGGCGGGCCGGCGCTTTGGAGGCGATTGTCGGGCATTCGCCGCAGATTACCCGGGTCAAGGAGCTAATCAAGCAAATCGCCGCCACCAGCGTCACGGTGCTGATTCAGGGCGAGAGCGGCACGGGGAAGGAGATGGCGGCGAACGCGGTGCAGGCGTTGTCCAGCCGGGTGAACGAGCCGTTTGTGAAGGTGAATGTGGCGGTGTTGTCGCGGGAGTTGGTGGAGAGCGAGTTGTTCGGGCACGAGAAGGGGGCGTTTTCGGGAGCGGTGCGGCAGCGCAAGGGCAGGTTCGAACTGGCGGACGGGGGCACCTTGTTTTTGGATGAAATCGGCGAAATGTCCCTGGAATCGCAGGTGAAGCTGCTCCGCGTCCTGCAGGAGCACGAGTTCGAGCGGGTGGGGGGGACGGAGACGCTCCCGGTGGACATCCGGTTGATTTGCGCGACCAACCTGGATTTGAAGAAACGGGTGGAGGAGGGGCTTTTTCGGGAGGACTTGTATTTCCGCATCAATGTGGTGCGGATTCGCATGCCGTCCCTCCGTGAGCGGGCGGAGGACATTCCGCTGCTGGCCGAGCATTTCCGGCAGAAATATTGTTCCCGGTACAATATGGAGCGGATTTTCAGTCCTGAGGCGATGGAGGCGTTCAAGCGCTATTCGTGGCCGGGGAACGTGAGGGAATTGGAGAACGCGGTGGAGGGGGCGGTGGTGCGGAGTGTGGGCAAGGTGATTGGTTTGGACTGCCTGCCGGAGGAAACGGGTGGGCCGGGGTTGGGCTGTGGAGCGCCGGCGGGCGAGGGCGGCGGGGCGGGGGGGATGTTGGCGGGACTGCCATTGGCCGACATCGAGCGGGAGTACATTTTGTCGGAATTGCGGCGTCTTGGCGGAAACAAGAGCGGCGTGGCCAAGAGCCTGGGAATCGGCCTGAAGACGTTGTACCGCAAGCTGGAAAGCTACGGACAGGAGGAGGAGGATCTCTGCGGTTGATTTTGTGGCGATGCCTCATGGTGGACTTTCTGAGAAAACCGAGCCAACCGCCGCTCGATTTCCTCAGAAAGGAAGTATAGTCAGAATTAGTCCTACAACGCTACTTTTACGGGAACCACTTCCGTAAAAGTAGCATGAGTACAGGGTTAGCTCTACTACGCGACTGTTGTGGGAACCGCCTCCACAACAGTCGTGTGATCAAAAGGTTGCATGGTAAAGGGA
>JAVBTZ010000232.1:0-4643 GCA_031555915.1 Planctomycetota bacterium
CCGGGAAAAAGCGCCTGCGCCTCCCTTTCCATCTCCTCCAATTTATCGTCCGAGTGCGCGGGCTCGTGGTGAATTATCGCCAAACGGGAAATGCCGGCCAACTGCGCCGTTTTCACCGCCATTTTGATGGTGCTGTGGCCCCAGCCACGGTGGAAAGAGGTGTACTCCTGCGAGGTGTATTGGCCGTCGTGGGCCAACAAATCCGCCCCTTTGGCGAATTCCGCCAACTGGACGTCGCCATTTTCCTCGTCACCCTCCACATCCGTCGCGTAGACATACGATTTACCCTGGTACTCCAGGCGAAAGTTAAGCACTCCCACAATCGGATGCAAGGGGTTTTTGTACACCCGCACCACCACCGCGTCGGCGGGGATGTTGGCGTCGGGCTTGGCCAGATGCGGCGCCGGGGCGTCCTTGGCCCAAACCACCACCTCCCCTCCGTCCAGGACGGTGCAGGAATATTTCATTCCCATGCGGGCCAGTTGCACCGGGTGCGCCACCGGGGAGGACAGGTCTTCCAGGGCGTCGAGGATGGTGCCGGGATTGTCGGCGGGGCCGAAGATGTGCATGGTGGTTTTCGGGCTGTAGGCGGGGCGGAAGTACAGGATGCCGCCGATGTGGTCGTGATGGTTGTGGGAAAAGAAAACCGCCAGGTTCAGCGGTTTGCCGGCCAGGTCCACCCCCAGGCTGATTATCCCGGTACCGGCGTCCAGGACGATAATCCGGCCGCCGAGATGAACTTCCTGACAGGTGGTGTTGCCGCCGAAACGCAAGGTGGTCGGGCCGGGCATGGGGTGACTGCCCCTAACGCCCCGGAAAACGATATGGATGGCTGGTTCGGAGGGCGTCATGGCGATCCTTGGCTCGGCTGCGGTTTGTAGGTTGTCGCTACGAGGCGCGGCAATGGGGGCGTCTCGAAAGAGATGATTGTAGCCAAAGGCCTGTTGTTTTCCAGTAATTTATCGCCGCCAAGCTCGCCGTTCGCACCGGCGGCTCACGTCAGCATCAGAAGGCTCAATGCCATCAGGAGCATCCCCCCCACCGCCCCATAAATCGACAAATGATGTTCGCCATAACGTTCGGCCGAAGGCAGCAGTTCGTCGAGGGAAATGAAAACCATGATGCCGGAAACGCCCGCCAGGACCAGCGCCTCCAGGGTGGTGGACAGGAACGGCCGCAGCACCAGGTAGCCCACCGCCGCCCCCAGCGGTTCGGTAAGCCCCGACAGGAAGGACCAGGTAAAAGCTTTCCGGCGGTTGCCGGTGGCGTAAAAAAGCGGCACCGATACGGCGATGCCTTCGGGGATGTTGTGAATCGCGATGGCAACCATGATGGAAAAGCCGATGTTCGGATTGTCGAGGGTCGACATGAAGGTGGCGAGGCCTTCGGGGAAATTGTGGATGCCGATGACCAGGGCGGTCATGGTGCCCATGCGCATCAAATGTTGCTGATTGGCGAACACCACCCCTTCGCCGGAAGCGTGTTCGCGGCCGGCCTGGCTGGCCAGGCGTTCCGCCTCCTGGCGTACTTCCGCGTCGGCTTCCACGAGTTCGCCCCGCATTTCCTCGACCCGCCGGGCTTCGTGCGGGTTTTCCACTTCCGGCACCAGTTTGTCGATAATCGCGATCAGGGCCATGCCGGCGAAAAAGGCCATGGTTCCGGCCCAGTTGCCTTTGGCGGCGGAACCCAGCGCGGTCCCCAAATCCGTCACCGCCTTGGCTAGAAGTTCGACAAAGGAGACGTAAATCATCACTCCGGCCGAAAATCCCAGGCTGGCGGCCAGGAATTTGGTGTTGGTCCGATTGGCCAGAAAGGCCAAGGCGCTGCCGATTCCCGTGGAGAGGCCGGCAATCAGGGTAAAGGCGAAAGCGAGAAGAACGTTTTGATCCATGTCGCCACCTCATTCGCGCGGCAATCCCATCTTGTCCAGGAGCCGCTCTGCGTCATCCACCGAATAATAGTCGATTATTATCCGCCCCTTGCCCTTGTCGTCGTCCACTGTGACCTTGGTGCCGAAGTGGCGGCGGAGGCGGTCCTCCAAGTCGGCCACGTGCGGCGGCACCACCCGTTCCGGCGGCCGGGTTTTTTCTTTTTGGCTGTCGGCGACCAGCTGCTCGACCTTGCGGGTCGACAGTCCTTCCGCCACCGCCCGCTTGGCCAGGCGAATCTGCCCCACCGGTCCCGGGAGACCGAGAATCGCCCTGGCGCTGCCTGCCGCGAGTTCCCCTTTCGCGACCAGCTGCCTGACTTCCTCCGGCAGTTCCAAGAGGCGCAGGGTGTTACTGAATTTCGGCCGGGAAATCTGCAAACGTTCGGCGATGGCCTCGTGGGTGAGGCCGAGGTCCTTGTGGAGTTCCTGGTAGGCGAGGGCTTCCTCGATGGGATTGAGGTCGTCGCGTTGCAGGTTTTCCACCAGGGCGAGTTCGCGCATTTTCGCGTCTTCGGCCCGCATCAGGCGGACGGGAACCGTTTCCCGTTCGAGGATGTCCCGAATGGCCCTGAGGCGCCGTTCGCCGGCGATCAGTTCGTAGCTGCCGTCGGGGCGTTTCCTGACCACCAGGGGATTAATCAGCCCGTGCGCCTCGATGGAGCGGGCCAGTTCGTGCAATTTTTCCGGGTCGAAGTCGCGCCGGGGCTGCCAGCGGTTGGGGGTGATGCGTTCGACGCGCAGTTCCCAAACTCCATCCTCGACTTCGCGCAGGGCCTGGTCCCGTTCGATCACCGGCGCGGCCGGTATAAGACTGTCGAGCCCTCGCCCGAGTCCACGCAGTTTGGCCATCACGACACCGCGCCGCCGGTGGGGAAGGCGGGATTGTCGAGGGTGACGAGGGAGATGGTGTCATTGGGGCCGTGGGCGGCGAGGAGCATGCCGTTGGAGGTTTCGCCTCTGAGGGTGCGGGGTTCGAGGTTGTCGACGACGATAATCCGCCGTCCGACCAATTGTTCCGGCGTGTAATAGGCGCGGATGCCGGCGCAGATTTGTTTGTTGCGTTCGCCCAGGCGGATTTGCATTTTGATGAGTTTATCGGCTTTGGGGTGGGGTACGGCTTCGACGATTTCGGCGACGGTGAGGCGGATTTTCGAAAAGTCGGCAAAATTGCAGTAGGTTACGCCTTCGGGGAGGAGGTTCGGGTCGACGCTTGGGGCGGCTTGGCTGCCTGTTTCGGGATTGGGGGCGTTGTCGCTGGACATGGGGCTGATTTCCTTTTCACTGATTAAATTCGCCGCGTATTGAAATTGTGAAGCAAAACAAAGGGTCGCGGCAAAATACTTGACCGCAACCCCATCCATACCATAATCGCATAGTATACTTTTTTCCTGAAGTTTTGCCAAGTGACGATTGAACCGCCAAGCGTCAGTTGGTAAAAATCGTTTAGGCCTGAATTTCAAGGGTTTTTGCTTTTGCCGAATCGGCAGGCGGCGGTTTAAAGGGCGATTCGGCAAAAGTCCGGTTTTTCCATAAAAAACAGGAACCTCCATGAATGCGCCGGAACGCGTCTATCTATTAGCCGACATGCACCTGAAGCCGCTGGACGCCCCGACGGAGGCCGCCCGGCGGCAGGCGGTTGTGGGCAACGAGCGTTTGGCCCGTTTTCTTGCCGGCATCGACGGCAAGGCCGGCGGGCTTATTTTGTTGGGGGACGCGTTCAATTTTTGGTTTGAACGGCGCGGGCACGTGGTCGGGGATTACTTCGCTTCGCTGTCCCTGTTCAAGGAGGCGGCGGACCGGGGGTTGGAGATTCATCATATTTCGGGCAATCGGGATTTCGCGGTAGGCGGCGGTTTGGGGTTTGATCCGGCGACGCGTTTCCCCGGGTTTTTGAATTTGCAGCGCGGTTTCACCGTGTCCCGCCTGGCCGATTTCGGCATAGAGCCGCACGGTCCCAAATGGCGGTTTTACCAAAACGGCAAGACCATTTGTTGCGTGCACGGGGACGGCCTGTGCCGGGGCGACTACAAGTTCATGCTCTTGCGGTGGCTCCTTCAGGGGCCGGTTGGCCGGACGTTGCTGCGTTATTCCCCGTGGCCCTTGGCGGATTATGTTTTCAGTCGGCAACAGGGCCGGGTAACGATTCGCCCGAGCAAGAAGCAGCCGGAAGAACTTTTCGACGAGGCGGCGGTGTGGCGGGAATTGGCGATGGGGGCGGATTTATTGCTGTGCGGCCACATTCACGCCCAATACGAGCGGGAGGTGGATGTGGCGGGCCGGAAATGCCGGATGCTGGCGTTGCCGTCGTGGATGGACGGCGGGTACGGGGTTTTGGAGAATGGGACGGCGCGGGTGGAGCGGTTCGAGGCGGAGTGAATTGCTGAAAACTTTATTTAACCACAGAGGCACCGTACACGACTATTTTATTTTACCCCACGCCAATAAAACGCGTCTCCGAACGCTGTTACGCCGAATCCCTCTCCACTCGTCATTCCGGCGTCTTGAACGGGTGCTGCACCCCTTGCGGGCGGTTTCGCCGGAATCCAGGGGGATTTACGTTGACGGCAGTGGAATCACCCTGACGCATCGGAAAGGTAAAGAAGGGCGTCGCGTAACCAAGTTGCAATGTGCCCAAAGGACTCCGGTTCAATTTGTTTGTTTTTCTCGATACGGTCCATCCATTCTATTCTTGGCGCATCCCCCCAAAGATCCT
>JAVBTZ010000229.1:0-6275 GCA_031555915.1 Planctomycetota bacterium
AGCACTATACTTCACTTGTTTTTTTTTGTCAATGTTTTTTGTGGAAGAAAATTAAAATAATATGAAATTTTTCCTACCCGGCCGATAGAATCAAGCTGAATTCGCACCGCCAAAGGGGCACGAAATTGCCGGCGCATTTACCGCTATAACCGGTATATCCATCCTTGAGCGCTTCTGGCCAATACCCGGCCGCCGCCGACCCCGACACATTTCCAAACACTTTCTTAGACCTTCCCTTGAAATAAAAAGCGGAATGTCATAAACTTTTTCCATTATGGGAAGCGTACACTCCCAGCTGGCGAACTTTGCCGGCTGGCGGTCTTTTTTTTATGCTGTTATTGTCCACCTAATTCGCGAGGGCCTCGCCGTGTCAATGGATCTGTTCCGCAGAAATCAAAAAATCATCTTCTGGATCGTCACCCTCATCATCGTCCCCTCTTTCGTACTCGTCTGGGGCGTCGGCAGAATGGACCGCGGACCCCGAGAAGCAAACTTCGAGGTCGGGTCAATCGACGGAAAGGGGCTCGAATACCACGAATTCGAAAACTTCCAGAAACGCTTCCGCGCCGCCCTCGGCGGCGTTCCCCTCCACTTCGCCGGCGCACCCGGTTCCGGCACCCCCAACGAGGAATTGTATAAATACCTCTTCACCTACCAGCTTCTCAAAGACGCCGAAAAAGCCGGCGTCACCGCCTCCGACCTGCAAGTCGGGACCTACATCGAAAACGGCCACCCCACCATCGCGCCCCACATCGCCAAGGACGGCGCCCAGGCCAAGGAAAAGGCCGTCGACAACCTTTGCCGGCAAATGCAGATCACCCGCACCGAATTTGTCCAGGGGGTCCGCGACTGGCAGACCATCGGCAATTATCTCGACGCCGACGCCAACCTTTCCGCCGTCAACGACGACACCGTCTTTACCTTCTATTCCCTCAACAAAAGCGAGGTCGTCACCAAAACCATCCGCTTCCCCGAGACGGAAGGCCTGAAGACCAAGGCCAAAGCGGAAATCATGGCCAAGCCCGCCGAGGAACTCGACCGCGAGGTCCGCGATTACATCGCCAATCACGGCGAACGCCAACGCTACCGCGAACCCGCCCGCTGGCGCTTCGCCTGGCTCCTCGCCCCCTTCGTGCCGGCCAACAGCGTCCGCCAGCCGACCGAACAGGAAATCCGCGACCGTTACGAACAGGGACGCGAATATCTTTACCGCGCCCAGCCCCTCACGGAAGTGCACGACCGCATCAAGTCGGAACTCCTCAAAGAGGAAACCGAACGCCAGACCCTCCGCAATTTCAAGGTCGACATTGACAGCCAACTCCTGGGCCAGGGCGCCGACTTGCCGCCGGCGGAAATGGTCAAGCTGGCGCAAATGGTCAAATTCGGCGTCACCTCCGGCGACACCGGGGCCGAACCCCTGCCCGCCGACCAGGTGGTGACAAAAATCCCCCAAGGGAGCGACTTCCAGCTCCAGATGCTCCTGAACGGCATCGACGCCGGTCCCGCCGCCGACCGCGAAGCCATCGTCAACGAATGGAAAAGCGGCTTCAACCTCTCCGGCAATCCTTTCAAAGGGGACCATGGCTACTATCGCCTCCGCCTCCTCGACTACCTCCCCTCCACCCCCGCGCAGATCGAGGACGCCGACGGCAAGGTGAAAGCGGAATATTACGACAAGGCCATCGAGGACCTGGTCGGCGAGCGCGTCACCGAAATGGCCCGCGAAGACGCCGAAGCGATGGAAGCGAAGGTTCGCGCCTACATGACCGCCAAGGAAAAAGGCGAAGCCGCCCCCGACGCCGAATTCGCCCACGAGTTCGCCGCCCTCCCCACGGAAACGGTAAGTTACCTCCGCCTCGCCGACAGCGACTATGAACTCGGCCGGCTGCCGATTGGCGATTTGCTTGGCCCCAAGCCCTACCGCGATGCCGCCACCGGCGAGCGCGGGCAGGAATTGGTGGTGATGGTCGAGCGCCGCGTGCCCACCCGCGCCGCCTTCGACGCCGAAAAGGACGAAGTCAAAAACACCTACCGTAACATCGCCCGCGCCAATTACCGCGGCAACTACGGCTTCACCTACACCCAGACCGGACCCGCCGCCACCATTCAGCCGAGTCCGGCCATCATGGGCGGGTTGTCGGACCGCTTCAACAAGGGCGGAATCAAGGTAAACCCGGAATTGCTGCGCACCCGCGAAGGATAATTGCCACAACATGTCAGAATAGCGGTATTCGGGGGTCTGTTGCCACAACAGACCCCCACGGTTTTATCCAGTAAATGTTTTGCCTTAAAATTAAGGTGGACGGCCCCTCAATTATATGCTACAAATAATTTTATTTGAGGTTTGCGAATTGCTTGTCGCACCGACAAGCAATTCGCCTATGCCGCCGCCGCTTTATATTGCCGCTGTAAAAAGCCGCTAGAGGAGAGAGATCATGTCCGCCAGCGCCGACCGCGTGTTTCTGTTACCTGGCGAATTCCATGTCGCCCGCACTCCCTGCCATATGGCCACGCTATTGGGCAGTTGCGTATCGGTGTGCCTGCATCACGAAACCAAACCTTACGCCGCCATGAACCATTATCTCCTGGCAACCAATCCCGGCGGCGGCGATCCCGATAAAGGCCGTTACGGAGACAGTTCCATTGAAACCATCATTGGCCTCATGAAGAGGCTCGATGAAAAAGGCAAGATGACCGCCAAAATCTACGGCGGCGGCGCCGTCGTCGGGCACCTCGGCACCACCTCCGACATCGGCGGCAAGAATATCGCCATGGCCCGCACCCTCCTGAAGAAACACGGCATTCCCATCATCGCCGAAGACGTCGCCGGCACCAGCGGCCGCAGGATCTACTTCGACACCGCCGCCAACAACGTGGTCGTCAAGATGATCAGCAAAACCGAGGAAGGCGCCCGGCTGGAGGAACGCCGCCGCGACATCGCCAGCCGCAAGACCAAGGTGCTGGTGGTGGACGACTCCGCTTTGGTCAGGAAAATCCTGGTGCAGGCCATTAGCGGCACCAGGGACATGGAGGTTTGCGGCGAAGCGGGCGACGCCTTCGAGGCGCGGGACAAGATTCTCGAACTCGACCCGGACGTGATCAGCCTGGACATTATCATGCCGAAATTGGACGGCCTGAAATTCCTGAAAAGCCTGTCGCAGCATTACCCGAAGCCGGTCGTCATCTGCTCCACCATCGCCAAGGATCAGTCGCAGGTCGCCGCCAAGGCCAAGGAATACGGCGCCGTAGACGTTATCGACAAGGACACCCTGCACCTGTATAAGGGTCTCGCGGTGGTGCAGGAGGCATATTTGCCGAAGATTCGCATTGCGGCGGGCAAGGTGGTCAGGAAGATGATGTTCAAGGACTGATTGCCGCGGGTTTTGTTTGGTTCGCGGGATTGGATTTGTTACAATGGCCTTTGCCGAAGAGTGCGGCAAAGGCCATTTTTTTATGACGGATAAGTTGCAGCGTTTGGGAGCTTCGCCCGCTTTGAATTCGATGCCTTCAAAGTCGCCCGAACGCAAAATACGCTTCGCTCTTTTGCTCAAAAAGGTAGGGCCGCGTAACTAGTTTCCATGCGTTTTACCGTTTGTTGCATTGCTTTTTTTACAACGCGGCCCATTAACCGCATTTTATATAACCGCTTTAACCGCTTAACCGCTATTTGACTTTTTTATAACCGCATTGCACGGGGGGCTGGTTGCGCCCCCCCGCCCCCCGCAACCAGCGTGACGCTGGACCCAATTGGCGCAAAGTGGAAAGGTTACGCTTGCCCGAAACCGTGAACGGAGCCCCCATGTCCATCCTCAAAGACGCCGACGCCACCGTCGTCGGCACGGAAATCCCCCAAAACAACCGTAAACCCATCCTCCGCCGCTTCGGCCTACTGGGAACCCTGGCCATCTTCCTCCTCATCCTCTGGGCCATCTGGTCCTGGGGCTTCTGCCGCTTCTACGTCGGACCCGGTAAAATGGCCATCATCACCGCCAAATCCGGTAAAGCCCTACCCCCAGGACAAATCCTCGCCCAACCCGGCCAGAAAGGCGTCCTCGAAGAACCCCTCGGCGAAGGACGCCACCTCTGGAACCCCATTTTTTACGACTGGGAAATCGTCGACGCCCAATTCATCCCGCCCGGGAAAATCGGCGTCGTCACCTCGCTCGTCGGCGACAACCTGCCCCCGGGCGAATTCCTGGCCGAACCCGGGCAGAAAGGCACCTGGCGCCGCGTTCTCGGCCCCGGGCGCTATCGGCTGAATCCACTCGGCTACAGTATCGACATCATTGACGCCGTCTCCATTCCGGTCGGCTTCGCCGGCATCGTCACCAACCTCTCCGGCGGACCCGCCCCAGAAGGCGCCTTCGCCAAGCCCGGGCAAAAAGGGGTACGGGAGAACGTTCTCCAGCCTGGCATCTATTACATCAACCCCCGCGAATACCAGGTCTCGGCCGTGGAAGTGGGGGTAAACCAGGTCTCCCTCGTAGGTCAGGCCGGCAGCGTGGTCCTGACCAAGAACGTGGTCATGGATGAAAACAACCAGATGATCCAGCGCCTCAACCAAAACGTCCTGGAAGAACAAAAGCGCCGCCGCGAAGAGTACCAAAGCGCCGCCTCCAACTTTATGCCGCCCTCGCAAATGTCCCGCGTCCCCTCGCCGCCGCCCCCGCCCGGGTCCCAGCGCGACAGTTACGCCCCCACCGGCGGCGGCCTGGCCGAATACGCCGATTCCTTCGCCAACGACCCCGGCGCCGCGGCCCGGCGCATCATCGTCAAGAACCTTCCGGCCGGGCAAGCGCCTTCGGCTGCGGCCGGGCGCTCGCCGGTTATGGAAAAGGACGTGCCGCCGGCTTTCATCCTGAATCAATTCGTCAATTTCCCCTCGCGGGACGGCTTCGACATTTCCCTCGACATGACGGTCGAGTTTGAACTTCGGCCCGAGCGCCTGGCCGCGATTTACCGCGATTACGGCGACCTCCCCGCGGTCGTGGACAAAATCCTCATGCCGCAGATTCTTTCGGTGTCAAGGTTGAAGGGGTCGGCTTATCGGGCGGTGGATTTCATAGCGGGGGAAGGGCGGGAGAAGTTCCAGAACGATCTCACCGACGCCTTGAAGACCAGTCTGGGTGAAAAAAACCTGCTGATCCACAGTGCGCTCATTCGGCACGTCAATGTGCCGGCGCAGATATTGGAACCGTTGCGGGTGGCGAGTTTGTCGAAGGAAACGGACCTTACCAACAAGGAAAAGCAGAACACGGCCAAGAAGCAGGCCGACCTTAACCGCGAGATGTCCCTTATTCGTCAGTCCGGCGAGCAGGTCGCCCAGGAGACGCAGAAGCTCAAGGCGGAGATCGACGCCGAGATGCATAAGACGGTGGCGACGATTCAAGCCGAGACGCAAAAGGAAGTGGCGGCGATTGACAAAGAGACGGCTGGGGTTGATGCTCAGAGGACTATTGCTTTGGGTCAGGCGTCTGCTGATTCGGTGCGTTTGGTGGAGGAGGAGAGGGCGAAGGGGTTTGGTTTGCAGGTTTCGGCGTTTGGGGGTGATGGGGGGGGTTATGCTTTGTATGAGTTTGCCAGGCAGTTGAATCCGGAGATGAGGATTAATTTGATACATGCGGGGGATGGGACGTTGTGGACGGATTTGAAGAATGCGTCGTTGGCGGAGATTGGGGGGGCGAGGGACTTGCAGAAGAAAGGCGGCCAGTAAGGGGTTGAAAAGGCGGTAATAAGCGGTTAAAAAAGCGGTAATAAGCGGTCGAAAAAGCGGTTGAAAAAGCGGTTTAATAAAATCCAGCCCCAGGCTGGTTGCGGGGTTCCAAAGGGGGCGCAACCAGCCCCCTTGTTGAAACGCGGTTATCCATTTTTAAAAAAGGTAGCGAAGCTACCAACTTTTAAAAATACCTTCTTCCCGGAGTGAGCGATGCGACACTCCGGACGGATCGCAAGAGGAAGGGTGTCTTATTACGTTTCCGATTCACCAAAGTACGCCAATAAAAAACCCGCATTTAAAGGCAAAACAGGCGCATTTCAACTTTGTTACGCAGCTCAGCACGCTGTGACGCAACTCCGCACCCTGTTACGCCGCACCTCTCCCCACGCGTCATTCCGGCGTCTATACATCCAACCGGGGTATAAACGGGCGTTTTAGCCGGAATCCAGGGGGCTGGACCATTGCTATGGCACTTTTTTCTCGTTCCGCTGCGTCATGGCGATTCCACTGCCGTCATGGTAAATCCCCCTGGATTCCGGCTAAAACGCCCGTTAGGGGT
>JAVBTZ010000105.1:0-11115 GCA_031555915.1 Planctomycetota bacterium
CCAGGGAAAGATAGAGGCGGAAGCGGTTCCGGTCGATTCCGGCCGGGAGGTTCAGGTCATTGCAGAGGAGGGAAAAAGTTTCGTCGGTCAGGCAGAAAACGAGCAGGGGCTTCCGCCAGCCGGTCCCGGCGTAGCGGCTCAGCATCCCGAAGCCGTAGAAGATGTGCCGGGCGTTGACGATGACCGAGAGGATGAAGGCGTTCAGGGGAGAATAGGGCGAGGTGAGCAGGCTGACAGCGATCATCTGGATGCTGCCGCCGTAAACGAGGATGGACATGGCGGTGGTCCAGAAGGGTCCGTAGCCTATTCCCCGCATCAGCATGCCGTAAGCGATACTGAGAAAAAGATAGCCGGCGAGCACGGGTATGCTGGCGGCGGCGGCGGTTTTCAGGATGGCGAGCCGCGGCGGAGCGGAGGTCATGGCGGTCCTTTCACGGACGCGGAAAAATGATCATGGGAAAAGTCGGTAGCGTGAAATTCAAACCAACCCCAGCCAGCGGAGTTCGCCGGGACTGACGCTTATTTTCTCCCGGGGTATGCCGGAGAATCCCCCGGTTGTCGCCATTTCCCGAATTTCCGCAAGCGTTGTCCCGCGTAAGACGTCACTCCAGCCGCAACTCCGGGCCAGCCAGCCCAACACCCTTTCCGGTCCCTCCCCGCGTTCCCGCAACACCGACAGGCGGGTGTCGCCGTGCCGCTTGGCAAGGCGCCTGCCGTCGGGGCCGGCCACAATCGGCAGGTGAAAGAAAGCCGGCGGCGGCCAGTCGAAGGCCCGGTACAGGACGAGTTGCCGCTGGGTGCTGGCCAGCAGATCGTCCCCGCGCACCACTTCCGTCACCCCCATGGCGTGGTCGTCCGCGACCACCGCCAGCTGGTAGCCGGCCCGGTCGCCGCGGGCGATGACGAAGTCGCCGGACCATGCCGACAACACCCCGCCCTGAAGTCCGGCAAAGCCGTCGCAGAAGGAAATTTTTTCCCCGGGCGTGACCCTGAAGCGCCAGCCAATAACCCGTTCTCCGGCAGCCTCCTCCGCCGCCACCGTGTCGGCGAACCGTCCGTCGCAGATGCCGGGATAACAGGTTTCCAGAAGATCCTCGCCGGCATTTGGAGCCGAGGCGGTGTTCTCAAGATCCTTTCTGGTGCAAACGCAGGGGTAAATCAACCCCCGCTTCCGCAAGTCGGCCAGGAGCGCACGGTAAAAATCCAGGCGGAAGGATTGAACATAGGAGTCAGGGCCGGCGGTCTGCTCGGGATAAGGGGGATACGAACCCACCGGACCGGCGTCCCAGTCGAGACCGAGCCAGGCCAGGTCGAGGTAGGCCTGTTTGGCGGCGTGCGGTTTCACTTTCGGGTGATCGAGATC
This sequence comes from Planctomycetota bacterium, assembly GCA_031555915.1. Taxonomy (GTDB): domain Bacteria; phylum Planctomycetota; class SZUA-567; order SZUA-567; family SZUA-567; genus JAJBSZ01. The sequence continues at coordinate 1,364 of JAVBTZ010000105.1, forward strand.
CTCCAGGCGGAGAATGAGTTTTCCCCCGGACAGCCGCGCCCTCAACCAGGCGACAAGAAAGGTGCGGGCGTTACCAAGATGCAAGGCGCCCGTGGGGGCGGGCGCCAGGCGGCCGACATAAGGTATTGAGACAGGATTGTGCATGGCTATACTTTTTTTTGTTCGTTTCCCAACGTTTCCCAACGTTTCCCTACAGGTGCCGTCCATGGAAAATAACGACCCGCTGCTCGAAAAAGCCCACACCCTATCCGAAGGCCCCGGCGTGTACATCATGCACGACCAGGACGGCACGGAAATCTACGTCGGCAAAGCCAAAAACCTCCGCCGCCGGGTATCCAGCTATTTTCAGAAACGCGACCGGCAAAGCAAGGACCTCGCCCTGGTGCAGCATATCGCCGACTTCGAGTTTGTGGAAACGGACTCGGAACTGGAAGCGTTTCTCCTCGAAAGCCGGCTCATCAAGGACCTCCAGCCCCGCTACAACGTCCTCCTGAAAAACGGCGACGACTACCCCCTCATCGAAATCACCTGGGGGGACGACTTCCCCATGGTCCGCACCGCCTGGCGCCGGGAAAACCCGGACAGCCGCTACTACGGCCCCTTCGTCGGCGCCGGCGACATCAAGGCGGCGCTGGGGGCTTTGCAAAGGATCTTCCGCTTCCGCTCCTGCCAAAGGCAAATCAGCGCGGACAATCCCCGCCACCTGCGCCAGCGGGGCTGTTTGAATTATCATCTGAAACGCTGCGCCGGCGTCTGTACGGGACGGGTCACGAAAGAGGAATACCGCCGCCGCATCTCGGGCCTGTGCCGCTTCCTGTCCGGGCAAAAAAAGGACCTCATCGACGACATGCAAAAAGACATGGAAAAAGCCGCCGCGGAACTCCGCTTCGAGGAAGCGGCCGAACTCCGCGACACCGTCGACTCCCTCCTCGCCCTCAATCAACATCCCGGCCTGAACGAGGACCTCTCGCCCCTGAACCCGCATACCGAACCCGAAATCGGCCTGGAAGCGTTGCAAAAACACCTGGGCCTGGCGGATACGCCCAAACGCATCGAAGGCATCGACATCGCCAACCTGATGGGGAAGGAAGTGGTGGGGTCGCTGGTGAATTTCCTGGACGGCTCCCCCTTCAAGGAAGGCTATCGGCGTTACCGCATTAAGACGGTCGAAGGCCAGGACGACTTCGCCTCCATTTCCGAGGTGGTCCGCCGCCGTTACGGAAAAATGCTGGAAAACGGCGAGGAATTCCCCGATATAATCCTGATTGACGGCGGCAAGGGCCAATTGGCGGCGGCGGCGGCGGCGCTGGCGGAAGTGGGGGCAAAGCCAAAAATCCTCATGAGCCTGGCCAAACGCGAAGAACTCCCCTACGTTTACGGCCGCGCCGAACCTCTAACCCTCCCCCGCCGCGACGCCGGACTCCGGCTCCTGCAATACGTCCGGGACGAAGCCCACCGCTTCGCCCAGCACTACCATCACATCCTCCGCCGCAAAGCCATGTTCGGGGAAAAATAAACATTTACCCGGCGTATCGGCACAAAAATCGCACAAGCCTCTTGATTTTCAACTTCTTTCGGAATATGATACGAATTACCGGGAAAATTTGGCGATTTTCGTTGCCGCGGGGGCGGCGGCGAAAATTAGGAAACACCATTTTGCATGAGAGATTGGTGTAGTATTCTGCCATTCTCCCCTTCCGGTCGAGTTTGCTTGGTCGTTGTGAAGGGCACGGGACTTGCGGCGTAACGCGGGGGAACGCGTGCGCCCGAACACTGGTGTAATCGGGCACTATTCCGTTATAGTGCCCGAAACGCCGTTCTCTGGGGGGAGACGCCGTTGCGGTCAGGGTATTCCATTGGGGTTCGTCGTATCACGCTCCACCGCCTCCTGTTCCTCATGGCCGGGACGCTTTTCGGTCTTGGCCGTTTAATATACGCGTTTGCGGGAACGGAACTGAGTGTGGATCACCTGCCCCCACGGGGTCGGGTTACGGCGATGTTGACCGCCCTTTTTCATCATGATCCCACCCTAAGGCCGGACTCGGCCGATCCTTTTTCCCTCGCCAAGCGCTTTCCCTCGCTTTCGCCCACCGCCTTACGGGGCCGCGGCGAACGCGCCAAAGTGGTGGAGTTCGCCCAATCGCTGATTTACGAGGGCGGCTACTATCCGCAGGAAATTTACACTCTTCTCGGTTACACCAACCTGAACGCCGCCCGGGTCGCCAGGCAAATATCCCTGTTGGACCGGCAGAGCAACCGCCAGCCGTCGCCATGGGAAGTGGCGGGGCGGGTAGGCCGTTCGGGCATGGGCGCCGTGTCCGACCATTGGGCGATGGCGGCGGGGGCGGACGAAGCGGAAGCCATTCCCACTCCGGGCACCCTCGCCTATCTCCCCTCCCTCGCCATAGTGTACGCCCTATATCCCGATGACGGCCTGGAAGCCGCGCATCAACTCGCCACCCTCAAGGACGACGACATCCGCGCCACGCCGGCGGCGAAGGCGGCGTACCGCTTGTTGGCTGAGGCTTTGGCGGCGGGGCATATCGACAAGGACGCCTGGCTTAGGGAAGCGGCGGCGGCGTCCGGCGACGAAAACGCCCGGCAGGATCTCCGGGCGGTGCGGGTAAAGGACTGGCGTTATCTCCGCGGCGAAGAATGCGCGATGGGCCGAGTGGAACGGGCGGTTTACCTGTGGTACAAGGGGAAAGGCTACATCGACACGCTTGAAGACGGGGAAAAGCTGCTCCGCTCCAGGGAAAGCGTGGCCTACCTTTCGGCCTTGGCGGCGGCCACATACGGGCCGGAGGGAATGCCGCCGGAACTATTGGCCAATTCGGCGGCGGATCGGGAGCTGTTCGATCTCATCAACGATCTTTACAATCTGGCCGGTTGCGAAGCGGTGTTGCGGGTTTTACCGGAAGAATACGATTGAGGGGCAGCTCTAAAAATGCTCTTTTGCCCGGATACTTCGTCAGGGCTTTGCTCCAGCGTTTTGTAACACAAACCACCACCGCGTGTTACAAAACGCTGCCGCTACGCCCTTCCTCGTCTGCGGGCAAAATAGCTATTTTTAGAGGTGCCCTGTGGGCGGGATGCATGCAATAAGGTGACACCACATCAGAGCGCCTCTAAAAAAAATGCGGGAAGCAAAACGCCGCGGCGGTCGGCCGTGCGTTCGTTCCCTCTCCTCGGTCCTCTCCTCTCGCTTCGCGGCGGGGGGGGAGGACTCTCTCTTTTACCGGCACCAGGGCGTAGGGGTGATTTGGCATAAGAGGTTTTTCAGAATTTTTAAAAAAACCTTCACCAATCGCCTTGAAAATCTGTACGCTGGACTAAGACATAGCGCTTACCCCATCGCCGTATTTTGCCGAGGATATTCCAATGCGTGCAACAAACCTTGAATGCGAAGTGCTGGGTATAAAATTGCCCCACCCGTTTCTTCTTGCCTCCGGTCCCCCGACCGCCAGCGTGGCCTCGATTCGTCACGCCTTTGCCATCGGCTGGGCCGGCGCGGTTATGAAAACCATAATCCCGAATCCTGAAAGCATCCGCGACGCCAGTCCCCGTTTCGCCGCGGTGCGGAACGCCGAAGGTCAGATCGTCGCATTTGAAAATTTTGAACTGTTGAGCCGCCAGCCCCTTTCCTATTGGTTGAACGGCATTGCCGCCTTGAAGCGGGAATTTCCCGACCGGGCGCTGATTCCCAGCCTCATGGCGCCGATAACCAAGGCCGATTGGACGGAACTGGTAAAAAAGATGCAAGACGCGCCCATTGACGCCGTGGAACTGAATTTTTCCTGTCCCCACGGCATGCCCGAGCGCGGTCTCGGAATGGCGATTGGAACCGACGCCGACCTGTCCGCCCGCATCACCGGCTGGGTGAAGGAAGCGGCCGAGGTCCCGATCTTGGTCAAACTTTCCCCCAACGTCACCGACATTGCCGCTATCGCCCTGGCCGTGAAAAAGGCCGGGGCCGACGGCCTGGCCGGGATAAACACGGTGCAGTGCCTGGCGGGGGTCGACTTGGAGACTCTCTCCCCCCTGCCTTCGGTCGGGGGGCTGTCGACTTTCGGCGGGCTCTCGGGGCCGGCGGTCAAGCCGATTGGCCTCCGCTGCACCGTCCAATGCAAGACCGCCACCGGCCTGCCGTTTTTGGGGATGGGGGGAATTGCCACGGGTCTGGACGGCCTCGAATATCTCGCGGCCGGCGCGGATGCCGTCCAGGTTTGCACCGCCGTGATGCTGGAGGGATACGGTATCCTGCCGGCGATGCTGAGGGAGGTGTCGGCCTATTTGCAGCGTAAGGCGTTTCCCAATTTGCAGCCGCTTTTTGGAGCGATTCTCCCCAAAATCACCAGTCATGAACAGGTGGCGGCGAAAAGCAAAAAGACGGCCGACATTGACGAGGCGGCTTGCCTAAATTGCGGCAAGTGCGCCATGGTTTGCAAGGAATCGGGATACGGCGCCATTGGCGCGAAGGGCGGAACGCTGACGGTGGAAGAAGGGAAATGCGACGGTTGCGGCTTGTGCGGGGTGGTTTGCACGGCCGGGGCGATTGACATGAGGTAGCGTAATTCGGGAACACTCACTTTGGGGCATGTCCCGAATGGCGCTGAAATAAGGGTGAACCTTTGCGAGGCGATGATTTAAAATAATTTTTACCACAGAGAACACAGAGGCCACAGAGAACCACTCTTAACTGCGGAATGACGTATACCCCGGGTTTTATTTCCATTTTTACCCTGGATTTATAAAAATGGAATTCAGGATAAACTTCCATCCGTAGTTTAAGGTGGTTCTCTGTGGTCTCTGTGTTCTCTGTGGTAAAAAATTATTTTAAATCATCGCCTCGCAAAGAATTAACCTTATTTCAGCGCCAGTCGGGCTTGTCCCCATGATTCTCGCGTTTGCAGAATCACCTGCCAAAAAACGGACAGCCCCGCAGGGCTGTCCGTATGCAAATGCAAACCGCATGGCAGATTTAGCGCTTATTTCAGGCCGCCGATGAATTCGCACATCTCGACCGTCTTGTTGGAATAACCCCATTCGTTGTCATACCAGGCGACGACCTTGACAAAGTTCGGGTTGAGCATAATCCCGGCCTTCTTGTCGAAAATGCTGGTGCGGGGGTCGCCGATGAAATCGGAGGATACGACTTCGTCTTCGGTATAACCGAGAATCCCCTTCAATTCGCCTTCCGAAGCCTTCTTCATCGCTTCGCAGATGGCGTCGTAGGTGGTGGCTTTCTCTAGCCGGCAGGTAAGGTCGACAACCGATACGTCCAGGGTGGGAACGCGGATGGACATGCCGGTCAACTTGCCGTTCAGTTCAGGGATGACCTTGCCGACCGCCTTCGCCGCGCCGGTCGAGGAGGGAATGATGTTGTAGGTCGCCGCGCGGCCGCCGCGCCAGTCCTTGTGGGAGGGGCCGTCGACGGTCTTCTGGGTGGCGGTGACGGAGTGGACGGTGGTCATGAGGCCTTCGATCATCCCGTAGTTCTCGTGGATGACCTTGGTGATGGGGGCGAGGCAGTTGGTGGTGCAGCTGGCGTTCGACAGGATGGTGGTGTCCTTGGTGATTTTCTTGTGGTTGACGCCCATGACGAACATGGGGGTGTCGTCCTTCGAGGGGGCGGACATGATGACCTTCTTGGCGCCGGCCTGAATGTGTTTCCCCGCCAGTTCCTTGGTCAGGAAAAAGCCGGTGGATTCGACGATGACTTCGGCGCCGACATCGCCCCATTTCAGGGCGGCGGGGTCTTTTTCGCCGGTGACGCGGATTTTTTTGTCGTTGACGATCAGGTGGTTTCCGTCAACCTTGAGTTGGCCCTTGAAATGGCCGTGGATGGTGTCGTACTTCAGCATATAGGCCAGGTAATCGGCATCAAACAGATCGTTAATGCCCACAATTTCGATATTCTCGTGGTGCAATGCAGCGCGGAATACGAGACGGCCGATACGGCCAAAACCATTGATGCCGACTTTCACTTTTGCCATGTTGAAATTCCTCCAGTATAAAAACGGGGCCGATGTGTCACTCCCTTACCTTTAATGTATTGTAGCGTTTAGGGCCCGGAACATTTGCCATCTTGTCCTGCGGGCCATAAATCCAGCGAATTATATACCTCTTCATAAAGCGATGCAAGCGTGAACTGGACTTTTGCAAAATCACCATTCAAACCGCCGAATGGCGATTTTGTAATATTAAAAACCCTTGAAATTCGTAACCGTTCACGTCTTCGGTTTCAGGGCGGAAAGGTGAACATTCCATCCATTGTACCCCAGTACGACTGTCATTCCGAACGCTAGTCAAGCCGATACCGGTATAACAACCCAGCTTCCCTTAGCGCCGGTGGAGCCGATATGCGCAAACGCTCCCTTACCCTACCCACCCGGCTGGCCCTGGCCGTTGCCGCGCTGCTGGTCGCGGTTATGCTTGTCGCCGGTCTCCTCGCCATGCGGGAGCTCCGCGGACGCCTCTTTCACCTCGTTTCGGCCAACCTCTCCGACATGATCGCCCACCTGGCCGAATCGGTCGACGCCGACCTGAAAGCCATGCTGGACCTGATTGCCAAAGAGGCGGAGGAACTCGCCGGCGCCGACGCCGAAAGCATGGCCCAATTTCTCCGTCTGCGTTCGCGGGAACTGGCCTTCGTCTTCGACCGCGGGGTAATCGCCGTCGACGGCGAGGGAAAAGTCCTCGCCGACAGTCTGGGAAGAAACGGCTGGGACCAGGTAAACCTGGCGGAATACGAGTTCTTCCAAAGAACCTTCGTTCGCCAAACCGGCCTCGCCTCCGAACCCTTCCCCCTGCCCTTGCCGAACCTGCCGGCCGAACGGCATCCCCCGGTGACCATGTTCACGGCGCGTTTATTGAACGCCGATGGGCAAATGCTCGGGGTCCTCGCCGGCGGAGTGGACTTGTCGCGGAACCGCCTGTTCCGGCTTATCACCGAAGTGGGGGTCGGCGCCACCGGACAGGTCGGCGTATTCACCCGGGACGGCATGGTCGTCGCCCACAGCAATCCCAAACTCATCCTGCAACGCTTCGAAAACCCCCTGCCGGAAGGGAGCGTCGTCCCGGGTCAAGTCACGGAAATACGCCTCGCCGACGGTACGGAAGCCCTCCTCTCCGTGCGGGAGCTTCCCAGCGTCGGCTGGATTGCGGCCGGGGTCTTTTCCTCCCGCGATGTTTTTTCCCCGGTGGAGAAAGGCTTCGACGCGGCAGGGCGCTGGTTCGGCCTGGGGCTGGGGCTATGCTGCCTCCTGACCTGGCTCCTAAGCTGGTATCTGGTGCGGGACCTGGATCGTTTGGCCGGGGAAGTGAAACGGATTGACCAGATTGGCGATCGGGTCGGAAAGAATTACCAAGGGGAAGTCGGCGCGGTGGCGCGTTCAGTGAACGGCATGCTGGATTCCCTCGAAATGGCCCGGCGGGAAATCGGCGACCTTTCCCTTCGGCTGGCCGATGCGGGGGAACGCGAACGCCGCGCCATCGCCGAGGATTTGCATGATTCGGTGTGTCAGAATTTGGCCTTGGCCAATATGCGGCTGGGGGGAATGAAAAAAAAATTGGAGGGTACGCGGGAGGGCGGGACGGTTTTGGAAGTGCGGGGGATATTGGAGGAGGCGGTGGGGGAAATCCGCAGTCTGGTTTTCCACTTGAGTCCGGGCATCCTGTACGAGCTGGGGCTGGCGGCGGCTTTGGAATGGCAGGCGGGGGAATTTGCCCGGAAAAACGCCATTCCCGTGCAGTTCCAGGCTGAGGGTGATTTTATCGGTATGCCGGAAGGCGAGGCGATTTTTCTTTACCGGGCGGTGGGGGAGCTTCTCGCCAATGTGGCGAAGCATGCGGCGGCAGAGCGGGCGGGGTTGGAACTGATGCGTCAGGCTGACGGTTGGGTGCGGGTTTCGGTGTGGGATGACGGAAGGGGAATCGTTTCGACGGCGAAGGATGCTGATTTCAATCAGTCTGAAGGGGGTGGTTTTGGGCTTCGTAATTTGCGGGAGCGGGCGCGTCAGTTTGGGGGGGGGGTGCAGGTTGGGGTGGGGGAGGGAGGGAGGGGGACGCGGGTGGAGGTGCGGGTGCCGTTCGTTGGGGGGGCGGCGGGGAATATTGGTGGGAGTAGTTAAAATAGCGGTAAAAAGGCGGTTAAAAAAGCGGTTAATAAAATCCAGCCTGCGGCTGGTTGCAGGGGTCCTAGGGGGGCGCAACCAGCCCCCCTGTCAAAATGCGGTTATGTTTTAACGCAGTTAAAACGACCTCGCTTAGGAGCCAGCGAAGCGGCGCTCCGACAGGTCAAAAAAGGAAGGAAAACCCTCACGGAAAAAACCTCCCATAAAGTAGGCGAAAGCCCAACCTTACTTGGCGGGGAGTTTATTTTTATTAGATTCCCTTCCTTTTTTGACCTGTCGGAGCAACGCTCCGCTGGCTCCTACGCGAGGTCGTTTTAACTGCGTTAAAACATAACCGCATATCGACAGGGGGGCTGGTTGCGCCCCCCTAGAACCCCCGCAACCAGCCCGAGGCTGGATTTTATTAACCGCTTTTTTAACCGCTTTTTTTACCGGTATTTCCCCCCCCCATCACAACGGCGTCACCACTGCATCCAAGAAAAGAAACCTCCCCGGACACTCCGTATGCTTCAACGCCACCTTCCCATGCCCAACAATCTCGTCATTCTTAATCCCATACTCCGACAACAAAAACCCAAGCAACCCCCTTAACGCCGCCAATTGCCGCGGCGTAGCCACATGATTCTCAAAATTGCCCACCAACGCCACCCCAATAGAATAAGTGTTCGCCTTGCCCTTCCCCGCCACCTTGACATGCGCCCCATCCAACTGCTCCAACCAACGCCGACTCAAAGCCACCTGACCGTCCCCCATGCCAAAACCATTCCCAATCAGGAAATGATAGCCAAGACCATTCTCCCACTTCCTGACCTCGCGGTGAAAACGATCAATCGATTCCAAAGACCCGGTGTCCGCCGCCGTATGATGCACCACAATGTTCCGCCAACGCCCCGGCGTCGCCTTCACCCGCCAAGCCGAATCAATCGGCACCGGCGGCAACAAGGACAACGCCTGGATAAACCCCTCCCGCGACGGCGCAAAAGCAACCGGCTCCGACTTGGCGAAAAACCATAGATAAAAAAAATACGCCGCCAGCAAAAAGAACAGCCCGGTGAGAATTATCTCCGCCACCATTATCTGCTCGCGGTAACGCACATACCACGCCACCCGCTTCACATTGGGGGGAACCAGGCGAAGCCGCTGACTCGAAGCCGCCGCGCCAACATCGGGATGAATATAACTGCCGCTGCCGCTCTGGTCCGCGCCGGCTTCCTCACCCAAACCCTTGTCACCGTCGGTCTGGCCGACATTTTTTATGTGCGTCGTCGGCTTGCGAACCGGCGGAACCATGCCTTCGGACGGCTTGTCCGAAACAGAAGACGCCTCCCTCCCTCCGGCCGCCGCCGGTTTATCGGTCGCGGAGACGCTGTCGCCGGACGCCGCCTTGACGCTCGCCGGGGCGTTGGCCTTCACTATCGCATCCGTATTTGCCCCCGGTCCAACCCCGGCATTGGCTTTCTTGTTCGCCAATGCCTTCGCAAACGCACCCAGACGTTCCCCCCCCGCCGGCGGCGGCTCCCCGTCCGTCGGCATATCCGCATTAGACAAGGCGTCGCCGGCGGAGCTGGCGCCCACAGCGCTGGCCCCGCCCTTCGGCGGCCTCTCCCCGAACGGGGA
>JAVBTZ010000087.1:0-3985 GCA_031555915.1 Planctomycetota bacterium
CGGAATCCAGGGGGCTGGATCATTGCTAAGAAGCGGTGACGGTCGAGTTTTCATGCCGTCAAGGTTTTGCCCCCTGGATTCCGGCTAAACCGCCCGTCAGGGATGCAGCAGCCGTTTAAGACGCCGGAATGACGTGCGGGGAGGGGACAGCGTAACAGGGCACGGAGGAATGTTTTGCCCTTATTTCAGCGCCATTCGTGAGTGTCCCCGAACTTCCGGCACCCTGGTGCAGAGCGTTTGCTGAGAAGCCGGATTATCGGGGACACGCACCGAATTATTCCAACTGCCGAATAATTCGGAGCATGTCCCCATAATCCTCACGTTTGCATCGGGTTGTTCTTATTTCAACGCCAATCGGCGCCGCCGTCAAGCCAAATAAACCCGCTCCAAAGCGCTCCGCGTAACATTCCCGGCATTGTCCTCCGCCTCAATCCAGTAACGCACGTCGCCAAGACCCTCCGGCAATGCCGCCTCGTACAAATTCGCCACATACTTAGCCCCGGTTTGGGTCGGGTAACGGCCCTGGTCCCGCAGGACAATCTCCCGCTCGGGAGCATTCCCCGCCTCGGCCCGAAGCAGGAGACGGACCGATTTCAGCCCCGACAAATCGTAAATGAAAGTGTGAACCGTGCCGGTACGTTTGGCGTCCAACAGACAATTGTTGCCCCAGGTCTTGCCGCCCGGATTCTCCGGCGTTATCCAGGGCGGGAAAATGGTCGGACCGGTACGATCCTTGCCGGCCACCGGCGCGGAACAGATATTCGGCTGCAACAGATCCATAGCCGCATTGGCGGCGTCGGTGACTTGTTGGTCCCAAACCTGCTGGCCGGTCCAGTACCAATAGCAGCTCGTTTCGGCCGTAAGCAGCAGGCGCTCGGCCTGCCGCGCAGCCGAGCTGTGCGGGTCCAGATCCAACATGGTATGGACGGCGTTCTGGAGCGCGGTGAGGACGGCCCAGGAATTGAGATCGGGGGAATAGGGATCGTTGTAGCGCGAGAACCATTTCATGAATTGCGGATCCCCGTTGTCGGCCCCGGACCAGGAACCGGGTTCGATATGCACCGCGTTCGCTGGGTCGGGCGGGAAGCGGTCCAGGTAATCCTTGATGCCGGTCAGTTCAAAGCGGCTGTCCTGCTTCAGCCATTCGATCATGGCGCCCGTATTCGAGCCGTAATAGGAATCGGTGCCGCCGCCGTAGTTGTCGCCGTCCGAGTGCAGCAGGAAGAACGGGGGATGCTTGGGGTCGAACGAGCCCGTTTGCTCGATGGCCGTCAGAACTTGGCCGAGAACATCGGGATAAACCAGGGCGCCGAACCCCCCGCGGGCGTCTTCGTTACCGAGATAACGTTCGGCCGGGATGGCGACGATTTTATATTCCCTTCCCTCGACGTCACGGTACTTGACGTATTCGGGCCGGAGGAGGGACGGGGAAATTTTCGAGCCGGCCCAGACGTTACGCAGTTGCAGCCAATCCGTCACCGGCGGATTCTCCTGCTCGGCCCGGTTCGGCGGGAGCATGCCCTCTTCCTTGCCGGCGTAAGGGTAGTCCCGGCAGGAACGGTAGCGGTGAATGGAATCGTAAATCACCCCCTCTATGCCGGCTTCGAGCAGCGCCGGGATCATCCGCACGTGGAAGGCCGTTTCCGGCGGAAACAAATAACGGCTGGCTTCGATCCCGAATTCCTCCCGAATGAAATCCCGGTGGCGGAGAATCTGCGCCACAATGTCCCGTTCTGGTATCAGCGGCATCAACGGATGGAAAAAACCAAAGGCTGAAAAATCCGCCCGCGGAGAGCCGCTTTGCGTTTTCAGGTGGGCGGCGTGGGCCAGGTCCGCCTTCCAGTCGCCGGCATAATTGCCGTGGGCGAGACCCTCCCGCGAACAACGATGCAACTGCTCCAAGAGGCTCCCCGACCAGCTCATCGACAGTCCGGCATGCGGCAGGGCCTGATACTGGCTGGCCGCCATATTGACAAACCGCCGGTAAGGACCGGCGCGGGTGGCGAAGATGTCGTCCGACATGCCGTCCCAAAACCGCGGGTCGGCGGCGCGGTAGTAGGGCTGGTGCATGTGCTTGTGGATGCCGAAATATAACTTCGGGCGACTTCCCCCGCCGGAAGCTCCGACGCTTATCCTCTGCGAGGCGGAAGGGGAAGTAGAAGGGGAAACTGCCGCCGGCGCCTTATCCGCCGGCAGGATTTCCCAGCCGCTGAAATGTTTTATCCAGTCCTCCGGCTTGGCGTTTACGAAATCCTCGCGGCGGCAGCCCTCGGCTTGGAGGCTATAATAGCCGGGACGAAGCTGTCCGGCCGGAATCGTCACGGTGTAGACGCCAACGGCCGGGTTTTGAATCGCCGCGTTATTCAGGAGAAGAAGCTGGTTGCTGTTCGGGTCGCGGATGATGAGCTGGGGAAAGGGAATGCGGCCGTCGGCCCTCAGCAGGACAGAAGTTTCAGGCAGGGTGCCGGACCGGTCGACCCGGGAGGAGGGAGGAAGTTCGACCGCGTTGATGGCAGTAAAGACGTCATGGTTGGGGGTCGACATAATTTTCCTTTGGCGTCGGGTGGCGGGAGGGTGAGTTTGGAAACGTGGGCTTTTCGAAGAAATCGAGCCAACCGCCGCTCGATTTCTTCGAAAGTGCACGAAACGAAATGTTCATTATCCACAAAGCTAAAAGTGAATCAAGGGCAGCAATGAAAAAGAGAACATTGCCAAGTTGCGTTGACCAGTTTTCGCTGGATTCAGGTCATTTATTTAGGTGAACACGGTCGGTCGTGGTATAATGTTAGGGAAAGTTCATGAATAGGTTAAGGAGGGCGTAATCATGTTGGTATCACTTTCGGAATTAAAGGCCAATCCTGGCAAATATGTTGAAATTGCCAATAAAGAGGTGGTTTACATCACGAAAAACGGTAAAAAAGTGGCGACACTGACCGGTACCAATATGGACATAGTGGCTGAGGTAAAGCAATTATTCGGAATTCTGCCGCCGAATGTCGACCTGGAAAAGTCCCGCCTGGAGCGGATAAAGGCGCGTGCGAGTCGTGGCCATGCTTAAGGCGCTGATTGATACCAATGTGATGGTCGATGCCTTCGCCTCGCGTGAACCATTCTGCAAAGAGGCTGAAGAGATACTATTGCTGGCAGCCGAAAGAAAATTCTCGGGATTTGTCACGGGGAGCAATTTGACCGACATTTATTACCTTTTGGGAAAGGAACTGTCGCCTGCCAGGGCTCTTACCGCAGTTAAAACAATTTTGAAAATAGTGGGCGTTATACCGGTCGGTCAAGACGAATGCGTGGATGCCTCCGAATCCGGCCTACCGGACTTTGAAGATGCCGTGGTTGCCGTTTGCGCCGCCCGTGTCAAAGCGGATTGCATTGTTAGCCGCGATAGGGCTTTTGCGAGGTCTGGCGTATCTGTGCCGGTGTTGACTCCGGCGAAATTCCTGGCAAGGCTCAAACACCCCTAGATTATATCCCGACAGCGAGCATTTTCCGGTTGACAGCCCGCGGCTTGGAGCCTATACTTTTTTCCTTTCCCACCGTGCGCGCGCGTGCGGTTTTCTTTATTATTGCGACTATTTCAGATTTTGCCCCGAAATACCGCATTTTTTCCAACTGGTTTTTGTCGCCAAGGAAGAGTACAATGCCCAAGAACACCAAAAAAGCCGAGCGCGCGGCGCTCCTCAAGGAAAGACGGAAAGTCCGGCGGAAAAACGCCGCCAAGAAAGCGGCCAAGCGCTCGGTGAAGAGAGTCTCCAGAACCCACCCGCACCGCCGCACCGCCGCTCTACGCGCCCGCAAGCGCGCCTAGTGTATTGTACCATAAGGGACAATACACCAGCGAATCCCCCGCGTGACGCAACCGGCCGCCCGAGAATGCGGCCGGTTTTTTTTGTTTTACAGCTTTCTGCCGCCAGCCTTTTATACGCTGAATGGAAAACCCCTGTACGCCGAACAGGAACCCCTCCGCATCGGCCTC
>JAVBTZ010000260.1:0-4472 GCA_031555915.1 Planctomycetota bacterium
TCCGGCGGGGGATAATAATCGGTGGCGGCCGTCTGGCAGTAACCGGTGTCGCAGTCGTAAGCGGAACGGCAGCCAGCAAAAATTATTAACGACAACCCAAGCGCCATAGCCAAGAATAGACGCATCAGCCATCTCCTTAAATAAATAACGCCGAACGGAATTATGTCCGGATTCCCCTCAAAATATACTATACCGCTGTAAATTATGTCCTTCGCACCTTATGTTAATATATTGGCGGAAAATATGACTTGGACGTTAAGGATAAGTTCTTGCTTGACATTGTCCCGCTATTGTTCATAATCCCGCCCCGAAGGGCAACCAAGCTCGAACGAAATCACTCGTAAGTAAAAGTGATTCGCACCGAGACCAAAAAAAACCTCTCCCCGATTCATTCCATTTAAGGTATTCGGTAAAGTATAGGGAGGGGATTGACGAGGGGAAAGGCGCGGGATTACCGCGGGACGGCGACACTTTCCCTACAAAATGCCGCGGTCGGCGGCAGAACGCGGCGGTTTAGGAGATAGGCCAGATCATGAGCGATGCGGAAAATGGGGCGGGCAAAAATTTGCCGGCCGACGGTTTGGAAATTTTAAATCAGTTCGCGACGCTGAGAGTAACGCGAAGCGCGTTGGAGGAATCGGTGCGGTTCTCGCTGGCCGACGCCAAGCCGGCCCAGCTGGATCGCCTCCGCCAAGTCCTCGCTTATATGAAAAACGACAAACTCACCCTAAGTAAAGCCATCGCCGCCTCCGTCAAGGGACCTTGGGCGCCCAAACCGGCCGCCCCGCCGCCTAGCGCCGGAAAAACCGACCCCGGGCAAGGAGCCTCGCCCCGCCGCGCGGTCGGGGAAGGGCCGGCCGCCGTCCCCAAGGCCAAAGCCAAGGCGAAAACCGCCGGCGAAGGGGAAACGGGGGCGACCCCGGAAAAAACCCCGGCTAAAACCCGGGCCAAAACGGCAAGCAAAACCGTTCCCGCAAAAACCCGGAAAGTCGCCGCCCCGGCTGACGCTTACCCCGATTCGGCGCCTTTCGACGTCGACGACACCGATACTGCGAACGTTGCCGACGCCCCCTTCGATGCCGACCCGGACGCCGCCACTCCGGCCGACGGCAAAAAACCGGCCCGGCGTTTTTACGGCAAGGAAAACCTCCTCATCGTCGAGTCGCCCGCCAAAGCCAAAACCATCAAAAAATTCCTCGGCCCCAATTTCATCGTCAAAGCTTCGCTCGGACACGTGCGGGACATCCCCACCAAGGGAAAAGACCGTTCCGACATCGGCATCGACTTCCAAAACCATTACCAGCCCTATTACGTGCCTATCGACAGCCGGGAGAAGGTCATCAAGGAATTGCGCCAGGCCGCCGACCGGGCGCGCTATGTCTATCTCGCGCCTGACCCGGACAGGGAAGGCGAGGCGATTGCCTGGCACCTCAAGGAAATCTTGGAATTGCCGAAAGACCGGGTGGCCCGGGTTACCTTTAACGCCATCACCAAATCGGCCGTCAACGAAGCCATGGCCCACCCTTCGGAAGTCAATATGGACCTGGTGAACGCCCAGCAGGGACGGCGGGTCTTGGACCGCATCGTGGGCTACCGGCTGTCGCCCTTTTTGTGGAAGAAAGTGACGAAGGGGCTTTCGGCCGGGCGGGTGCAGTCGGTGGCGGTAAGGCTGGTGGCGGAACGCGAGGCGGAAATCCAAGCCTTCAAAACCACCGAATTCTGGCGGATTAAGGCGCTCCTGGCTTCGCTGGAAGGCAAGAAGGAACAATTTCAGGCCGAATTGGTGGAATGGAAGGGGGGGGAATTCGTCATCCCCGGGTCAGACAAGAAAGCGCCCCGCACTCCCACCGCTCCCGATGAAGCTACCGCCAAGGGGATCGCCGAAGCCCTTGCGAAAGCCAAATTCCAGGTTGGGGAGGTCACGGAACGCGAAGTGAAGGGCCGGCCTTCCCCGCCTTTCATCACCTCCAGCCTGCAGCAGGCGGCGTCGAACCTGCTGCGCCTCGGCGCCCAACGCACCATGCGTATCGCCCAAACGCTGTACGAAGGCGTGGAAATCGAAGGCGAGCCCACCGGTTTAATCACCTATATGCGTACCGACTCGACCCGCATCGCGCCGGAAGCGATCGACGAGGTGCGGAAATTTATCGGGGAACAGTTCGCTCCGCCGTACCTCCCCGAGAAACCGAACTTCTACACCAGCCGCAAAAGCGCCCAGGACGCCCACGAAGCCATCCGCCCCACCAGCGTTTACCTGACGCCGGACCGGGTCAAACCGTTCCTGCAACCGGAACAGCACCGGCTTTACGAACTCATCTGGCGCCGCTTTGTGGCGAGTCAATTGGCTCCGGCCGAATACCGCATCACCACCGCCCGCATCCTCGCCGGCGAAGGTATTTTCGAAGCCAAGGGGCGGCGGGTCCTGTTCGACGGGCATACGGCCGTGTCCCTGGCGGCGGCGAAGAAAAAGGAAAAACAGGAAGCGGAGGAAAAGAAGGAAAAGGACGATGAAGATACCCGGGACGATTCCGAGGGCAAGGAAAAACGCGAGGAAGAGCAGCTCCTGCCCAAACTCGAAAAAGGCCAGAAACTGGCTTGCCGCGAGGTAACCCCCAGCCAGCATTTCACCCAGCCGCCGGTGCGCTTCACCGAAGCCAGCCTGGTCCGGGAACTCGAAAAGGAAGGCATCGGCCGGCCTTCCACTTACGCGCCGATTATTCAGACCATCGTCGAACGCGACTACGTCCGGCAGGAAAACCGGCGCTTTTACGCGACCCGGCTCGGCTTGGCGGTGACGGACATCCTCAAGGAAAATTTCCCCGACATCATGGACGTGAAGTTCACCGCGCAAATGGAATCCGACCTCGACCGGGTCGAGGAAGGCGAGGTGGAGTGGTCGAACCTGGTCGACCGTTTCTACAAGCCTTTCGAGGCCCGGCTGAAAGAGGCGATGGTCAATTCACCCCCCCTAAAAGGCGCCGCCGCCCCCAACGGCGAGAAGTGTCCGAAATGCGGCGCCGACATGGTGATCCGCTACTCCAAGCGGGGCGCTTTCCTCGGCTGTTCGAAATATCCCGATTGCCCGGGCACGATGGAACTGCCGGGCGAGGGCGGTGAGGCGGAAGGCGAGGGCGAGGGAGAACCGGTGGAGTGCCCGGAATGCGGCAAACCGATGGCGCGGAAACGCTCGCGTTTCGGGATGTTCCTGGCCTGTACGGGTTATCCCGAATGCAAATGCACCCGCCCCATCGGCAAGAACGGCGAAGTGGTGGTGCTGCCGGACATCAAGCGGGACTGCGAGAAATGCGGCAAACCCATGCTGGTGAAATCCGGCAAGCGCGGGCCGTTTTTGGCTTGCAGCGGTTACCCCGAGTGCAAAAACACCAAGCATCTGGACAAAGAGGGCAAGGTGGTGGAGCTGCCGGAAATCGAGGCGGTGTGCGACAAGTGCCAGTCGCCGATGGTGGTGCGGATGAGCCGGCGGGGGCCGTTTTTGGCCTGTTCCGCCTTCCCCAAATGCCGGAACGCCAAGCCGATTCCCAAACCCGAAGAGGAAATGGCGGAAACGAAGGGTTGAAAAATCCACTATAAATGGGATGGTGATTGACCATGGACAAAAAACGACTGCGCGAGTTTGTGGAGAATGCATGGGCCTGGGCTCCGCATGGCAAAAGCACCCTGATTAAAACGCTCGAAGAATACATCACCATTCCCAACGACTCGCCGGCTTTTTGCCCCGATTGGTCGGAACGGGGGGACATGGACGGGGCGGTGGAATTATTCGCCGAACGGCTGGGGGCCTTGAAAAAGGAATGGGCCGCCTTGGGGGTGCGGACCGACGACGTAAGAGTGGAAATTCTCGGCGGGAGCAAGGAGCCGCTCCTGGATCCCGCCGGCGAACGGCGGACTCCGGCCTTGCGGGTGGAGATCCCGGCCCAGGCCAATGCCGCAAGCGGAAAAACGCCTCGGGGTAAAACCGTCCTGCTTTACGGCCACTTTGACAAGCAGCCGGGTTTGGAGGGAATGTGGGCCAAAGGTTTGGGTCCGACCAAACCGGTGCTTAAGGAGGGAAAACTTTACGGCCGGGGCGGCGCCGACGACGGGTATGCCTTGTGGTGCGCCTTTACCGCCTTGATGGCGTTGCGGGCGGCCGGCGGCGGGCATGGACGGGCGGTGATTCTCATCGAGGGGGCGGAGGAATCGGGGCGGGATGACGCGGAATATTACATCCAGGAAATGGCGGCGGGACTGGGAGAAGTGGGGCTGGTGGTCTGTCTCGATTCCGGTTGCGGCGATTATGAAAATTTGTGGACGACGGGGTCGTTACGCGGAGTGAGTTCCGGCCGCCTCAAGGTGGAGGTGTTGAGGGAGGGGGTGCATTCGGGCGATGCGTCGGGGGTGGTGCCGTCGCCGTTTCGGATTTTGCGGAAATTGTTGTCCCGTCTGGAAAACTCGGATACGGGCGAAGTATA
>JAVBTZ010000041.1:0-5272 GCA_031555915.1 Planctomycetota bacterium
GCCCCCTGGATTCCGGCTAAACCGCCCGTTAGGGATGCAGCAGCCGTTTAAGACGCCGGAATGACGTGCGGGGAGGGGACAGCGTAACAGGGCACGGAGGAATGTATTACCCTTATTTCAGCGCCATTCGTGCGTGTCCCCGATTTACTCCAGTTTTTTAATCCTACAACGCTACTTTTACGGGAACCACTTCCGTAAAAGTAGCATGAGTATAGGGTTAGACCATAATTCCGGCGCTGGCGGCAAAGAACGAAGGTCACCGCAACTGGTTATTCATGCTAGATTTGCGGGGCGGTTCCCGCAAATCTAGCGTTGTAGAGTTAACTCACTTCGGGTCGGCCGGCGCAGCCTTCCCCGCCTTCGCGTTCGCGATCATTTCCTTCACCCAACTCTGCGGATAAACAATACTCGCCACCCCACCCTTCGGAGTCTTCGCTAAAAACTCATCCAAACGATCCTCGGTAACCGCCAAGGCGGGAAGCTTGATTTCCTTCGGCACATCAGCCCCATTCAACACTTCCACCGCCAACCAGAAAGCAATGGTGCTCGAACCTGGAGCAATGGAAATGGACATGGTCTTGTAACCCGACTTGTCCCGCATTTCCTTCCAGATTTCCATTTCGTCGTAACGGTTGCCCATGAGGACCAGAGGAATGGGACGCTTGGCAGCTTCAAACGCCTTCACCGCGCCGTAGCCGTCGCCACCCTGGGTGACAACCGCATCGATTTTCGGGAGGGAAGGAAGAATGCCCGCGACTTCCTTCTGGGCGACAGACGAAGTCCAGTTGCCGTAAACCTCGTTGACAATCTTGAGACCGGGATATTTCTTCAGCGTGTCGACAATCCCGTTGTGAATCGCGTCGTTGACGTAAGTCCCGGCCATGCCGCGAATCTCCAGAAGATTCCCTTCCTTCATCCGGCCGGCCACGTATTCGACCTCCGCCGCACCCATGCCCTCGAAGTCGGTGATGAGGCGCCAGGCGCTTTCCTCAGTGATGGCGTTGTCGAAGGAAACGACCGGGATGCCGGCGCCGATGGCGTCGCGGATGGCCGCATTCAGGGCGGTGGGGGAGGCGGCGTTGACGACGATGGCGTCGTAGCCCTCCAGGATGAGGTTCTGGATTTGCGCGGCCTGCTCGGCGGCGGAACTTTCGTTGGTGGTGAAGACCGGGGCCTCGGCAATGATGCCCTTTTCCTTGGCAATGGCGCTGGCCGCCTCCCAATCCTTGATCATCGATTGCCGCCAGGAATTGCCGGCGTAGTCGTTACTCAGGGCAATACGCCACTTCTTGGCCTCGCCCGCCAGGGCCACGCTGGCGCACAACACCAGAACCAGACTCGACAACAGTACCTTCTTCATGACTTACTCCTTCGATTAGGGAAACAGGGATGGGACGGAAAGCTACCTTCGAAGCCGAAAAAACGCCCGGCGTCAGGATTATTCGGGTAGGAACAGGTCGTTAGGCACAAGGCGGCGACGGCGATCCGCCGGCGGAAGAAGTGGTCTGGCCGAACTTGTCTGACATGTGATGTCTTAGCAACAAATCCCATAGTTTATGGCCAAAAAGCCCGATTTGTCAATCGAAAAAAATGCCCCGCCCAAAAACATCCCGGTGCAGGCGGAATTATCCGGTTTAACCGGGAAAAAAATAAAAAGAAGTTGACAAAAGGAAAATATGCGGTATCTTGTTTAACGTTATACTAAAACTGATCACTCGCTTTTCAGCCTTCTTCTCACAAGCTGTTATCCCATTCCCAGCCCTGGCAGACCGGTTCGCAACCTTGCTTCGAATTGGCAGGTCAATGCCCTGTTGCGCGCATGTTTCTACTTTCTGCAAACGCCCTTTTATCGATCCGGTCCAGGTACCGGATTTTCCGCCGTTTTCTTTCATGAGGAGAGAGGTATGACGCAAACCAGATTTGGCAAATTGCTGTTAGCGGCTGTGTTGGTCTTGGGATTGGCCGCCTGCGCCCAGGCGGGACAAACGAAAATCGCCATTTCCCACACCGCCTCGCTGGAAAGCCCGTGGCACAAGGCTTCCCTCATTTTCGCCGAGTACGTCAACTCGCGCGCCGGCGACCGCTACAAAATCGAGGTCTTCGGCAACGGCGCCCTCTGCCAGCGCAACTGGAAGGTCATGTTCGAAATGACCCAGGCCGGAGACTCGCAAATCGGCATCGAAAGCGCCACCACCCTCGGTTCCCTCGTCTCGCAAATCGGCGCCATCAACCTGCCCTTCCTCTTCGACAACTACGACCATGTCCTCAAGTTCCTCAAGTCCGGCTGCCCCATTTGGGAAAAATGGTTCAAGCAAAACATCCAGGACCAGAACCTGGTCATCCTCGCCGCCGCTCCCCGCCCCTTCCGGCAAATCAACAACAACAAACGCCTGATTAAGACCCCGGAAGACATCGCCGGACTCCGCTTCCGCGTTCCCGCCACCCCACTGTTCGTAAAGATTTTCGAAGCCCTCGGCGCCAAGCCCGTGCCGCTTCCCAGCGGCGAAATCTATACCGCCATCCAGCTCGGCACCGTGGTCGGCGAAGACAACTCCATCAGCGTCCAGTACGACTTCAAAACCCACGAAGTCGCCAAATTCTTCACCATCTGGAACTACATCGCCGACGCCTCCGCCTTCTTCATCAACAAGGACATCTGGGACGCCATGACCCCCGCCGACCAGAAAATCTTCCAGGAAGGCGCCGACCTGTGGATCAAGGAAAACGCCAAGTTCGACGAACAGCAAATCGCCGACGCCATGGTCGGCATGAAGAAGGCCGGCGTCGAATTCCACACCATGACCGCCGCCGAAAAGGAACCTTTCAAGAAACTGGTGAAACCGGTTTACGACGAATTCGGCAAGCAAGTCGGGGCGGACAACCTGAAGCAGTACATGGAATATGTCGAGAAGACCCGCAACTAGCGGATATATCCCCCGGCGGAACCCCCTTCCGCTTGGCAAGGGGGTTCCGCGCTTGGAGACGGATGCATATGAACCAAATGGAAAAAACGGAAAAGAAACCGAATATCTTCCTGCGAATTCTGGACAACGCCGACGCGGTTGTCGCCGCCATTATCATGGCCGCCATTTTTATCGACGTCGTGCTGCAGGTGTTGACCCGCATCCTGCCGGTCAACGCCTTTTCCTGGACCGGCGAACTGGGGGAAATCCTCTTGGGGGGATTGATCTGGATTGGGCTGAGCCCCGCCGTGAAAACGAACGGGCACATCGGCTTCGATCTCTTTGTCAGCCGCTTGACGCCCCGCTGGAAAAAGATCTTCGGCATCCTCAACCTCAATCTCTTCAGCGTCTGTCTCGCCCTCCTCGGCTATCTCACCTGGGGACTGATGCAGTCCTATATCCGCTTTAAATACAAAATGCCCATTCTCGGCCTAAGCATGTGGTGGGTGAGGCTGCCGATTCTGATCGGCTGCATACTGGGCATTGTGCGGATTATCATCAAGGAATACCGGGTAATCACCGACCGGGAGCGCATGTACGAGAGAAGCGTCAGTCTGGAGTAAGGGTCCGCGCGATCCCGGCGGATCGGGGGTTCCGGAACCCCTCTCTTGGATGTCGTGCCGGCCAAACGCGCCCGGACGCGCGGCGGCAGCCTCCATTTCAACTTACGGAGCGTCCAATGCCTGATTTGCCCACAATGACCATCACTCTGGTCCTGCTGGCGACGTTTTTCGTTTTCATCGGATCCCCGATGGCCATGGCGCTGGGGTTGTCTTCCATCGCCGTAATTTACCTGTTCAAACCGGTTCCGAATCCGCAAATTATTCCCCGCCTGCTTTCCGAAGCGGCCACCTCGTTCATCCTGTTGGCGGTCCCACTGTTCATTTTAGCCGGAAACCTGATGGCGAAAGGGACGGTGGGTAAAAACCTCATTGACTTCACCACCTCGATTGTCGGCTGGATGCCCGGCGGGCTCGGGGCGGTGAACATCGTGGGAAGCATGCTGTTCGGCGGCATTTCCGGTTCCTCCCTCGCCGACACCGCCACCTTCGGTTCCATCCTCGTACCCAGGATGGTCGAGGACGGCTATCCCAAGGACTACTCCGGCGCCGTCACCCTGACCTCGTCCTGCCTGTCGGTCATCATCCCGCCGAGCATTCTCCTGGTCCTCGCCGCCGCCGCCACCGAGCAGTCGGTCGGCAGGGCGCTGGCGGGGGGACTGGTGCCCGGCATCCTCCTGACCGTCATGCTGCTCATTCCCAACCACGTCATCTGCAAGCGCCACAACTACGGCACGCACATCCCCTTCTCGGTGGCCAACGTCTGGAGCAAGTTCAAGACCTGCTGGACAGCCATCGTCGCCCCGGTCATCATTCTCGGAACCATTTTCTCCGGGATAGTCACCCCCACCGAGGGCGCGGCCCTGGCCGTCCTCTATGTCCTCCTGATCGACTGCGTGGTGTTCCGGAAGCTCACGTCCAAGGACCTCTGGTTCTGCCTCAGGGAGGCCGGGATCCTCACCGCCGCCATCCTGTTCATCGCCACCTCCTCGGCCATATCCAACTGGATTGTCGCCTTCGAGAAGATCCCCGATTTCATGGCGCACATTCTCCTTGGCCTGCCCGGCGGCAAGTTCGGGTTCATGGCCGTCGTCGTCATTCTGGTCATCATGATTGGCATGGTGGTCGACGCGAGCCCGGCGTGTCTCATTTTCGTCCCCCTGTTCCTGCCCATCGCCGTGAAGCTCGGGGTCAACCCGACCCACTTCATCGTCACGGTGGTGGTGGGACTGGCCCTGGGGCTGACCACGCCGCCCTACGGGGTGTGCCTGTTCAGCATATCGGCGGTGTGTCGAATACCGATGGAGGCGCTGGTTCGCCAATCCATCCCCTTCTACATCGTGATGGTGATCGCCCTGATTGCGGTGGCGTTCGTGCCCTGGATCAGCCTGGCGGTGCCGAACATGCTTGGCATATGAAGCATGCGGGCCGCGGCGCCGGCATGCGCCGGCGGTTGGAAAGAAACACCCTGAATAGAAAAAGAACAACGGTTTTCGTTTCGTGACATGCCGGTTTGTATAGAAACAGGCCGTCATGGCACGCGACGCAACAATAGAAATGTATAACGTATGATCGCAATCGCCGTCAACGTATCGCCGAGAGAACGGGAAATGATGGAATTGCGCTTCGCCGTTGCGTCGTCGTTCCGCCCTCTTTAAAAAATCATCCGCCCTTTCCTGCTTTCCTCAATTCCATTTCCGGGAAACATGAAAACGCGGCTCAAATACATGCGAAACTCGCGGCATATAT
>JAVBTZ010000040.1:0-7806 GCA_031555915.1 Planctomycetota bacterium
TGATTGGAAGTACGAAACAAAGTAGTCACGCACCGGCACAACTTCACCAATTCAACGCTTGTGCCGGTGTTATTTAAATTCTTGAGTATACGGGTCGCTGGCACATAAATCGGTATACGGATCGCTGGCACTTGTCAGGTAACTATTGAAAGGGAAAAGCATGGCTACGAAAACGAAAAAAGAAACGCCCGTGTCGGAACCGCAAAAGCAAGCGCCAAAAACCGCTCCATCTATCAAAAGTTGCAAGCCCGAACACATCATCGGCATTACGGTCGGCAAGGTTGCCAGTGCGTTGGCGGAAGCTTTGCCGGAACTGAACGAAAAAGACAGCCAGCTCCTCTTGCGGATGGTGTTTGCATCCACCGCCGTGGAGCTTCAGATTAGCCTTGGGAAAAACCTATCATTCGATTAAAGGAACTCCCTCATGCCCACCCCCACCCTGCCCTCACCCCCCGCGTTAATGCTGGTCGAAAACGAAGACGACTATCACGCCCAATCAAAATGCGGCGCCGTCATGTCCTCCGGCATGCTGAAGAAGTTCCGCGACTGCCCCTACGCCTACCATCTGGCGACCCTTGGCGAGACGGAAGAACGCGACACCGCCGCCTACCGCTTCGGCCGGGCCGCGCACAAGATGATTTTGGAAGGAAAAGACGCCTTCGCCGCCACCTACCATGTCGGCGGCCCCATCAACGAAAAAACCGGGAAGCCTTACGGCGTTGAAACACAGGCGTACGCCGCCTGGCTGGATGAACACGGCCTTACCAAGGACCGCATCATCACCCCAGATGAAGGCGTCACTCTTTCCACCATGGCGGCAATGGTACGGAGCCACACCGAAGCCGCCGCCGCTCTTGATTTCGGCTGGCCGGAGTTGGTGCTTCGTCATGACCTGCACGGAGTTCCCTGTCAGATCCGCATGGACTGGCTGACTCACGACGCCGAAGGTAACTATTGCATCATCGACCTCAAAACCACTGACGACATCACCTACTTTGAATCCGACGCCAAGCGTTATGGCTACCCGCAGCAATTCGCTTTTTACTGCGATGTTTTTGAAGCGGCTGTCGGTTCACCCGCGCACGTGGCGGTGATCGTGGCCGAGAAGAAAGCGCCGTTCCGCGTCGGCCTCTGGCATTTCCCGAAGGAGCTGCTTGTCGAGTTCAGCGCCATCAACCGCGAAGCCCTGGAACATTATAAGAATTGCCAGGAGCAAGACCGCTGGCCGACCGGCTACGAAGCGATACGAGAATTCACCCTCAGCAGGA
Source organism: Planctomycetota bacterium (assembly GCA_031555915.1). Taxonomy (GTDB): domain Bacteria; phylum Planctomycetota; class SZUA-567; order SZUA-567; family SZUA-567; genus JAJBSZ01. The sequence goes on from JAVBTZ010000040.1 coordinate 1,269, forward strand.
GGTGAAAATCCATGCAAAGGAGAAGTTGCCGTTATGACCACTACGCTCAAGCAGCCCCGCCAAACCCTCCCCGGCGTCATCACCAAAAGCGCCTGGCATCCGCCGATGATTTGCCTTTACGGAGACGCTGGCATTGGGAAATCCACTTTCGGGGCGTCGGCCCCCAACCCCATTTTCGTCACGACAGAAGCCGGAGTGGAAAACCTGGATGTCGCCCGCTTCCCGGTGGCGGAAACCTTGGACGCTTTTCTTGCCAACCTGGCTTTGGTCGCGAACGAGGAACACGAACACGGCGCCGTCGTCATCGACACGCTGAACGGGCTGATGCAGCTCTACTATCAAGCGAAGAAGATCATCATTGGCGAGAAGAACAAACCGCTTTATGACTTCGTCGGCTTTGGCGGGCATAGCGGGTGGGCGGCGGTGGCGAATGACGTCAAGATAGACGTTTTCCCGCTTCTTGCCAAATGCCAGAGACGCGGTTTGTACGTCATTCTTCTCGCCCACGCTGGAACCTACACCGACAAAACCAGCATTGAAGACGTCGTCAAAACAGGGGCGTCCATCAACAAAACGGTCTGGAAGGCAATTCTCGGCGAAATGGATGTGGTCGGTAAAGCCGAGTACATGTATTCGACCAAATCGGCGGGCGGTAAAGAATCCACCAAAGTCAGAGCGTCAACAGATGTCGAGGTCATCGATGGCGTCAAAGTGAAACAGCGCCGCGTCATCTTCGAGGGCGGTATGGAAGTGGACGCCAAGACCCGGGTCGGTTATGAGCTTCCGCCGGAAATGCCGCTGTCGTGGGAAGCCTTCGAATCTAGCCTGGGCAATATACAGCTTCTCGCTTCACAGGTGCGAGAGCTTTGGAAGTATCAGCCGGCGGACAAGCAGGAGGCGACTTTGGCCTGGCTGGGCGTGAAGGGACTGGACGACTTGGTGAAGGCGAACCGTTCCCGCCTTTCGCAACTTCGCAATCGGCTTCTTGACGCCAAGACTGCGGCGGATGCGGCCGGGCAGGAACAGGAGAAAGCGTTGGAACAGTCCACCGAATCCGCCGGCGATGCGGCGCAATAATTTCAACCGAGAGAGGAGCTTTTGAAATGGCTGATTTACGTGGTGCATATGATCCAAATGCGACGCCGGATACCGGTATTGCGGTTCTCCCCGCCGGTCCCTACAGCGTCAAAATTACCAATGGGGAATGGAAGGAAACGAAAAGCGGGATGGGCAAATTCTTACAGATCGAAATGGCAGTTGTGGAGGGTGAGTACCAGGGTTCGGTGATTGTGGACAGGTTCAACCTTGTCAATCCGAACGCCCAGGCCGTCGCCATAGCTAATTCCCAATTCGCCGCCCTGCGTGAAGCCGTCGGCGTCCGCGACCCAAAAGACACCGCTGATCTCTGCAACATCCGCTTCCAGCTTCTTCTTAAATGCGAGAAGCGTAATGACGATCCGAGCAAAATGACCAACGTCGTCCAACGCTACATTAAGCGAGGCCAAACTATCAACACTCCACAGCAGAACCCCAGTAACCCGCCGCATTCCCGCAATGCGCCTAACCCTGGTGCGACTCCCTCGCCTGCACCCGAGGACACGCCGCCATGGTGAAAACGATTACACTGCGTCTCCCCTGGCCGCCATCGGTCAATCATTACTACGGCCGCAGCAAATTCGGGGTGTTCCTCAAAGACCCCGGCCGTCTTTATCGCAAAAAGGCGTCAGTCGAGTTTGCCAAGATGGGCTGGCCGAGGCTTGACGGTCCGGTTCACGTCCACCTGATTCTCACCCCTCCCGACCGGCGCCAGCGGGATATCGACAATGTGCGAAAAGCCCTGTACGACGCCATTTCCGACCGGCATCACCGACGGGTAAGGGTTCACCAAGGTGTTATTCCCGACGACGCCAATATCAAGGCCGACAGCGCGGAGTTTACGGAACCGGGTGAGGGGATGGTCGAAATCCGCATCAGTGAATATCACGGAGAAACGAAATGAAGATAATAGAAAGCGAAGAAGAATCCGAAGCCCCCCGCATCGAGACGCGGGACTGCAGCCGGTACTTGAAATGCATCCTGACCGACGAAGAAAAACACATTATCGCCAGTGAGCTGGTGCAACGGATGGAGGAACGGAAACGCAAAGAAGACGAGTTGAAGAGCATTCAATCCCAGTTCAAGGGCGAGTTGTCGCGCCTCGATGCGGAGATCGACGCCAAGGCCGGCCTGGTACGGGACGGTTACCAATTCCGCGACGTCACGGTCCTTGAGACGAAAAACTTCGATACCGAGTCTTTTACCCTTACCCGCATCGACACCGGCGAAGTCATCGAAGACCGCCGTCTCACGCCCACCGAAATGCAACGCAACCTGCCGGGATTCCAATAATGGCAATCGAACTTCGCCAGTACCAGCAAGACGCCCTGGCCGCCGTCTACCAGCACCTACGCACCCGCGACGACAATCCCTGTGTCGTCCTGCCCACCGGCTCCGGCAAAACCCCGCTTCTCGCGCAAATCTGCCGGGACACGGCGGAACGCTGGCAGGGGCGCATACTGGTCTTGTCGCACGTCAAGGAACTCCTGGAACAGGCAGCAAAGCATCTGTCGTCCTTCCTCCCCATCAACATGGTCGGCCTGCATTCGGCCGGCCTGGGCCGACGGGACACGGCCCACCCGGTGATTGTCGCCGGCATCCAGACGGTTGCAAACCTGGCTGGGGAACTCGGCCCGTTCAATATCATCGTCGTCGATGAAGCGCACCTTATCCCGGAGAAGGGCGAAGGCCGGTACTTGACCTTTCTCCGGGACGCCAAGGTGGTCAACCCCAAGGTTCGGGTCATCGGCCTCACCGCGACGCCGTTCCGTCTCGGCTCCGGCCGACTGTGCAAGCCCGGGAACATTCTGAACCACGTCTGCTACGAAGCGAACGTCAAAGAACTCATCGTCGATGGCTGGCTGTGTCCACTCCGCACCAAGCGCGGTATCGAATGCGCCAATCTCAGTAACGTCAAAATCGCTTCGACCGGTGACTTCGCCACCGACGAAATGCAAGCCGCGTTCGAGTCAATCATCAAGCCGGCATGTGAAGAAATCGCCGCCCTTTGCGCCGAGCGGAAGTCGGTGCTGATATTCGCCGCCGGGGTCGAACACTGCCGCATGGTGGCGGACGCCCTGGGTGGGGAGATGGTCGTCGGCGAGACGGACGCCCGCGGACGCGCCAGCCTCATAGCCCGCTTCCGCGCCGGCGAAATCAAGTACCTGGTCAACGTCGGCGTTCTTACTACAGGCTTCGACGCGCCAAACGTGGACGCGGTGGTGCTCCTCCGCGCCACCATGTCGGCCGGGTTGTATTGCCAAATGGTTGGGCGGGGACTACGGAAGCATCCCGCGAAAACCGACTGCCTCATTCTCGATTATGGCGACAACGCCGTTCGGCACGGGCCGATTGACCGTATCGAGGTTGTTGACAAGAAGGGCAAGGGGGCGGCAGAAGAGACACCCGGCAAGGAATGCCCAAATTGCCACGAGGTGATAGCGGTGCAGTACCGAATTTGTCCGCAGTGTGAATTTGAGTTTCCGCAGAACTTCGCCAAGCGCCACAACCCGAACGCCAGCGATGCGCCGATTCTTTCGGAAGAAAGCCGGGTGGAGGAAGTGAGCGTCATCACCACGAATTATTTCCAGAACATCAAAGAAAAGGATTCCGGCCCGTCTGTAACCCTCCGCGTCGAATATCAACCCGATGGCTTCTTAAGTAAACGCATCATGCAATTCCTTTGCTTCGATCATCCGCCCGGGAGTTGGGCGCGGAAGAACGCCGAAGCCTGGTGGCGGGAACGCTCGAACGCGCCGGTACCCGCCACTGTGATGGACGCTCTTGCGATGGCAAAGCGTGGGGCGCTGGCCGAACCGGAAGCCATTACTTTGGTGACCCAATCCGACAAGAAATATCCCGAAATCGTCGGCATGCAGCTTGGCGACAAGCCCTATTGGGAACCGATGGAGGAGGACGACGAAGCGTTTTTTACCGCCGAACCGATTGGCTCTTTCGACACTGACGACATTCCCTTTTGAATTGGAGGCATAGAAATGCAAAAGAAGGCAACGCTTTGGACGATGCAGGATTGTCCGAATTGCGAGAAAGAGAAAAAGATACTACTCGCTGAAGGATATGAAGTGAGAGTCAGGGATTGCGGCGCCGGTGATTGGAAAGGTCTCGCCAACGATCCGGATCGGGACGACGTGATGGCGCAGTTGCAGGTGCAGGATGGCGCTTTTCCAGTTGTGCGAATTGAGGGTAAGTTTCGTCGGCCGCGATTGTTGGCGAACGTTCACCCGCTTGGAGAATAAGCATGAACCCAGAAACCCACCTCCGCTACGACGGCATAGACGAGGACGACGAAGCCATGATGCTCCCCCATCAATTCCGTTACGATGGCATTGACGCCGATGGACAGCATTGGCTCGAGGGGATTGACGAAAACGGAGAGGGGATGGAGCTGTATTACCCGATCACCATTCATGGTTGGCCATAGAGCCAATCGGAGAAAACAAAGGAGGAATGATTATGAGTGAAACATTTAGAGTATTAGCAGGATTTATCTTGAGCATTCTGCTTCTGTTTGGCGGTTGTGCCGGGTTCAAAAATTACCAGATATGGTCGGAACGTAAATCCGGCGAAGCAGAACTGGCGCGGGCCGAGGGCAATAAACGGATTCTCGTAGAATCGGCCAGAGCTCAGCTTGAGGCGGCACAATACCAAGCCGATGCGGAAATAGCCAGGGCAAAAGGCGTTGCTGAAGCGAATCGTATTGTCGGCGATTCACTCAAGGGAAATGAAGCCTACCTCCGTTACAGGTATATCGAAAATCTTGCGGCAAACTCCGCGGATAAGGCGACAGCCACGATCATTTACGTGCCAACCGAGGCAGGTTTGCCAATCTTGGAATCCGGGAGACTTAGAGAGTCAAACGCAGGTAGCGGACAATGACATGGCTCTACATCCCACCCACGCCATCAGCGTCTGTTCCGGCTACGGAGGAATCGACCTCGGCCTCCGGCTCGCGCTGGGCGGAAGCTGTCGCACCGTCCTGTACTGCGAAAGGGAAGCTTATCCGGCGAGCATCCTGGTTGGGCAAATGGAGGCGCTTCGCCTGGACCCGGCTCCTATTTGGTCCGACCTGCACACCCTCCCGGCAGGAGACATTATTGACCGCCTGGGCCTCGACCCTGCGAACGTCATCCTGCACGGCGGAATCCCCTGTCAACCCTGGTCCAGCGCCGGACAGCGCCGCGGCGATGACGACCCCCGTTGGCTCTGGCCCGCCTTCTGGCGCATTGCCCGCGAAAATGGCCTGGGATGGATTTTCCTGGAAAACGTGCGGGGGTTTGTTTCAGGCCAACCTGCCGGACTGGACCTGGTGCTTCGCGACCTCTCCTACGCCGGGTGGGATGCGGAGTGGGGTTTGTTTTCGGCGGAGGAATGCGGGGCGCCGCATCGACGGGAACGGTTGTTCCTCTTGGCCCACAATTGTCAGGGGGGATGCGGACAAGAATTGCACCAAAACGACGTACAGGAACGGCGCCCCGCACTTGTTGGCGACGGCGATAGAGAGTACTGGCCAAGCCGCCCCGGCGAAAACCAGCACCCCTGGGAAGCGCCCCGCGTCGTGGTCTACGCCAAAAGCGCACGACACCAACGGAGGCGAAGACTTGATATGCAAGGGCAAGCCCGCCTTGAAAATGCAGGTGAAGCAGGGCCGGGGGGTGAAGTTGAACCCCACGTGGGTCGAGTCGTTGATGGGAGTGCCGCGGAACTGGACAGCGCCCTGGCTTCCATCTGGTCCGGCCGAATTTCAGCACTGGGAAACGGCGTCGTGCCACTTACTGCGGCGGTTGCTTTTAGGGTTTTGCATGGGAGATTGAGGAGGGAGCAAATATGAGTGAAGAAGTTGCTTCATCAATCAGTGCCGCAATACCGACTCGCACAAATCCTTTGTAAAGAATTTTACACCTATCGTAGATGTGCCGTTGGCTTTGCAGTAGGGCGCCAGCATCTCCGGCTCAATAAATGCCTCACATATCAGGGGTAAAATTTCAGATTTATACCCAAAGGCTTTAACGCCATCTTTAGTTTGATATAGAATGTATCCCGTCGACGACTTTAGCTCTTCCGTAATATAAGGCTGAATGCTAGTTGCGCGAAGAAATGCGGGCTGTCCGTCACCCTGCACTCCTTCACCGCCTTTGGCTGTTCGAGACCGACCTATTGCCGAAGCTAAAAATAGGTATTGCCAATGCCGATGAAATGTTTGAGTGGTGGATTGGTGATGGACGCAGTGCGGAACCGATAGATGGAGGATTATTTACATGACGATGCCTGACACTCCCACGTTCGCCGATTGGATGAAGACAGCGGCGGAGGAGATAGCAATACTCCTGGAGAAAGATTTCAAGTTGGCGGTAAGCCCGGAAAAGCTGGAGAAGGGAAAGTACCTCTGTGACGCCGGCAGACTTCATCGGATTGAAATGATTTC
>JAVBTZ010000266.1:0-8092 GCA_031555915.1 Planctomycetota bacterium
GAACAGGGCCAGGGCGGCGTCGACGCCGGTTTGATAACGCGCGTCGGATTCGCCGGCGGCGGCGGGTTTGGCCGTCAGCAGGTCGAGATGATGTTCCAAGCGGTCGCGGAGGTAATTCCGGCAGGAGGCCAGGAGAGGCTCGGGGACGTTTACCCCGCGGTTGCCGCATTCCTCCAGCAGGTAAAGGACCTGCGCCGAAACCCAGAAGAGGGAATCCCCGTCGTTCGGCCACATGCGGTAGCCACCGTTGGCGTTCTGCAAAACCGCCAGGCGGGCGAGGCAATTCTCCGCCAGTTTGGCCGCGTCTTCGCTAGTGATCGATCCAGGCTTGGTGAGGGCCAATAAATCCGGCAGGGCGACCAGGGCGGCAAGCCGCGAAGCGGTTTGTTCGGCGCAGGCGTAGGGATAACCGACCAGGTAGGCCAAGGCGCCGGCGAGTTTAATCTGGGGACTGCCGCCGACGACGACGTCGACTTGCCCTTTGGCGGCGAGGAGGCCCTCCCCCAGGCGCATGGCGAAGGGGGACGCGGGCGAGACTTCGCCAACGCCCGAGCGGCGCTGGAAAAGAACCGGCGGTCGGACAGCCAGGTCGACCGTTTCGTGGAAAACATCGCCCCCAAGTAGCGCCGCCAGTTTGACCCGCGCCGCGCCGCTGCCGCCGGCCGTGACCCTGAGAGCCGCTTCGCGGCTTTCGCCGTCGGGGATGGCGATGGTCTGTCGCATCGGCTGGACCGTGAGCCCGGCAACTTCGCGTACCTCCAGGGTGGCGGTGGCGGCGGAACCGGAGCGGTTGGTCAGGGTGGCGAGAACGGTGAATTCGTCCCCGGGCGCCGCGAAACGGGGCCAGGAGGATTGCACGGCTATCGGGGCCTTGATTTCCCTGGTTGTTTCCGCCGCGCCCATCTCTTGCCCCCGCGCGGTCCAGGCGAAAAGGCGCAGCTTGGCGGCGGCTTCCGGCAGGCGGAATTTGGCCGTCGCCGTGCCATCGGCGCCAGTGGTCAAATCGCCCCGGTAAATCAGGGCCGGCTTGATTCGCTCGGCGGAAATGGGGGACAAGCGCCGCGACCAGCCGGCGGCATCGCCCCCGGGCAAGGCTTCCCTCCCGACCCGCCAGGCCGACAATTCCGGCGCCAGCCGCGAATACATGTCGGCGTCGGCGACACCGAGACGGCGGGTACGGTAAAAATATTCGTAAGGGGAGGGCAGGCGATAATCGGTGAGGGCGAGAATCCCCTCGTCCACCCCCCACAAGGTTACGGCGGCGTCGCCGGCGGGCTTGCCTTCCGGGTCGGAGACCTGGACCGTAACTTCCGCCTCCCGGCCCGGAGAGAAAAATTCCGGCGCCGTAAGGGATGCCGTCAAACGGCGGTCCCGATTGTCGACCGACAGGCGGGCGACGCCGGCAGCGCGGTGCGGCTGCCACAAAGCTTCGGCTTGGATCGGACGCACCAGGGTGACCGTAAGATAAGCGTTGGGGCGGACCGTTTCGTCCACGGGAACGCTAATACTGTTTTCGCCGGCGGCCAGTTCCTTCAGCCAGTGCCGCAGCACCCGGTCGCTTTCCAGCGTCACCAGGGCCAGCCCGGCGAATGGCGTTTTAACCGTCGCCACCGCGACCGAATCGACCGGATAACTGCTTCGGTCCAGGGTTACCGCGAGGGCTTCCGGGTCTTCTCCCGTCCAGACGCCGTCTCCCCCTGCCACTTCGAAATCGAGAGTGACGGCCTTGCCGTCGGGAGCTTCCGCAACCAGCCGGTAACTGCCGCCCAATTCCGGACGGAAGGAAAGTTCCGCCCGGCCCTCCCGCCATTCGCCCCGTATTTCCTTGCCAACCGCAATCTCCCGCCGCTGTTGCGTGTAGACCAGGCGCCCGTCGCCTTGACGCCGGAGCAGGCTGGTGAAGTCGACGCGATAAAGTTGCGCCGTCCAATTATCCGCCGTAGCGTAAATCCCACCGTCTCCAACCACAGTGGCCAGTTCAATCTTCACCTCCTCGCCCACCGCCGGCCTGGGCGTGACCGCCTTGGCGCCAAGGTAGTAGGGCAGGGGATGAATGGTCCTGGCTATTTCGTCAGTGAAGGCCCGCCCGCCGGGTTCCAGCACTTCGGTGTAGACCTGCATGGCGAGGGCGGCAGGGAGGGCGAGACTGGGAACGGACCAGGCGGCGGAGCCGTTGCCGTCCGCATCGGTGGCGAGGTCGCGTTCGATTTCCTGCCGCGCGGCAATGCCGACCCGGCTGTCGCCAAAGGTCCAGCCGGGCCATTCCCTTGGTGCGAAGGGGGCGCCGGCGAAGGCGATACGCACTTTCCCCTTCTGCCTCCCCGGGCTGCCGCCGGCCAGGCGGAGGACTTTCACCGCCAGTTCCGCCTCGCCCGCCGGGTCGATTTTTTCCGGCAGGGTGGTGGTCAGGCGGAAGGTGAGGGGAATATAATCCGCCAGGCGGAGGCTGGCGGAACCGAGATCGGTCACGCCCCCGGGCAGGCGGGCGCGCAGCTGATAGAGCCCGCCCGCCGCATCCCCGGGTATGGCGAGGTCGGCAAGCACGCGGCCCCGCGGGTCGGTGACGGCGGCGGCTTTGACGACGACTTTGCCGTCTTGTTTCGCGAGGGAAATTTCCACCGGCAAGGCGGGAACGGCGTTCAAGCCGCGGTCGCGAATCAGGGCGGAGGCGTGAATTTTTTCACCGCCCCGGTAGACCCCCCGTTCCGCCGAAACAAAAGCCTGATAAAGATTGGGGTAGGCCGAACCCTGGCGTTCTAGGTCGCCCCGGGCGTTCTGGTGCTGGTCCAGGTTCACGAAGGTGAATTCCCCGCCCTGGCGGGCGATGACCAGTATCGGCTTCTCGCCCTCGGGGAGTTTGGGCCAGGCCAGCGTCAACGTGCCGTCCTCCCGGGTCACCCCCTTCGCCAGCTCCTGCCGGCGGTTCGAATACAGGACGACTTCGCAACCGCCAAGCGGCTTCGCGCCGGCGAGGGACAGGGTCCAAATAAAAATCCCCTCCCGACCCAATCTGGCGGTCAGGCCAATGTCCGATACGACCACGACTGCGCTCCGGTCGCGCCAACGCTGGCCCTCGGGGGCGATTTCCAGGCCGTAGACGCCGCGCGGGTCGGGACCAAGACATTGGCGTAAATCCAGCAGCGTCTCGATTTTTTCGTTACGCCGTTTCTCCGTCCGGTAATCCTTCTCAGCCACCGGGGCCGCCCGCTCCTCCTCCACCTGCGGGCCGTAATCGACCAGGGCCATTTCCACCAGATTGGCCGGATAAAGCTTACGCACCTTCAGGCGGAACTGGTCCACATTGACGCTGTGCACCGGCACGGTAAGCATCCCGCCGGGGAGCAAATAGCCGCCGCCGAAAGCGAAATCGAGGCTAGAAGGCTGGTCGTCGAACCAGACGTTTCTACTCACCGCCTCCGCCAATTCACCCGCGTCCCCGGCCGGCAAACCGGGCAGCAAACTCACCCGGTACTGCCGCCCCGGTTGAAAACGCCCGCGAATCTTCAACCCCCGCCCATCCCCCGCAAACGCCAAAGGCTCGGCCGGGGCCGGCTCCACCTTGACGAATTTGCCAATACCCACACTGTCCAAAGGCGCGGTGGCGCGGACCAGAATCACCCCGCTGTCGTCCTCCCACTCCGCCTCCATCCCGATAAAGGACAGCCGGGGCGACAGGTCGGCGACCTCCTTCCCCTTGGCCCAATCCGGTTCCGCCGCTTCACCGTCGGCGCGGCCGGCCAGGCGGAAGACGATTTCCCGCTCCTCGGCCAGGCCGAGATTCCCTTCCGCCGCCGCGAAACCGGCGGGCAGGGTCAGGGCCAGCCAGCCGGACCGGTTATCGCGGATTTTCACCAGGTGGGTTTTGGCGATACCGGAGGTCACGACCGCGAGGCGCTTACCTTCCGTGCCGCCGACCGGGGCGAGGGAGAACTTCTCCCGCAGGGATGCCGCCAAATCCACCGCCCGCACCGGCTGGTTGAAGGCGAGTTCCAGGGTGTAGGAACCCGGGTCGAAACCGGCTTGCCGCCAGGATACGAGCCGCGGCCGTTCGGTCGCGAAGCCGCAGAGTTCCTGCGGAATCGCCTGTCCCCCCTCTCCCCGCAATTTCGGCGACCACAGGACGCGGTAAGTCGTGGCCGGCGCCAACCGGTCCCGCAAGCGGTAGCGGAGAGTGCGCGGGTCGGAGAGTTCCGTCTCGCCGGCGACCGGCGGGATGAGGCGGAGGGCGTCCTTGGCAACCGTCCCGCGGTCGAGGTCCCGGTCGAATCTCACCTCGATCGTTTCGACTTCGGCCGGTTTAATTTCCTCGCCCGCTGGGGTGAGGGAATGGAAGTTAATCTCCCGCTTGACGAAGAAACCGGAAAGGTGGAACCAGAGGATAATCGCCAAAAGGTTCAGGAGAAAGAACGCGATGGGCCAGGCGCTTTTCCGGGGAGCGGGGGAGGAGGCCATAATATTTTCCTTGCAGACGGTTGGGAGGGCACGGAATGGTTTTTGCGGACAATGAATATGTCCGATAATTTTCCGCTTTTGGGGAAGTCCTTTCAGATAAAATTGAATTTATTTTTGGGCAAAGCCTAACAACTTCTTATAATTCCAGCCTGGTGATTTGCAGGCCGGCCAAATCCACATGCCAGAGGAATTCCGCAAAGTCCCGCCGGCCCAAAAGCTCCCGCCAGGCCAGATGCGCCTCCAATGCGGCGACGACGGCGGGAGTAAGGGTCGGGACGCCTTTCACCGTCTCGGCGCCGGCGGCGGGACGGGAGACGGCGGCGTCGGGGAAAAGGAGGCGAAGGGCTTTTCCCCCGCGGCGGCTGACCATGACGAACCCTTCCTCCCCCGCGACCGAACCGTGCACGAAGGGGATAGCCAACGCATGCGCGGCCGCTTCCACTTCCAGGCGGGCGGCGATTGAATCCAGGCAGTCCACGGCCAGGGCGTTGCCGGCGAGAATCTCCGGCAGATTCGCGGGCGTGGCCGGCTCGGTGAAAATCCGCAACTCCACATGCGAGGCTAGGCCGGCAACCGCCCGGGCCGCGGCTTCCGCCTTATTCATGCCGATATTATGCTCCTGGGCGAGGAGCTGGCGGTTCAGGTTGCTTTCGTCAATCCGGTCGTGGTCGCAAAGGGTCAAACCGCCCACCCCCAACCGGGCCAGCAGCGTCGCCACATGCCCGCCCAAACCGCCGCAGCCTATTACCGCCACCGACCGGGACAGTAAGAACGCCTGTTCCTCCGCCGACATCACCCCACGATTGCGGGCAAACCTTAACGGCCAAACTGCGTAATCCCGCAGCAGCTTCTGCATGGCCGCCAGCGGCGAACACTCCCAGCAACCGGCCGCCGCCGCTATCCCCGGCAGAGTGCAGCCGAAAAATTCCCCCTGGCCGGGCAGGGTCTGCCGGCGGAGGTGGCTTTGCAGCTCAAGGGGAAGTCCGGCGGGGAACGGCGGGGTCGGCGCGAGGTTGCTTTTGGGGCTGGGGTCGTTTGGCATAGTCAACCTCCCCCGACCGCCGGGAAAAACCCCACCCGGTCGCCATCCACGACCCTGACGCTCAGTTCCGACCGCCGTCCGTTAAGCATGACTATCTTGATTTCCGCCGGCGGCAGGCCGATTTCCTCGGCCAGGCCGGCGGCGGTGACTTCTCCCTTGGGGGTCAGCGTCAATCCCTCCACCGGGTTATAGCCTGGCACCAGGTCCCTAAGGGTGGTGCTGAGAAATACGTTTATTGGCATGGCGGAGTCCTTTCCTTATAAGGGGCTGTAATTTTACCAACACCCTCTAATCGCGGTTGCGCCGAAGTTGTCCTCCGGTTACAATTAACCGGTCCCGCCCGCCAATTCAAGCCAGAGGCCAAAAACATGGGTGAATTTTTACAACTGAAATCCGTCGATGAAATCCTCGCCATCCTCGCCTCCTTTCCCCCGCTCCCAACGGAAACCATCCCCCTGGCCGAAACACTGGGACGGGCGCTGGCCGACGACCTCCTCTCCCCCCTCGACCTCCCGGGCTTCAACCGCTCCAGCATGGACGGCTACGCGGTACGGGCCAGGGACGTCTTCGGCGCGTCGGAGGGCCTCCCCGCCCTATTGAGGCTGGTCGGGGATTGCCCGATGGGGGAAACGCCCGCCTTCAGCCTCGGCCCGTCCGAGACCGCCCGCATCTGGACCGGCGGCATGCTGCCGGAAGGGGCGGACGCGGTGGTAATGCTTGAATACGCCCGGGAAACGGGTCGGGGCGAAGTCGAACTCACCCGACCCGCCGCACCAGGCGAAAACATCATCGAAGCCGCCGAAGACGCTAGGCAAGGCGAACGCCTGCTGCCGGCCGGCCGCAAACTCCGACCCGAAGACCTTGGCCTCCTGGCGGCTTTAGGCTTGGCGGAAATTTCCGTTCGGCGTCGGCCCCGCGTGGCGGTCATCTCCAGCGGGGACGAAGTCGTGCCGCTTACCGCCACGCCCCGGCCGGGTCAGGTGCGGGACATCAACACTTACACCCTGTGCGCCCTGGCGCAAACGGCCGGCGGAGTCCCGCGCGCCCTGGGAATCGCCGGCGATTCGCCGGAACAATTGCGGCGGCTCCTCCTTGAGGCCCTGGAATGGGCCGACGTGATACTCCTGTCCGGCGGCTCCTCGGCGGGACAACGGGATTATACCGTCGCGGCCTTCGCGGAAATCCCCGGCACGGAAATCCTCGCCCACGGCGTCGCCATCAGCCCGGGTAAACCCCTCATCCTGGCCCGGCGGGACAACGTATCCTTGTGGGGACTCCCCGGCCACGCCGCGAGCGCCCTGGTGACGGCGGAGGTGTTGGTAAGGCCCCTGTTGGAACGTTTGTCGGGACAGGCGGCGAAGGAGGTTTGGCGGCGGGGCTGCCGGGCGGTCCTCACCCGGCCGGTCGCGTCGGCGCAGGGGCGGCGGGATTTTATCCGGGTCAGGCTGGAGGCGCGGGAGGACGCGGAGGTGCCCCTGGCGGCGACGCCGGTTTTGGGGAAGTCGGGGCTGATTACCACCCTGGTGCTGGCGGATGGGCTGGTGGTGTGTCCGGAGGACCGGGAGGGACTGTACGCGGGGCAGGTGGTTGAGGTGTTGCTTGGAGACGAATTATGAGGACATGCACCGAATGGCGCTGAAATAAGGACAAAACATTCCTCCGTGCCCTGTTACGCTGTCCCCTCCCCGCACGTCATTCCGGCGGGCGTGCGGATGCTGCACCCCAAACGGGCGGTTTAGCCGGAAACCAGGGGGGTGAGCGTAGACGGCAGGGGAATCACCCCGGTGTCGCGTCAGGGAAAGATGAAGTACCGCCGTCATTGCCAATCCCCCTGGATTCCGGCTCAACCGCCCGTTAGGGATGCAGCAGCCGTTTATACCGCCGGAATGACGAGTGGGGAGGGTTCCGGCGGAACAGGGTTGGAAGACACGTTCCGCCAACGCATGGGGCGGGGTGCGGCGTAACAGGGTGCGAAGCCGCGTAATAGAGTTGAGATGCGCCCCTTCAAATCCAATACGGGAACCCTGTCGTTGCATGGTAAAGAAAACAGAGTGATTGTCCCGTAATGACATTGGGGCCGTGGTTCGGAATAATGTAGCGACAGGGTTTTCGTACTGAATTGAAGGCGCAAGATTTATCCGGACGGTCTATACAACCACTGGAACCGCAGAAAGGGCCAACCGCATGGAACGTAAAATCTACCTCACCCTCACCCCCCCCGAAACCGCCCTCGCCCTCCTGTTGGAAAAATTCGCCAGCCCCCTCGCCAGCGAAAAAATCCCCCTCCGCCACGCCCACGGCCGCACCCTGGCCGAAAACGCCGTCGCCGCCGTCTCCTCCCCGGCCTTCCACGGCGCCGCCATGGACGGCATCGCCACCCGAGCCGAAATCACCTTCGGCGCTTCCGAACGCCGCCCGAAAACCCTCGCCCTCGGCTCCGACGCCCACTGGATAAACACCGGCCACCCCCTGCCGCCCGGGTGCGACTGCGTCATCATGGTCGAGAACCTGGTCCCCGGCCGGGATAATCAGGGTAACGAAAGCGTCAGCGTCGAAAAAGCGGCCTTCCCCTGGCAGCACGTGCGTAAACTCGGCGAA
>JAVBTZ010000091.1:0-23494 GCA_031555915.1 Planctomycetota bacterium
CGGTTGTTGTTGATGACGTAGGAAACGATCGTCTCGGTGACGCCTGCCTCCTCGGCGACCATTTTTCGGGTCACGATGGCTTCGTTGTTCATGCTCGCTACTCCAGTGGAAGGTTTTTATAAACTCGTATGTAGCCAATAATAATACAAATCCGCCACCATGTCAAGCAGACTACACCGCAACTGCCCGGGAAGAAAAATAACTATTTTCCCATAATATTATTGACAAAACCGCCTTTTATGGTAGATATCAGTTACTCACTTTAGAATCGAGTCTTTTTTTACACCAGCGCCATACACACCAAAATTATCCCATTAATATACATACGAATGTACATATTGAACAAAGGAGGCGCCCCGTGAAGGCAGTCATCACGAACGGCAATATGGACATCGAAATAAAGGAAATCCCGACCCCGCGGCCAGGCCCAGGCGAGGTCCTGGTCAAGGTGGAGGCGGCCGGGATTTGCGGTTCGGATGTGCCCCGCGTGCTCAAAAAGATTTGTCCGGTCTACCCGACCATTCTCGGGCATGAATTCTGCGGCACGGTGGCGGAGGTCGGAAACGGCGTCGTGAACCTGGCGCCGGGCCGACGGGTGGTCGGGATTCCGCTGGTCCCCTGCTTTGCCTGCGACAGGTGCAATGACGGTTATTACGGGCAGTGTCGGAATTTCCTGTTTCTCGGGACCAAACTCCCGGGCGCGATGGCGGAATACCTGCTCGCCAAGGAACGCAACCTTTTCCCGCTGCGGGACGCGGCCGACTGCCGCCAGGGAGCGATGTTCGAACCGGCCACGGTCGCCTTGCACGCCATTTTGGCGCTGGGTTACGATCCCGGCCGGCCGGTCGCGGTCATCGGCTGCGGCACCATCGGGCTGTTGGCGGTGCAGTGTCTGCGCGCCTTGGGTCGGGGCAGGATTGTCGCGGTGGATCTCGACGAAACGCAATTGAAACGCGCGGCCGACTTCGGCGCCGACGCCTGCTTCAACACGGGCGACTCCGCGCGGCAAAAATCCCTCATGGCGGAAGAATTCCCCCAAATCCTCGAATGCGTCGGCGTTCCCTCCACCGTGCGCCTGGCGCTGCACCTGGCGGCGGTCCGCGCCCGCATCATGCTGGTCGGCCTGCCCAGCGTGGACGTGGTGCTGTCTCCCGCCGACTTCGATTGCCTTTCGCGGCGGGAGCTTTGCCTCAAGGGTTCCTGGATGTCGTACTCGAAGCCGTTTCCCGGGCAGGAATGGGAAATGGTGGACCGCTTTTTCGCCGAAGGAAAATTTCGGGTGGAAGAATTGCTCGAACAGGAGGTGCGGCTGGAGGACATCCCGGACATTTTCCGGCAGATTAACGCCGGAAGAAGGCTCAAGGGGAAGGTGTTGGCGCATCCGTGACGAAGTCCCGATTTGCAGTTGCATACCTTATTGAAAAACGCGTTGGGCGCGGGAGTGGCTGGTTGTCACCGTTGACAGGCACATAAAGCATGGGAGGAATTTCCGATGGCAAGGCAAAGCAACCGTTTCGTGAAGTGTATTTTCGCCACCAGCCTGGCGCTGGGAATGCTCTTGACCCTTCTCGCGGCGGAGGCGAGGGCGGGCGAAGTGAAACCGCCGGCGGGGTATCCCTCCCGAACCATCGACTTCATCGTCCCCGCCAATGCCGGCGCGGTCCTGGATCTATACGCCAGGGCTTTCAACGAAGCTTTGAACCTCGGCAAGCCGCTGGCCATCCGCAACATGGGGGGCGGGAGTCAGACCATCGGCCTCATGGAACTGGCGGGAAAACCGGCCAACGGTCACTCCATGGGCATCACCGCCTTCGCGGGCGTAATCATCCAGCCGCTCCTGGTCAACGTCACCTATAATCTCGACACCTTCCGGCCGGTCGCCATCACCAGCGGGCCGAACATGTATACCTTGTGCACGCGGGCCAACTCCGGCCTCAAGAACTTCGAGGACCTCCGCAAGGTTATCGCCGAGGGCAAACAGACCCTGCACTGGACCTCCCCGAATGCCGGTTCGCCCGGGCACCTGGCCGGCCTTTATTTCCTCAAGGAATTGGGCGCGACCAAGTGCGAATACGTGTCCTACAGCGGCACCGCCGAGGCGCTGACCGCGCTCCTCAGCGGCGACGTCCACTTCTACGTCACCGACGACAACATCGTCGCGACCCGCCAGGCCGACGGCCAAGTCACCGGCCTCGTCACCCTGTCGGACCGCCGCACCCCCCTCCTGCCCGACCTGATCAGCGCCGACGAAATCGGCGTGAAAGGCATGGGCGTCTTCGACGCGTTCAGCTGGGTGGTCATCCGTTCCGGCACCCCGGACAACATCTACGCCTGGGTGAAGCAGCAAATTGACGCCGCCGTCACCTCCCCCAGCTACAAGGCGTTTTTGAAAAAGAACAATCTCGGCGAAGTGCTTGTCTACTCCGAACAGGAGATGAAAGACATGATCGCCTCCTCCAGCAAAGCCATCGCCGAGGTGATTGGCCTACTGAGCAAATAGGGAACTTTCCACTCTGGAGGATTTCACACATGGAAAAACAGAAGCTCAGGAACAATCTCGTCGCTTCCGGGATATTCGTCGCCTTCAGCGCGTTCATGGTTTTCTACGCGATTTCCCACGAGATTTCCGTGAAATCGCTCTTGGGAAGCTCGATGTCCTCCATCGACAGCAGGCTGTTCCCCTATATCACTTCGGCCTTTATCGGCGTGCTGGCGCTGGTCGAATTCGCCGTCACCCTGGGCAAATATCTCCGGCTGGGATCAGGCGGCGCGGACCAAACCCGGGTGGCGCAGGGGTCGCGGGGCATACTATTGGCGCTGGGGTTGTTCGGCTTGTTTGCCGGGTACGCGGTACTGTTCCGCTATTTTGGCTTCATTGCCGCGACCAGCGTTGTTCCGCCGGTGGTGCTGTTCGTCATGGGCAGCCGGAAATGGTATCACTACGCGAGCTTCTATGTGGTCGCGGCCATCACTTACATCCTGTTTGTCCATGCGCTGAACATAGCCCTGTGATCGATCCGGCGGCAAACCCTGGAAGAGGGAGAATCACGCGTGTTCGAATATCTTGGAACCATCTTCACCCCTTACAATCTGCTGATGATGAACCTCGGCATGGCCTCCGGCATCATCGTCGGCGCCCTGCCCGGGCTGTCCGTCCTGCTTGCGGTCACCATCCTGCTGCCGTTCACCTTCGGCATGGATTCGATTTCCGGCATGTACCTGCTCCTTGGCGCGTATTGCGGCGGCACTTACGGCGGCTCTATCACCGCCATTCTCATCAATACGCCTGGAACGCCGAATGCCGTCTGCACCACCCTGGACGGTTATCCCCTGGCTAAACAGGGCCGCGGCGGCGACGCCCTGGAGACGGCCCTGGTCGGCTCGACCGTGGGAGGGATGATCAGTTGCGTCGCGCTCCTGTTCGGCGCGCCGCTCATCGCCTCCTACGCCCTCAATTTCGGCGCCCCCGAATACTTCGCCCTCTGCGTCTTCGGCATGGTCGTCGTCATCTGCCTGATTGGCGACTCCCTGCGCAAGGGCGGCATCATGGCCTGCCTCGGCCTCCTCCTATCCACCGTCGGCATCGACTCCATCAGCGCGACCTCCCGCTTCATGTTCGGCACCACCCATCTTCTGGCGGGCATCCAGACCGTCGCCCTGATGCTGGGCGTTTTCGCCGTGGCGGAAATCCTCAGCCAGTGCGCCATCAACCACAGCGGCTCGGTGACTAACGCCCTCGACTTCCAAAAATCAACCGTAGGCTTTGTCTCCCTCCTCAAATATTGGAAGAGCATGATCCGCTCCGCCTTTATCGGCATCTTCATCGGCGCCGTTCCCGGGACCGGCGGCGCCATCGCCGCCTTCATCTCCTATTCCCTCGCCAAGAAAACCTCCAAGGAAGCGGATCGGTTCGGCAAGGGATCCCTCGAAGGCGTCATCGCGCCCGAGACCGCCAACAACGGCGTCACCGGCGCGGCGTTGATTCCCCTCCTCACCCTGGGCATTCCCGGCGACGCCTGCATGGCGGTCCTTTACGGGGCTTTGATCATGCAGGGCATCACCCCCGGGCCGTCGTTGTTCACCCAGGACAAATACTGGGTTTACTGCATCATGCTGGGGCTCTTCGCCATCAACTTCTTCATGCTGGTCCAGGGGCATTATTTTTCCAAGCTGTTTTCGCACGTGACCCGGGTGCCGTTCAGCGTCTTGTTCCCCTGCATCATGATGTTCTGCCTCCTGGGCGCCTACGCCATCCGCAACCTGACTTTCGACGTGTACACGATGCTGCTGTTCGGCATCATCGCCTTCTTCCTGAAACGCTGCGACTATTCCATTCCGCCCCTGGCCATCGGCCTGGTGCTGGGGCAGCTCACCGAAAACAATCTGCGACGATCCCTCTCGATTTCGGGCGGCAGCCTCAGCATCTTTGTCGAACGTCCCATCGCCCTGGTCGTGCTGAGTATCGCCGCGATTATCCTGATTGCCAAGGTGGTGCGGACAAGTAAGGCGACGGTCGGAAAATCGCCGGCTTTGGCCGATGATTGAGGTAAAGGACGGCAGGGAAAAAACCCCGAAGGAGCGGCTAGCATGGACAGACCCAATATTCTCCTGATTATGACCGACGAACAGCGGGGCGACGCGCTGGGCGGCCTGCCGGGCAGCGTGGTCGACACGCCCTACCTGGAGGAACTGCGGCGGGCGGGGGTTAATTTCCCGCACGCCTACGCTGCCTGTCCCGTGTGCGTCCCCGCGCGCCGCACGCTGATGAGCGGGCAAACCCCGCACCATCACGGGGTGATGATGAACTATTATGTGCCGTTCGACAGCGTCACCCTGCCCGAGGCACTGAAGAACGCCGGCTATCAAACCCACCTGTGCGGCAAACTGCACCTGTATCCGGAGCGGAAGCTCTACGGCTTTTGCAGCGCCGATTGGTCGGACGGCCCCTACAACAGCGAGCGTGAGAACGATTACGAACGTTTCCTGAAACGCAACGGTTATTACCACGAGGCAGGTTTAGGCCACGGGCTAAGCTTCAACGGCGTCGCGGCAAGACCGTTTCACCTGGATGAGCGGTATCATTTTACCAACTGGTGCACGGAGCGCGCCCTCGACTTTCTGGAACGCCGCGACCCCACCCTGCCGTTTTTCCTTAAGGTCAGCTATCACCAGCCGCACGCGCCGTGCGCGCCGCCGGCCTATTATTTCGACAAGTACATGAATCGGGAATTGCCCGAGTTGCCGGCCGGGGACTGGATGGCCGATCTGCCCAACAGCCAGAAGGGAAAACCGGTCAATGCCTGGCGGGTGGACCCGCGGGATCCGGCGCTCAAGGAGTACCGGGCCGGATACTACGGATGCATCGAACACATTGACCACCAGATTGGCCGGCTGCTTTACGCCCTCCCTGACCACACCATAATCGTCTTCTGTTCGGATCATGGCGAAATGCTTGGCGATCACGGCTGGATTCGGAAACGTTCCGCCTACGAGGGGTCGGCCAGGATCCCCCTGTTCTTCACTTTCCCCGCCAAATACGCGCGTGAGCACGGCCTGGCCGGCGGCATCGACGCGCCGGACGCGGTCGAATTGATGGACATCATGCCGATCCTTCTGGACCTCGCCGGCGTCGCTATTCCCGATGGCGTGGACGGCAAGTCGCTACTTCCGGCTCTGCGGGGAAAATCCCTGGGGCGGGCGTACATTCACGGCGAATGCGCGAGGATGGAAACAATCGGCAGCGGCATGCAATACCTCACCGACGGTAAACAGAAGTATATCTGGTATCCGGCGCTGGCGCTGGAGCAGCTGTTCGACCTGGAGAAGGACCCCGGTGAACTCCGCAACCTGGCGGCGGCGCCCGAAAGCGCCGAAGCGCTGAAGGCATGGAGGGCGCGGATGGTTCGCGAATTGGATAAGCGCGAGGAAGGCTTTGTACAGGACGGCCGGCTGGTCAAACTTGATGGCCCAACCCGGGTGTGCGTCGACTTGGAACTGGTGCGCTCGGGCAAGTCCGATGAACGGAACTCGGTGAGTTTTTTCTAGAGGGCAGCTCAAAAAATGTTTAAACGCTCCGCCCGGGCGTCGGCTCTCTCCGGCGCAAGCGAAACGAAAGGAAGGCCATGGACTATGTCGAAATGCTTAACGGAATGAAGGCGTCGCGCTATTCCCTCGGCACCTGGGGATTTTCCGGCGCCGCCGTCTGGGGTCCGAACGAGGAGGATGAATCGATAAGCACCATCCGCCTGGCGGTCGATTTGGGCGTCAACCTATTCGACACCGCCGCCATGTACGGGAACGGCCTGGCCGAGACGATTCTCGGCAAGGCGATTCAGGGCCTCCGCGACCGGGTGTACGTCGCCACCAAGGTGAGGATTGGGAAGCTGCGCTACGACGAGGTCATCCAAGAGTGCGAGGACAGCCTGCGGCGGCTGGGGATTGAGCATATCGACCTGTATCAAATCCACTGGCCGGACCCGGTCGTTCCCCTGGAGGAAACGCTCCGCGCCTTCGACAAACTGAAGGCGGACGGGAAAATCGGCGCCATGGGCGTCTGCAATTTCGGGCCGCAATGCGTCGCGGCCTGCAAGGGGCGCGGGGCCGTCGCCAATCAGCTCCCCTACAATCTGCTCTGGCGCCAGGTCGAGGACGTCATCATCCCCGATTCGATCGCCGCCGGGATGTCCATTTGGCCTTACTGTCCGCTGGCGCAAGGGTTGTTGACCGGCAAATTCCATAGCGTGGAGGACGTGCCCCTCAACCGGCGGCAAACCCGCTACTACTCCAGCGACTGGAAGCAGGGCCGGCATTCCGACCCCGGTTTCGAGCGGGAAATTTTCGCTTTCCTGGCCGAGTTGAACGCCTTGTCCGGCGAGACCGGCTACGGCATGGCGGCCATGGCCCTGGCCTTCCTGAAGACGCGCCCGGGGGTGCGCAGCGTTCTGGTCGGCGCGCGGAACGAAAAGCAGCTGCGGGACAATCTGGCCACTTTCGCGACGGTCATTCCGGACGACGTCATGGCCAAGGTTCTCCGGTTGTCAGACGCGCTCAAGCCGAAGATGGGCGTCAACCCCGACATGTGGGTGAGCGAAAACGGCGGGCGGCTTTCTTAAAGCGACGAGGGGGAGTCATGGACCGAAAAAAAGTGTTGTGCGTCGGCAATGCCGTGCTGGACCAGATTTACACCCTGCCGTCCCTGCCGCCGGCTCCCGGAAAATATTTCGCGTCGGCCTACCTGGAAGCGGGAGGAGGCCCGGCGGCGACGGCCAGCGTGGCGGTGGCGCGGCTGGGCGGGGCGGCACGGTTGTGGAGCCGGGTCGGCCGGGATCCGGCGGGAGACCGCATCGCCGCCGAACTCGCAAGTTACGGCGTCGACCTGCCGGCGGTTTCACGTATCGATAATGTCGTATCGTCCTTGGCCGGGATATTTGTCGATGCCCGCGGCGAGCGGGTGAGCGTCAACTATCTCGATCCCAAACTGCCGCAGGGCGCGGCTTGGCTTCCCCTGGACGAGGTCGGCGGCTTCGCGGCCGTTATCGGAGACATCCGCTGGCCTGCCGGCACTGCCGCCGTCTTGCGGGCGGCGGCGGCAAAAAATGTCCCGACCGTGCTGGATGCGGACCAGGCGCCCACGCTCGACATCCTGCAGGACCTGACGGCGCTGGCCGGCCATGTCGTGTTTTCCGAACCGGGTCTGCGGCAATTCAGTGGCGAAGCTTCGGCCGAGGCGGGGCTGGTCGCGGCGGCAAAAAAGATTGGCGGTATCCCCTACGTCACCCTCGGGGGCGATGGCTGCCTGTGGCTGGAGGGCGGCCGGGTGCGCCGCCTGCCGGCCTTCACGGTCACGGTGGCGGATACCACCGGGGCGGGCGACGTGTTTCATGGCGCGTTCGCGCTTGGGCTGGCCGAGGGCATGGCGGTGGAAAAGGCGCTTCGCTTCGCTTCCGGAGCTGCGGCGTTGAAGTGCACTAAACCGGGGGGGCGGGCTGGCATTCCGGACCGGGCCGCCCTGGAAGCATTTCTGTCCAAACCATGAATATGCCGCGCGGCGCCGGCCCCTCCGAGTGGCTGTTATTAAAATAAAGTCGGTTAAAAAGCGGTCAATAAAATCCAGCCTCAGGCTGGTTGCGGGGGTTCTAGGGGGGCGGAACCACTCCCTCTGTTGAAATGCGGTTATGTTTTAACGCAGTTAAAACGACCTCGCTTAGGAGCCAGCGAAGCGGAGCTCCGACAGGGCAAAAAAGGAAGGGAGTCTAATAAAAATAAACACCTAGTCAAGTAGGGTTGGGCTTTTGCCTACTTTATTGGAGGTTTTATTCTTAGGTGGGTTCCTTCCTTTTTTGCTCTGTCGGAGCGCCGCTTCGCTGGCTCCTAAGCGAGGTCGTTTTAACTGCGTTAAAACATAACCGCATATTTACAGGGGGGCTGGTTGCGCCCCCCTGGAACCCCCGCAACCAGCCCTAGGCTGGATTTTATTAACTGCTTTTTTAACTGCTTTTTTAACTGCTTTTTTAACCGCCTTTTCACCGCCTTCTTACCGCCTTTTTACCGCTATTTTGACACCTCCCGCTGAAAGGCTGTTCTACATGCTGACGACGAATCTGGACATGCTTCTGGACGGCAGGAAACGCGGTTACGCCATCCCTGCCATCAACACCCAGGGCGGCAACTACGACATCATCCGCGCCATTTGCCTGGCCGCGGACGATCTGCACTCCCCTGTCATTTTGGCGCACTACGTTTCGACCGGGACGTATTCGGGACACGATTGGTTTGTGCAGGTGGCGAAATGGATGGCGGGGAAGGTGAACGTGCCGGTGTCGATCCATCTCGATCACGGCGACGGATTCGACATCTGCATGACGGCGCTCAGGCTGGGGTTTACCTCCCTCATGCTCGATTGCTCCAACAAGCCAATCGAGGAAAACGCCGCCGCGACCAACGAAGTGCTTCGGGTCGCCCGCGCTTTCGAGGTGCCGGTGGAGGCGGAAGTGGGCGAACTGGCGCGTCTTGACGCCGGCGGCACGGTCATGCCCAACAAGAATACCGTCGACCCCGGGGAGGTCGGGAAATTTCTCTCCCTGTGCCGGCCCGACACTCTTGCCATCGGCATCGGTAACGCCCACGGCTTTTATCAGGGGAAGCCTGACATCCGCATCGATATCCTGGAACAAGTGGCCGGCTTCACCGACATTCCGCTGGTGCTGCACGGGTGCACCGGTATGGAGGACGAGGTGGTCCGACGGGCCATTCGCGCGGGCGTGGCGAAGATCAATTTCGGCACCCAGATCCGGCATCGCTATGTGCAGCTGCTAAGCCAGGGTCTGGAAATCCACGGCAGCCAGGGCCACTCCTACAAAGCTTCGCAGTACGCCTCCGACGCGTTGAAAGAGGATATCAAGGCCATCATCCGCCTGTCCGGTTCCGAAGGTAAAGCCTGAAAACGGCGCGAGGTTATACCGGTATATTTTTACGCGATGCCTAAGCGCCGCCGCTCCGCCGGCTACCCCACGTCCTTTTCCATCATGATATCGAGGATGACCTGATCCGTCTTCACCATTCCCGGGCTGGACACCCGCCCCATATTCCGAATCGCACTCTCCGCCGTCGTCGCCGCTATACCGTCCGTCGCCGAAATCACCGCCCCGTTCAAGGACAAAATCGCGCTCATCAAAGCCGCCGAGGCCGCCGTCGCCAATTTCAAGGCACAGCCGATTTTGCCGCCGTCGCAAATCATGCCGGTGATATTCCCGGCCATGTTGACAATCGCGCCCTCGATTTGCCGATCCGTCCCCCCCATCAGCCAAGTGATCGCCGCCGACGCCGCCGACGCCGCCGACACCCCGCAGCCGCACAAGGCCGAAAGTTTGCCGGTGAACTGCTTGATATACACATTAAGCAGGTGCGAAAAGGCCAGCGCCTTGTTAAGCTGCTCGGGCGAAGACTTCAGGTGTTTGGCCACCTCCACCAGAGGGATGATCGCCATGATCCCGTGATTGCCCGAGCCGGCGGAGGACATCACCGCATGCGGGCAACCGGCCATGCGACTCTCGGCGCAGGAGGCGGTGCGGAGCATGATGCGGCTTTGCAGATTGTCCCCCCACAAGCCCGACGTCAACGCGGTTTTCAACTTGTCGGCAATCCCCACGCCAACGCCGCCGCCCAGGCCAACCTCGGCGATTTTTTCGTTCAGGTCAATTCCGTCCGACATAAAACGCAGGCTCTCGTTGTCCATCGTGTCGACGAGCGCCTTGAGTTCCGTCACCTTCATTTGCGTCAGGCGCTGATGCAGATCGTCGCCGGCCCTGGCCTCGGGCTTTTGGTCCAACAGCACGTTGTTGTTGGCTTTCGTAAAGATTATCCCCGAATGCGAATTGCGGATGATCGAAATCCCTATGCCTTTCGTCGTGATGATGTCGGCGCGGCAATACAACTGGTGTTCGTCCTGGGCGATGCAGATGACCACCTTTTTCTCGTCGACCATATGGGTGGCTTTTTTCCGCGCCGCATCGGTCGCTGCGGCGAAGAGTTCGAGCCTGCGGGAGGGATCGCCAATCGACGCCCCCAAGGCGGCCGCGTACTTCAGGCCGACCTTGTCGTAACCCGGTATCCCCACCGACATGCCGTTTTTGTAAATACCCGGATTCACTTCCATCTTGATGGAAACGACCTCGCCCTTGATGGCATTGTAGGCGTCGGCCGCCGCCAAGGCCACGCAAACCGGTTCGGTACAGCCAAAGGCGGGGACGACTTCGTGACGCAATAATTCCAGCGCATCGTGTTGGGTCAGCATAAATTTTGTTCCTCCGAAAAAATGGGGAATTTGTCAGGGTTGTGGCTTTACCCTACCTTAATCGATACGCCGGCATTATGCAATCTTATTAAGGAAATGTCCCGCCAATCGGATTTTGCTTTGACCTCGCTTTCGCCATAAGGTAAACCTAAAGAAATTAGCCTTTATCAACCACATCCCTCGCCCGGGGAAGGAAAACATGCACTATAATTTCGACGAGATAATCGACCGGAGCGGCAATAATTCGGTCAAATACGACCGCCGCGCCGCCGTTTTCGGCCGGGAGGACGTCATCCCGATGTGGGTGGCGGATATGGATTTCCGAGTCGCCAAGCCCATTACCGACGCCCTGGAAGCCAAGGTCAAACAGGGCATCTTCGGCTATACCTCGCGGCCGGACTCCTATTTCCAGGCCATGTGCCAATTCCAGGAACGCCGCAAAGGCTGGCGCTGCCGCCCCGACCTCATTTCGTTCTGCGTCGGAGTGGTGCCGGCCTTGGCCGCCATCGTGCACCAGTTCAGCGAACCCGGCGAAAAAATCCTCATCCAAACCCCGGTCTACGCCCAGTTCGCCCACATCACCACCGCCTGGAACCGCTCCCTCCTCACCAACCGGCTGGTCGAGGCAAACGGAGTTTATGAAATCGATTTTGCCGCTTTTGAACAGTCTTTAAGGCAAAGGCCCAAGCTGTTCATCCTCTGCAGCCCCCACAATCCGGTCGGCCGGGTGTGGCGGCGGGATGAACTGGCGCGCATGGCCGAGTTGTGCGGAAAATATGGCGTGCGCATCGTCTCCGACGAAATTCATTCCGATCTGATTCTGTGGGGTAACCGCCACACCGTCACCGCCACCCTGGCCGAAGCCGACGCCGCCCAAACCATCACCTGCGTCTCCGGCACCAAAACCTTCAACCTCGCCGGCTTGCAGGCCGGAGCGGTGGTCTTCCCCAATCAAGCCGACAAAGAGCGCTTCGACCGCTATTGGGACGATCTGGATTTGTACAGCAATAATTCTTTCAGCGTGGAGGCAATGGAAGCGGCCTTCCGTCACGGCGACGAATGGCTGGAGCAACTCCTGCCTTATATCGAGGGAAATATCACCTTCGCGCGGGAGTACTGCGCCGAACATATTCCGCTCATCCGCCCGAACCGGCCGGAAGCGACTTATCTGCTCTGGTTGGACTGCCGCGAGCTGGGCCTGACCGACGACGAATTGGCCGACTTCTTCGTCAAGCAGGCGGGATTGGGATTGAATCGGGGAATCAGCTTCGGCGCCGGCGGGGAAGGATTCATGCGGATGAACCTGGCCTGCCCCCGCAGTATTTTGGCGCTGGCGCTGGTACGCCTCCGTGAGGCCGTGGGGGAGCGAAACAAGTGACGGTCGCCAGGTTCAGAAATCCCCGCCGTCCATGGCGATGATGTGATCCGGCTTCAACGTTTTTGCCGTTCTCTTGCCCATTCCGCCACGGTACTGATTTTTGGCCGCCCCCGCCCCGCCCACCAATTCCACCAGGCGCTCCACCAAACCCCGCAAATCCACCGACAACTCCGACAACTCCTGGCTCGCCGCCGCCGACTCCTCCGCCGTCGCCGCGTTCTCCTGCGTCACCTTGTCCATCTTCGCCATGTCGGTGTTGACATGATCCACCCCCGCCGCCTGTTCCTCCGTGGCCTTGGCGATGTCCTTGACCAATTTTTCCATCTGCTTGCTGCCGTCCTCGATCTGCTTGAAGGAGGCGTCCAAGGTGGCCGCGATGGCGTTCCCGCGCTCAATACGCTCGATCGTGCCCTGGATTAAGGAGGTCGTGTCCCGCGCCGCCTGCGCCGAACGCCCCGCCAAACTCCGCACCTCGTCCGCCACCACCGCAAACCCCTTGCCGGCCTCGCCCGCCCGCGCCGCCTCCACCGCCGCGTTCAAGGCCAACAGATTGGTCTGGAAGGCAATCCCTTCAATCGTCTTGATGATGTCGCGGATTTTCTCGGCCGAATCGTTGATTTCACCCATCGCCCGGGTCATGTTCTCGACTTCCCCCGCCCCGATATTGATCAAGCCCGAAGTGTCCACCGTGACCGCGCTGGTCTGCTTGGCGCTTTCCGCGTTCTGGCGGGTCACCGAAGCCATCTCCTCCAGGGTCGAACTGGTGCGGCCCAAGGATTCCGCCTGCGAAGTCGCGCCCGAGGCCAGCGAATTGCTGGTGGAAGTGATCGCCCCCGCCGCCCCGTTCACCCGCTCCGACGAATCGGCCAGCTTGTTGATGATGTCATTAAGGCCGCGGGTGATGCCCCTGACGTTCTTCCAGGTGAACAGCCCCGCCACAATCAAGCCGATCAGCGTCACGACCACCACCAAAATCACCGCCGCCCTGCTGTCCGCCGCCACTTCGTGGGCGTCGTCGCGGAAGCCCTTTTCCGCCGCCTGCTTCACCGCCGCCGCCGCCTCGTCGACCGCCCGGGCCGTGGTCGCCCCCTCCGCCGCCGCAAAGGCGAAGGCTTTTTCATCAAAATTGTTGACCGCCTGATCCAACGCTTTTTTGGACTCCGACTCCGCTTTGGCGTAGAGATCGGGGAAACGCGCGGCTATCGTCCGAATGGCCCGGGGAAGCTTCTTCGCCTCGCCAATCTTGGCCGCCAGCGGCCGGTGGTCGGAAAATTCCTTTAACGCCTTACTTTGGTGCTCGACAATGGCCGAATCGTTGGGGTCGAGGATCGCGTCTTTCTCATAACGCTGCAAACGGTTCAGGACCGTCTTCATGCCGGCCACATCCGCCGCCGCCGCCGTGGCGGCAAAGGCGTCGGAACGGGCCAGTTCCTCGCCAAGCTGGTCCAGAACCGCCGCCGCCGCCCCATAGGCCGCGGCCGACGGTCCCAGGGACTGCCGAATCGCCTCCTGCTGCGAATTTTTTAGCGACCATTCGGTAATGGCCTGGTTGTCGGCGCTGAAACGGTCGATTAGCCCGGACAGGCTGGACACCGCCCGCCCCTCCTCGGGATTGGTGGAGGGGAAAGCCTGCAGCGCCCCGAAGAGCCGGCGCAAATGCGCTTCCTCGGCCTCAATCTTCTCCTTGGTGGCCTCCCGCTGGGACAAGTTCCTTTCCAACATCAGATCCCGCCGGAGCGTGCGGCAATTGGCCAGGGAGTTGGACAGTTCGCTGGCGGTTATGGCTTTGGGGACGGTAATTTCCGTCATTTCCCCGATGGAACGGCTGGTCCGCCACATGGCGTACAACCCCACCGCGGCGATCAGCACCGCCACCACCGCCAGAATTAACAGGTTAAGGAAAATGCGCGTGCTTAGACGAAGGTTGGACATGGAGGAACTCCCGGCAGCTATGGAGATCGGGTGTAGGGGAATTTAGGCGCGGCGCAGAAATAAGTTGGTTGGTTTTACGCGGCGCCTTACGTATTCACCGCGTCAGGTATTTTTTGAAAATGGAGGAGGCGGTGGGAACATCCTCGAATTTATCCAAATGCGCGTTGATAAAACCCAGCAGCTCCGGTGCAGTTTTCGCCACCGCCACCGCGTAGGGATCTTCGGTCCCGCGGAGCGTCACCAAGGTCAACGCCCCACCCTTGTCGACCATGATGGCAGGGTTGTTCATCACATCGCCTGCAAGGGAAATGTTGTCCCGCAGCATGATTTGGGCTTTGTGCTCCAAGAGCGACTGATACCGGCGGTCGCCCTTGCCGTAAGTTTCCTCCAGAATTTTCACCTGGGGGAAAGTCTTTTTCGTTTCGCCTTCATAGGCCGAACCGGCTTCCACCACCGCAGTCAGTTCGGGTCGGTTCAGATCGGCGGGGCCGATGACTTCCACTCCCGCCAGCTTTTTCTCGACCTCGCCCAAATTGATCAGGAGTGACATGGAGCCAATAAGATAAGGTTCGGAGAAAGCGACCTGTTTTTTCCGCGTTTCCGTCACGCTGAGGTTCGTTATCCCCGCGTCGACTTCACCCGCCTCAACCGCATCCGCCACCGCCTGGAAGGACTGGTACGAACGGTTCAAAATCAATTTGACCCCGATGTCCCGCGCCAAGCTTTCCGCCAAATCGACGTCGAAACCAATCAACCGGCCGCTCTTTTCCTCCACGAAAAAAAAGGGCGGGTTGTCGCCTTGAAATTGCCCCACCACCAAAACGCCGCGCTGGCGAATGGACGTCAGATCCCGGGCATTGGGGGGAAATACCCCCGACGGTTTCTCCATCGTCACCAGCATATTACGCCCGCCGGCCAAAACCCTGCCCTCCGCCGTTTCATCCGGCATCATCGGCTGTCCCGCCCGGGAATTGCTCCCGTAAGCCAACCAAACCGCCAAGCCGACCAGCAGCATAAACGTAACGCACCTTACATTACCGGACAAAACCACCGTCCGGTTGAGAATTCGCTTGCGCATAATAACACCCCCCGGCGCCAAGACCCTGTATTTTTTTACCTTGATAGGGAAAAATAGGGCCAAAGGTAAAATTGGGCAAATGTATAAGTTGCTAAAATGTAATACGTGGCTCGATTTGTGTCAAGGCAAATGCCGCCTTCTTGCTTTGGTTTTCACGAGTGGACCGGTTAACAAAAAAATGGCCGTGCTTGCACAAGCACGGCCACAAGGCCCGGAAAGACATCCGGCTGGAGTTCATTTATTCTGGACTTGGAATCACTCTCTCTCTACTCAGCCCAAAATTTTCTTCTGAATAGCCTGCTGCACCTGGGCCGGAATGCCCATCGCCGCGGCCAGATCCTTCGCGTACTGCAACTCGCGCGGATCGTCCAACCCGGTCACGGCACAGGTCATGGCGTAGATGTTCATCGCTTCATCCGGCGTGGCAATGCTCTGGGCAATCGCCTTCGGATTGAGCGGTTCCTTGAACGCCTGATCGATAAAGGACTGCGCTTCGCGGCCAAGGTTCAGCATGTTGAGCTGCTTCTGAATGGCGGTTTGTTCATTGGGGCTGATCTTGCCGTCGGCGCGCGCGGCATAGACCATGGCGCGCAGCATGTTGGTGGCATAGTTTTCATTCGACGGAGCCGGAGCGTTCTTGGGAACCGGGGGAGGCGGAACATTCGACGCTTCGCCGCCCAGGAGGGAACCCAGTAAACCGCCCATGCCGCCGCCGGAACTCGCACCACCCGCACCGCCCGAACCCATCAACGAACCCAACAATGAACCCAAACCGCCCATATCGCTTCCGCCACTGCTCGCCGCACCCTGCGCCGGAGCGCCGGGCTTACCGGAGAACAACGCCCCGACCAATCCGCCCAGCATGTTCGGGTCAAACAAGCCACCGCCGCCTTGCGCCTGATTGGTGGAACCCGCGGCGCCTTGCCCAAGCAAACTGCCCAGATTCGAAAGAATGTCCATTCTATCTCCTAACTAACATAACAAAAAACAAGCACCTCACAAGAGTGAATATCGAGTCGATGTCAGTAGAATGAGGGGGTGAAGCGGTTTCTGGCGTTCAGAAAATTCCACTTTCGTATTTACTTTGCGGATGTTGTAGCAAAAAGTTGAGGAAAGAGTCATTTTTTTTTATCGGCCTTGCCTGTTGGTCGGATAATATCCAACTGGATTATAACTCATATTTCAAAACCGTAAATTATTTTTTCGTTTTTTCTTATTTTTTTTAATTCGGGTTGACACCCGCTAAATACACGTGACGGTTTTAATTGTCGGGAACGTTGACGTTTCCGCCGGGGAAAAAGACATAGCCATTTTTTCTCGTAAAAACCTTGGCTGAATTCGTCGTCTTTCTTGACAATTTACTAGTAACGGTCAAGGTTGTTTGTTACGGAGAAAGCGTTTTTAATTTTTCCTGAAACTTCTTCCTGCCCCCCACACATACATATAGACGCGAATACCGGTTTTCGTTACACTGTTTACATTCTTTTTTCGCCCTTTTCGTTTCGGCGTCCCGCAAGGAAAACGCCATCCGTCTTCAGGCTGTCTTTGACCGCAAGGAGTCATCGTGAACAAGAAAAAACGCCCCCTCCACCGCACCGTCATGCTCGTTCTCGCCCTCGGCCTCTTCGCCGGCGTCCTGTATGCCGACCCCACCCCGGCCGGCGACGCCGGCATCAACCCGGTAAAACCGCCGCTGGTCGTGGTCCGCGCCAACGAAGCCGCCACCTTCCTCAAGATTCTGGACACCCGCCAAGCCAAAGCCCTTGGGCTCGATCGCCAGGACTACTCCGGCCTTATCCCCGGCGTCGAAGCCCGGGTCCAGTCGCTCCGGGCTTTCCTGGCCGCCCTCGGTTACGGGCAGGCGGAAAACTTCTGGTACTGCCTGGCGCAAAAAGGCGCCTCCCTGGCCAACCAGGCCGGCGCCATGGGCTGGGACGCCGCCGACGAAAAACCCGCCGCCGACGCCAACCAACTGGTGAAATGGCTGGACGACATGGGCTTTTACGCCAACGGCCTCGACGTCCAGGCCCAACCCCTGAACCGCCGGGTCGCCCGCCTCTCCATCTGCCAGGACGCCAGCGCCCGCGAAAGCATCCTGAATCCGACCACCCTCCCCCCCGAAGAATGGCGGGACCACCTGGCCGAATTCATGGCGGGCGGCTATCAAACCCTGGGAATCTGGGCCAATACCCGCCCGGTCCTGGGGCTCCTGTCCCTCCTGACCGGCATCGACTTCCGCTCGAAAATGAGCGAGCATAACCTGGGCGTCCCCGTGTCCACCCAAGTCGAACTGTTCAATAACCAAGGCGACTGCGGCTTCGAGCTCCGCTTCAACAACCTGCTGCCGGACGACGCCAAGGACGACGGCAAGCCGCCCCTCCTGATCCACAGCCGGGACAACCCCCTTCTGGAAATGAACCTGCCGGCCGCGGGCGGCGTTTACGATTTGCTGGAAGTGGACAAGGATCTCTTCTTCATCGCCAACCTGAACATCCTGCCCCTGGTGCCGCGTTCCCTCAACCTGGCGGTCTGGCGGAAGGACTCCGGAGTCCTCGGCTGGTCCCTCATCGGACTTATGCCGGAACGGGAGAAATTCATCACCCAATTGAAACGCCTCCAATCCTGGGCCGAATACCTGGCGGTGGTCATCCCCAATTATAAGACCGGCAAGGAACAGTCGCCCTACGGCGATGCCCTCTGGACGGTGCGGACAGACGACATGAGCCTGGCGATGGGGGTCGTCGACATCGAAGTGGAAGGACAAAACAACGCCCTCTGGATTGTGTCCGGTTCCAGCGCCGACTGGCCGAACCCGAACCAGATTCGGATTACCCAGGCCCGGACGCCCTGCCTCGTGGACTGGACGGCGAACCTGGACCAGGAAACGAAAAGCGAATTGGCCGCGTCCCTCGGCGACATGACCGGCCGCAACGGCGCGGGCGAATTCGACGCCCGGTTCTTCCAAAGGCTTCTCCCCGACCGTGACTCCGGGCAGATCAGCCTGGACGGCAAAAACCTCAACATGATCTCCCGCCACGGCCTCCTGCCGGCCTTGGTGCCTGGCCTCATGGAAATGTTCAAGTCCGGCCACATGAACCAGCCGGCGGGCGGAAGCAACGCGGCGGCGGGGTATGTGCCGCTGGCGAAGTAAAATGCAGAAAACAGGGATGCGCATTAAATACGGTTCCAAACCAAAGCGGGACGCCCTGGCGAAGGACGTCCCGCTTTAGAGGTGGCGGCACAGGCAAAGGCGGATGGAGTCAATCCGCATTGGCCCTCTCGACAATGCCTCGAACCACCTGATACTGCTCGTAAGTCATGCCATCCAACGAAATCCCCAAGCTGGCGATTTCGTCTTGAATGGCTTGGGCGCGCCGGAGCATTTCCCCATGCGCGGAGCTGGAACCGCCGTATAACTCAAACGCTTCTCCCCGGGTATAGCGGAAATGGCCGTCGTCATCCAGTCCATAGCCGACCAGAACCGCCCGCCCCCTTTTAACCCGGACCGGAGCGAGATCTTCACCGTTAAAATTTTTTCGCATAGTGTTGGCTATCCAGAGGTGTGGACAATTGGACAAACCCCGCGTGGGCGTATCCATCCTGCAGCTTGGCGCGATCTCCAGGGTTCTGTCTGGAGAACCTAAATGGCGGGTTAACTTTCTCCGACCCTCGCGATTATAGCCAAGCGAAAAGGCCATTTCAAGACCCCGGCCGGCAAAATTGCACCGTTAAACCGCACTTTTTCGGGGCGGATTGATTTATCCACCCCGGGCGGTTGACTAGGTGGGGGGGATGCAATAAGATTGGCGGAGGCAAAGAAAAATTAGTTGAAACGATCTTTTTCCTCAAGTTTTGCCGGGGACGTGGGCGAAACGAACCAGCCGTCCAGGCCTTACCGCAATTTTTGCCTACATCATAACGCGCGCCGGAGCAGCTAAATCATGGCTAAAAAAAATCTCGACAAAAAAAAGGCGGTCGACAACTCCATCGCCAAAAATCGCGCCGCCTTTCATCATTACGAAGTCATACAAAAACTCGAATGCGGCCTGGTCCTCTCCGGCACCGAAGTGAAGAGCCTGAGGGAAGGACAGGTCAATTTCGTAGACTCCTTCGCCAGCGTGGTCGAGGGGGAGTTGTTCCTCTACAACCTGAACATCTCCGAATACAAAATGGGCAACCAGTTCAACCATCTGGCCGTCCGCAAAAGAAAACTCCTGGCCCATAAGCGCGAAATCCGCAAGCTGAAAACCGCCACCGAACAACGCGGCTTCACCCTCGTACCCCTGGGAATGCATTGGAGCCGGGGCTTGGCCAAAGTTGAATTGGGCGTGGTTCGGGGCAAACAACTGCACGATAAACGCGACTCCATCAAAAAACGCGAACAACAACGCGACCAACAACGGGTGATGCGCAGCTTCAACAAATAAAAAATTAAAAATTTTTAGCGCAGCAGGTCGCAAGCATGAAATATGCCGTCTGTATTAATCTCGTAAGTAACAACAGTTACGGCGACAACTATTTACGGTGGCAGTTGACTGCGGCTGCACGTTTAAAGGCACGCCGATTTGGGGGATTTAAACCTTGACATCAGTATGGCCGTGCAGTAGAGTGGATTTGAGGAGATATGTGGCCATTACAAGGAGGTAAACCCTTATGTCGGTGGGTCTCAATAACCTATCAGGATTAAACGCGAACCGGAACACTTCCGCCGCCGCCAAGCAGCGGGCGGCGATCATGGAAAAGATCGCTTCCGGACACCGCATCAATAAAGCCGCCGACGATCCGGCCGGCCTACGGATTTCCGAAATGCTCCGCTCCCAGCTCTCAGGTTTCGCGAAAGCCCTCTCCAATACCCAGGAAGCATCCAACATGATGGGCATCGCCGAAGGCGGTCTCGGCAGTGTCTCCTCCATGCTCCAGAACATGCGCGGCCTCGCCATCGGCGCCCTGAATTCCGGCGTACAAGGCAGCGACGCCACTTCCGCCGACCAAATGGAAATGAATTCCAGCCTGGCCACGATCAGCCGGGTCGTGTCCACCACCAATTACGCCGGCAACAACCTGCTGGACGGCTCGGCCGAAGACCTGCAACTTCAGCTTGGCGAAGGCTCCGGCGAGCAGGACCGGGCCAACATGTCCATCGGCGACTATAGCCCGGGCAACCTGGGTACGGTCGAGTACAACGGCGAGACCTACAGCATTAACGATCTCTACGGCGGCGGTTCGGCTTCTTTGGCCAACAACCCTGAATTGGCGCTGAAGGTCATCGACCAGGCGATCAGCGACGTCAGTGCCGGCCGGGCCAATATCGGCGCCTATCAGGCCAACACCCTGGATACCAATGCCGAATATTTGCAGGTTGCGGTCGAGAATGTAACCCGCACGGAATCGGCGATTCGCGACAGCGATTTGGCGCTAATGATGACCAATTACATCGCCACCGAGCTTTTGGAAAAGTCGGGCCTTAAACAGGTCCAGCAGGCCAATATCCAATCCCAGAGCGTTTTGCAATTATTGGGAATGGCCAGGTAAATAATTGTTTTCGCTGATGAATTAATTCCGGCGCCCGCTATTTGGCGGGCGCACTTTTTTTGTAGTCTGGCGTTTTGCCTCACTTGCGTTTGCGGCAGGCTTTTGCTATGCTCGATCCTTCAAGTGGAGAGTTAACTAAATCAGACAAAACCTCCATATGGCGCAAACATTGTTTACCTAACTGTGAACGTCTGCAAAGGAAACACCATGGCCGAAAGAATCATCCTCCTCTATTCGGGCGGTCTCGACACCTCCGTAATTTGCCGCTGGCTTGCCGAGCGGGGCGACGAAATCATTTGTTTCGCCGCCGATGTGGGTCAACGCGAGGACTTCGCCGCTCTCAAGAAAAAAGCCCTGCAAAGCGGCGCCAAAAAAGCCATCGTCGCCGATGTCCGCGAACATTTTGTCAAGGACTTCGTCTTCCCCGCCATCCGCATGGCCGCCCTCTACGAAGGCCGCTACCACCTCGGGACCAGCCTGGCCCGCCCCTGCATCGCCGAAGCGATGGTGAAGGCGGCGAAAGAGGAAAAATGCACCGTCTTCGCCCATGGCGCCACCGGCAAGGGGAACGACCAGGTGCGTTTCGAACTGACCGCCGCCGCCCTGGCCCCCAGCATGAAGGTCATCGCCCCTTGGCGGGACAAGTCCTTCACCCAAATCATCAAGGGCCGGGTCGAAGCCATCGCCTATGCCAAGGAGCATGGCATTCCGATCAAGGCGACGGTGAAGAAGCCGTGGTCGTCGGACGAGAATTTGCTGCATATTTCCTTCGAGGCCGGCATGCTTGAGGATCCGAATGCGCGTCCTTTGGCCGACATGTTCGAGCTTACCACCGACCCTCTGAAAGCGCCGGCCAAGCCGGAACAGGTGGCGATCGATTTCGAATGCGGCGTGCCGGTGGCGTTGGACGGCAAGAAAATGCCTCCGGTGAAAATGCTGGAAACGCTGAACAGCCTGGGCGGCAAGCACGGCGTCGGCCGGGTGGACATGGTGGAGAGCCGCTATGTGGGGATGAAGAGCCGCGGGGTGTACGAAACGCCCGGTGGAACGATTCTTCTGGCCGCCCACCGCGATCTCGAAGGCATGACCATGGACCGGGACGTCATGTCCCTCCGCGATTCCCTGATTCCCCGCATGGCCGGACTGATTTACAACGGCTATTGGTTCTCGGATGAAATGAAGGTCCTGAACGCGATGGTCGAGGAAAGCCAGCGTTACGTCACCGGCAGAATAACGGTCGAATTGTACAAGGGCAATATCACCATCGTCGGCCGGACCAGCCCGGCCAGCCTGTACGACCCGATGGTGGCCAGTATGGACGACGACCGCGGGGCATACGATCAGACCCTGGCGACGGGATTTGTGCACCTGCACGGTTTGCCCCTGCGGGCCCAGGCGCGGCGGGCGGCCAAGGCCGGCAAAGCGGCGGGCAAAGGCAAGGCCCGGTAGAACGTGCGCCTCGCCCCCGGGCCGGTTTTTTGGACAAAGCCGGTTCGGGGGCGTTCAGACGGCGCCGGCATTCATTGCGAGGATTCGTTCTTGATCGCGAAACCTGTCTCACCCCTGATTCAGGAGCTTGACGCCAAGTCCTTCACCGTCATCGGCAGCCCCTGTTCCGACGGTTACGGCGCCGAAGCCCTGCACCATTTGCAGACCGCCCTCACCGGCGCGAAGGGGGATTTCGTCACCATTCTCGGGGATGTCTCGCCGTTGGGGCGGGACCCCTATTACCTGCGCATCGCCCGCTTCATCGACCGCTACTCCGACCGCCCCGTGCACGTCATGCGCGGCAACCACGACGGCCCCGACTTTTCCGCCTATTTTGGCCACGCCGACCGGGCCGTCATCACCGAGGAATTCGCGGTAATCATGCTGGACAATTCCGACCGGCGCTTTTCCGACGACACCCTCCGCTTTTTCTGGGAAACCATCGCCATCAGTGAAAAACTCCCGATCATCCTCGCCTTCCACGTGCCGCCGCCGAACCGTATTTCCGGCGACTCGATGTCGGTGGAGGAATGGGCCAGATTCGAGGAAGCGGTGGGCATATGGCGGAATCGGATTTCCCTGGTCCTCTGCGGCCACGGCCACACCTATTTCGAGGACGACATCGACGGCCTCCGGCTGGTGGTGTCAGGCGGGGGGGGAGCGAATATCCGCGCCCTTGAGCGGGTGGTCTCCCCGCCGCATCACGCCTTGGAGGTGTCCATTGGCCCCGAGGGTAAACCGATAATCGTCATGCGCCGGTTGGAACCGAGCCATTCCCAAAGCGGCGCCGGCGAATTGCAGGACATGCTGGAACAAATCTACCGGGTGCAGTGCCGCAACTACACCACCATGAAGCTGCGGGCGGAGGAGGAGGACACCGCCTCGGGCCGGCCGGAGATGGCCAGGCTGCTGCGGGCCGGGTCGGAGTGTTGTCTCGCCCAGGCGCGGATTCTCTACGGGCTTCTGGAAAAGGACCCGGCGACGCTCCTGTCCTTCGAGGACGGCGACGGCAAGGAAATCCTTACCAAGCGGGTGGCGGCGGCGGATGCGGCGAACGATTTATTGATCATGCGGGTGATGGTGGGAGTGGCGGGCGCGGAGAAGGTGTTTGCCGGCTTGTTGACCCGGGCGGAGAAGGAATTGGCGGAGGGGACGAGCGACATTAGGGCGACGGGCTATTATCTGTGCGGTTCGTGCGGAGTGATGTTCGCGGGGCTCGACACGCCTAATTATTGCGAGACCTGCGGCGCGCCGGGTTATTCGTTTATGGAAGTGCGTTAAAAACTGACCATGA
>JAVBTZ010000015.1:0-9066 GCA_031555915.1 Planctomycetota bacterium
ATCTATTTATAGAAATGGAATTCAGGATTAACTTCCATCCGTAGTTTAAGGTGGTTCTCTGTGGTCTCTGTGTTCTCTGTGGTAAAAAATTATGTTAAATCATCGCCTCGCAAAGAATTAACCTTATTTCAGCGCCATTCGAGGCTCCTCCGCAAATCCGGCCCGAGTGCTGCGTTGCGATTTCGGGGTGTCAAGATCGCTCTCCCCTTTCGCACTTCTAATACGGAAGATTGCTTATGAAGAAAAAACTTGCCTGGCTGGATCTAAACTTCGAGCCGTTCATCGCGATGCTGCTGTTTTTCGCCATCATGATTCTTTTGGGCGCGCAGGTGGTTTTGCGTTTCGGTTTTTCGACCGGGTTTTCCTGGGGCGAGGAAGTGTCCCGCTTCATGTTCATCTGGCTGATGTATTTCTGTTTCGCCTACGCCACCCGCAACCAGCGCCACATCCGTATTTCCTTCTTCGCACAATTGTTCGGCACCAAGGTTCTGAAGTTCCTTTACCTGCTTTCCGATTTTCTCTTTCTCGGCTTCGCCCTCATCATTCTGCGTTCCATCATTCTGCTGGTCTCCGACACCGCCGAATACAACGACCGGGCGGTGACCGTCGACATTTCCCTGAACTGGGTGTACGTCGCCGGCTTGGTCGGGTTTGTCCTGATGAGCATCAGGCTGATTCAGACCATCGTCTGGAAGTTCCGCCATATGCGGGACAGCATCGAAGTCTATGAAAACTATGCCGGCGTCTACAACGGTGCGAATGACGTCTTCTTCAATCCGAACCGGCCCAAGACCGATACCGTGAACGCCACGGACGTTCCGGTAGGCGAAGAGGGGGGGAAATGATATGGCGGCGATTCTATTGTTTGCGGTTCTTATTGCATCCCTTCTCCTTACCGTCCCCATCAGTGTCGCCTTGGGGTTGGCGGCATTGGTGGTTATCCTGGTGCTCGAACCGGTGACGCTCGAATCCTTCACCCAGGCGATGATCCAGGGCTTGAACTCGTTCCCCCTCATGGCGGTGCCGTTCTTCACTTTCGCCGGCGACATCATGGGCAAGGGCGGCATTTCCAAGCGTCTCCTGAACGTCACCAGCATCATTCTCGGCAAAATGACGGGCGGCCTCGCCGTCGTCTCCATCGTCGCCTGCCTTTTCTTCGCCGCCATTTCCGGCACCGGTTCCGCCACCGTCGCCGCCATCGGCATGATCATGCTTCCCGCCATGATCCAGCGCGGTTACGACAAGGTTTGGGCCGGCGCCCTCATCTCCACCGGCGGCACGGTCGGGGTCATCATCCCACCCAGCGTCTGCATGGTCATCTATTCGGTCGCGGCCGGCAGTTCGGTCACCGGCATCTTCATGGCCGGCTTCGGCCCGGGCATTCTCATCGGCATCGCCCTCATCGCCTATGCCTACTATTGCTCCAAGAAACGCGGCTGGCAAGGCGAATCCCACAACTACACCGCCGGCGAAATCGTCAAGATTCTCATTGACGCCATCCCCGCCTTCCTGGTTCCCGTCATCGTCCTGGGCGGCATCTACTGCGGCGTCTTCACCCCGACGGAAGCGGCGGTCATCGCCTCGATTTACGGCATTATCGCCAGCGTTTTCATCTACCGCGAAGTCAAAATCCGCGACCTCCCCTACATCGGCTTCCACTCCTGCCTCATCTGCGCCGCGGTTCTCTTCATCATCGGCATCTCAACCGGCTTCGGCCGCATCCTCACCATCACCCAGGTGCCGGTCACCATCGCGAATCTCATTCTCGACATTACCAATAACAAATACCTGGTCCTCCTGTTCATCAACATCCTGCTTTTGATCGTCGGCACCTTCATGGAAACGAACTCGGCCATCATCATCCTGGTTCCCATCCTGCTGCCGGTCCTCAATATGCTGGGAATCAACATCATTCACTTCGGGATCATCATGGTACTCAATCTGGCCATCGGCTTCATCACTCCGCCACTGGGGGCCAACCTGTTTATGACCTGTCAGATTAGCGACATAAAATTTGATAATCTGGCCCGGGCCATTTTCCCCTGGGTTCTAGTCATGTGCGTGGTGTTGGCGATCGTTACCTACGTCCCCGCCATCTCCCTCTGGTTCCCGCGCTGGCTGGGCATCCCGGTAGGTTCATAGCTTTTTCCTTGTGATATTACCCTTGTCGCGCAGGAAAATAGCAGGCGTTACTCAAATTCCCAGCCAGAGGCGGAGGTGCGCTTTTGGCTGGGAAATAAGGTTTCATCAAAGTGCAGGTTGAGCTTATGTCGCCGCGATTTCGGCCGACCCATTAAAGAATAGGACCAAGACCGGCTATGAATACGAAATCGAGGCGGCGGCGCGGGCCATCCGCGCCGGCGCGGTGGAATGCCCGGAAATGCCGCATGCCGAGACTCTCAGCCTGATGCGCATGCTTGA
Source organism: Planctomycetota bacterium (assembly GCA_031555915.1). GTDB lineage: Bacteria > Planctomycetota > SZUA-567 > SZUA-567 > SZUA-567 > JAJBSZ01. Next base: position 2,422 of record JAVBTZ010000015.1, read on the forward strand.
CCGCCTCCGTAACGACTGGGGCATGCCCATTCCCGACTGAATTCTATCCTATCACGAAAGGCCCAAACCATGGATTACGCCGAACTCAAACGGGAGCTCCTCGTCATCTGCCGCAATTTGCCCAAGATCAATCTGGCCACCGGCAGTACGGGAAACATCAGCGCCCGCCATCCCGAATCGGGCAACATTGTCATTAAACGCTCATCGGTTCCCTACGACAGCATGACCGAAAACGATTTCATGGTCCTGGACCAGGGCGGCGCGATTATCGACCCGGGGAGCGGCGGCAAGCCGAGCTTCGAGACCCCCACGCATCTGGCCCTCTACCGGGCCTTCCCCAAAATTGGCGCGGTTCTCCACACCCACAACCCCGCCGCGATTATCCTCAGCGCCTCGCGGGACGTCATCGAAAGCAATCTGACCCCCACCGGCCGCCGCCTTTTGCAGCACCCCCTTCCGGTCATCCCATTTATCGAGAACGGCACCGAGGACATGGCGGCGATTGTCACCGAGCGGATGCGGGGCAACGTTGGGGTGGTCATTCGCAATCACGGCCCCTTCATCATCGGCGACAGCGTGCGGGAGGCCTTTGATCGCAGCGTCGCCCTGCGCGACGTTTGCGAACTTTATTACGGCATGCTGTTAATCGGCAAACCGTCGCTGATTCCCCCGGTGGAGCAGGCGCGCTGATTATGGGAAAACATGTGGTGGTCGACATTGGCGGCTCCTCCGCCCGTTGTTTTGTAGCCGAGTATGACGGCGACGCCATAACGCTGACGCCGCTGTACACCTTCGCCAATTCGCCCATCCAGGTGAACGGGGAATGGTTCTGGAATGCGCGCGGCCTTTTCGAGGGGATAAAAACCGGACTCGCCCTGGCAGGCGAACGCTTCGGCGACAACGTCGACAGTATCGGCATCGACTCGATGGGCAATGCCTTCGGTCTCCTGGACGCGAAGGGCGATTTGTTGGAGCCGCCGCCCTACACGCGGATCCCGCAGGAAAAACGCATCGAGGAGTCGCTGTTCCGGCGAATCGGCGCAGCGGAGTTGTATGGGATGGTCGGCTTGGAGCGGAGCAAGCAGAATTCGCTGTACCATCTCATCCGCTACCAGGTGGACAAGCCCGAACTTCTCGCTCGGGCGAAGCGGTTCCTCATGCTGCCGGACCTGCTTTGCCACTGGCTCACCGGGGAAACGGCCAGCGAGTACAGTATCGCCTCCACCTCGTGCCTGCTCGACGCCTTCTCCCGCGACTGGTCCCGTCCCCTCATGTCGCGGCTTGGCCTCGACCCCGGTTGGTTTCCCCGGGTCGCGCCAACCGGCACGGTACTGGGGAAATTGCGGCGGGACCTCGCCGACGCCGTCGGCCTCCGCCGCGCCGTGGTGGTCATGATCGCCTCGCACGACACCTCCTCGGCCATACTCTGCGTGGACGACCGGACGCCGGCCTCCGCTTTCATCAGCTCGGGAACCTGGGGGATGCTGGGGTGCAAACTGGCCAATCCGCTGCTGACGGCGGAGGCGCTCCAAGCAAACTTCGCCAACGAGGGGGCGGCATTTGGCCGGATTCAGTTTGTCCACAACTCGCCAAGCATGTCCCTGTTGCAGAAATGCCGGGAGGAATGGGCGGCGGTCGGGCGGGAAATGGCTTGGGGGGAACTGTTCGCCGCGGCGGAGCGGGCCGAACCGTTTGCCGCGCTTCTGGACATCGAGGCCGCTTGTTTCAGGGGGCAGGGCGGCATGCTGGATCAGATCGAGGCATACTGCCGCGAAACCGCTCAGGACATCCCGCGCCAGCCGGGACAGGTGACCCGCGCCATACTTGAATCCATCGCCGTCAACTACATGCAAGCCATGCACAGCCTGGACCGGCTGGTGGACGCGCGTTTCGAGGAACTGACGATTGTCGGCGGCGCCTCCCAGGCGGGGCTGCTGCTTCAGTTCATAGCGGATGCGCTTGGGCGTAGGCTGGCAGTGGGGCCGGTGGAGTCCACCTCCCTGGGCAACTGCCTGGTGCAGCTTCTGGCGCTGGGTGAAATCAAGGATATCGACCAGGGGCGGCAATTGCTTGGCCGCTTTATGCGGCCGCCGGTTCTTCCCGGCGGCAGGGCGGAGGAGTGGCGGCGCGCCTTGGCTGGAATGCACCGCCCTGGCCGGACGACGGCCGGACCGGGACAGGAAGATTGAACCAGGGCGCCTTCATCCTGCCGGGCGCTATTTGAGGTGATTTTGGGGCGGGATCGCAGGATAGATTAGGAGAAAAGATGAAAGGCGCATTGAACGGCAAGGTGGCTATCGTCACCGGCAGCAGTAAAGGCATCGGTTTGGGCATTGCCATTGAAATGGCCCGTGAAGGCGCGAAGGTCATGACCTGCTCTCGTGGCGGAGTGGTGGACGCCGAGGGCAAGGCGGAACTCGATGCGATCGGCTTGCCCTGGAAACACCTCAAGTGCGACGTCGGCAAGCTGGCCGACATCGACCTGCTTATCGCGGAAACGGTGAAGGAGTTCGGCCGGCTGGACATCATGGTGGCTTCGGCCGGAATCAACGACCCGGCCAAAACCCATTTCACCAAGGTGACGCCCGAACAGTACGACACCATCATGGACGTCAATCTGAAGGGCCTGTTCTTCTGCGGCCAGAAGGCGGCGAACCAGATGATCAAGGAAGGGCACGGCGGCGCGATAATCAACATGTCTTCGGTCAACGCCCACCTGGGTCTGGACAGTCAGATCGTCTATACGACCTCGAAGGGGGGAATACAGCAGTTGACCAAATGCCAGGCCATCGCCCTCACGGGTTACGGCATCAAGGTCAACGCCATCGCCCCCGGTCCCATCGACACCGAGCTTATGCGCCGGGTCGGTTCCGACAAGCAATTGTTCGACACCGTCATCTCCCGCACTCCCATCGGCCGGGTCGGGACTATTTATGAATGCGGCCGGCTGGCGGTTTTCCTGGCTTCGGACGATTCCAACTTTATCTTCGGCCAATCGATTTACATAGACGGTGGGCGCGGCTTCCAGGCCTTCCCCACCCCGGGTTACAAGACGGTCACCGACGCGGATTACGCACTCCTGCAAAAAGCGAAAGGGGAAAAAGCATGAAAGCAATCAAGGTAGGACTTATCACCTTTGGCGATCACCGGGCCGACATGTGGGACAAGGTGTTTGGCGCCCTAACCATGCCCCGTCACGCCAGGCTGGTCGAGGAATTGAAAAAACTGCCCATCGAGCTGGTCGCCAACGCCGAGCCGGCCCGTAGCGCGGCGCAAATCGACAAGCAGGCCGACCACCTGAAAACCGCCGGCGTCGACGTGCTCGTCGCCCACACCCCCTGTTGGACCTCGCCGAACCTCGTGGTCAGGGGCGTGCAGCGGGTCGGCCTCCCCACCATCCTCGTCTCCAATGTCGACCCCGACACTCACGGCCCGGTGGGCGTCCTAGCCGCGTCGGGCGCCTTAAAGCAAATCGGCTATCCCTGCCGGGTAATGCGTAGCGAATACTCCGCCGCCGCCTACGAAAAGAAGCTGCTGCCGGAAATACGGGGGATGGCGGTTCCCTCGCGCCTGCGCGGCTTGGTCATGGGCTTGTTCGGCGGCCGTTCCATCGGTATCGACACGGTGCAGTTCGATCCCATGCAATGGCGCAAGCTGTTCGCGGTGGACGCCGAGCATATCGATCAATTGGAGATCATCCGTCTCGCCGACAAGCAGGACCCCGCCAAGGTCAGGGCGATGCGGGAAAAGCTGGAGGCGATGTGCGGCAAGGTCGTCTACGACGGCGCCGGCTTCACCCCCGCCAAATTCGAATACCAGCTTGCCTGCTATCTGGCCACCAAACAGATCATCAAGGACAAGGGCCTGGATTTCATCGCCCTGAAATGCATGCCGGAGCTGTCCGACAACTACGTTCCGCAATGCCTTACCCAAGCCTTCCTCACCGACTCCTATGACGTCGACGAAGGGGAGAAGGAGCCGATCGTCGTCTCCTGCGAAGCCGACGCCGACGCCGCCCTGACCCAGCAGATACTGAAAATCATCTCCGGCGGCAAGCCGACCTTCTTCGCCGACCTCAGCCACTTCGACAACGAACGGAAAGTCATCTATCTCGTCAACTGCGGCGCCCAATGCTGCCATTACGCCTGCCGTTCGCAAAACCCGGCCGACAACCTCAAGGGCCTGACCCTGTCCCGGGGCATCCGGCCTTCGGGTGGAGCGCAGGTCCGGTTCATCGGCGGCGCCGGCCCCATGCTCATGGCCCGGCTCTACCGGGTCGACGGCAAGTATAAAATGGGCATCATTCCCACCGAAGCGCTGGGCGAGGACCAATGGCACCTGGCCGAGCTTAAGCGCCTCCGCGGCGAAAACTTTTCCGCCGTCACCTTCATCAAGGCCGAGTTCGACTTCGAAAACTTCTTCAACGAATTCGGTTCGAACCATATTTCCGGCGTCGCCGGGGAATATCTGGCCGAGCTGCTGGCCGCCTGCCGCGCCCTGAACATCGAACCGGTGGTTTTTTCCAAATAAGGAGTGCGGAGCATAATGTTTACCGTTCTCGACGACGCTTTTGAAAAATTGGTGGATCCGAACGAGAAGCTGACGCCGGTGGCGCCGGGCTTCCGATTCCTTGAGGGACCGGCCTGGCACCATGTCGACCAAATCCTCTATTTTAGCGACATTCCCGGCAACGCCATTTACCGCCTGGACAAGAGCGGCAGCGTGACCATGTTCCGCCCCAACAGTTATCTTGCCAACGGCAACACCCTCGACCGCCGGGGACGTCTCATAACCTGCGAGCATGGCACCAGCCGCGTCTCCCGCACCGAAACGGACGGTTCCTACCAGGTGCTGGCGAGCCGTTACGAAGGGAAGGGCCTGAACAGCCCGAACGACATCGTGGTCAAGTCCGACGGCGCCATCTATTTCACCGATCCCAATCCCGGCCGCATGCCCAGGGTGGGGATTCCCCGGGCCCAGGAACTGCCGTTCCAGGGTGTGTACCGGTTGGAGCCGGAAGCGGGGAAATTGACTTTGCTGGTGGGTTACCTGCTGAAACCGAACGGCCTTTGTTTCGATCTTGACGAAGCTTTCCTTTATGTCAACGACACCGACACCGGCAAAATCCACCGCTTCCCGGTCAAGCCGGACGGCGCCACCGGAGAGGGCGAAGTGTGGGCGGTCTTGGAGGGCAAAGGCAAAGGCGTGGCCGATGGCATGAAGTTCGACTCCGCCGGCAATTTGTACTGTTGCGGTCCGGACGGGATTCATGTTTATGATCGTTCCGCCCGCTGCATCGGGAAAATTCTCACCCCCGAGGTATGCGCCAATTTCACCTGGGGGGGCGATGATTTCCGCACCCTGTTCATGGCCGCCACCAGCACCCTATACAGCCTGCGGGTGAGGTGTCCGGGGCGTCCGTTGTTTTAACCCGAATTTCATATCCAACTGGATTTTTTTATGAACGGAGATAAGGTAATGGCGACAGGCGACTATTTTAAAAGAGTGCAGCAGTTTACCCCGACCCGTTTCTGGATTAACAACGTCACCCGCGAAGAAGCGGACCTGGCCATCCAGGCCGGCACGGTCGGCTGCACCCAGAACCCGTCCTACGTGTACAAGATGCTCACCGGTCCCGAAAAGGATTATGCCCTTGGCCTGCTTGACAACCTCCTGGCCAAAGCGAAGGACGACACCGAGGCCGAGGTCATGCTGCAACGCGAATTGGTGGCCGGAATCGCCAAGAAATTCATGCCCATGTATGAAGCGTCGAACGGGCGGCTGGGTTATGTGAGTATCCAGGGGGACCCCATTCACGAAGACACCGAGACTATTGTCCGCCACGCCCGCTTCAACCGCGAGGCGGGCCCCAACATCATGGCGAAGATTCCGGCCACGGTGGACGGGCTCAAGGCGATTGAAATTCTTCTCAAGGAAGGGACGCCGATCAACGCCACCGAAGTCATGTGCGTTCGCCAGGCGCTTGACGTCTGCGATGTCTACGAACGGGCGACCAAGGGAATGGCCAGGCCGCCGGTGACATATTATTCCCACATCGCCGGCATCTTCGATCAATATCTGGCGGGCGAGGTCGACCAGAAAAAGCTGGACATTCCCGCCGATTTCCTCTACCAGGCCGGCCTCATCGTGGCGAAGAAGATTCACCGGCTGGTGGGCCTCAGGGATCTCGACGTCGGCTTTATCAACGGCGGCGCCCGCGGCTTGCACCACTTCACCGAATGGGTCGGTTCCACCGTCTCGGTGACTATCAACTGGGTCGGCACCGCCGACAAGCTTATAGCGCAAAATCCCCCGGTGGTGTCGCGTTTCTTCGCCCCGACCGAGGAAAATGTGCTTGACTGTCTTCTGGAAAAGAGCAAGACCTTCCGCCAAGCCTATGAGACTAACGCCATCGAGCCGCACGAGTACGAGGAATACGGTCCGGTGGAGTTGTTCCGCAGCATGTTTGTCGATGCCTGGAAGGGCGCCCTCGACATCATTGCCAAACGGCGGGGAAAATAGGGCCTTTCCCAGAAACAAATCTTCGGCAACCAAACGGAACCCGGTCAAGATTATGGTCTTGACCGGGTTCCGGTTTTAGGAAAAGCTTGCGGCAAATTTTACACCGCGCCCCTATTCGATTAT
>JAVBTZ010000251.1:0-6027 GCA_031555915.1 Planctomycetota bacterium
TAGAGATTATTCCATCATGAAGGCAGCTCTAAAAATGCTCTTTTGCCCGGATACTTCGTCAGGGCTCCGCTCTCGCGTTTTGTAACACAAACCACCACCGCGTGTTACAAAACGCTGCCGCTAAGCCCTTCCTCGTATGCGGGCACAAAAGCTATTTTTAGAGGTGCCCTTTGGCAAAAGGAACGAAGAGTCATGCTGCGGCAGCGCCGCGTTATTATGCCGGTATCGGCTTGAGTAATTTCGTAACGTGTCCCGAATGGCGCAAAGTGGAAATCATACCCTCAGCCCCCAAGCGGTCCCACCTCTCCCCCCGCCAACGCCCCCGCCACCAACTCCAGCCCCATCACAAACTCCGCCGGAATATCCTCGGTAAACACAATCCCGAACTCCCCCGCCGCCCTAAACCCGAACCTGCCATAATACCCGGGATTCCCCACCAAAAACACCGCCTGCCAACCCAATTCCCCCGCCCGCCGCAACCCCTCCCCCACCAACGCCGCCCCAATCCCCAACCGCCGATCTTCTAACCGCACCGCCAAAGGCGCCAAAAGAAGCGACCGCACCACCCGCCCGTCGTCAGTCCGCAAATTAACCCGCGTCAACATCAAGTGGCCAACAAGTTCCCCGCCCCGCTCCGCCACCAGCGCCAATTCCGGTATATACCCCGGCAATCCCCGCAGTCGCTCGACAAAATCCTGCTCGTCGCCGTCCGCCACTTCCGCCGTTGCAAAAGCGACCTTCACCAATTCGTAAATTACCGGATATTCCTCCGGTTGCTCCGGCCGAATCACCACCCCCTCTGGAATAGGAAAGCTGCTTGCGTTCATCGCCCAATCATCCTTGCTAACGGGACTATTGCAAAATCGTAACCGTTCACGGCACTATTTCAGTATGATGGCAAAAACCCCGCTGTTACCGGGAAAACGGTACGCTTGTCATTCCGAACGGTAGTGAGGAATCCGGCGGGATCGGCGGTTGAGTAATAACGCTTTACCTTCGGCTCGTCTCTGGCAGTGCCAACGCTTCCAAATGGGGGCGGTTTATCTTCAGCCTCCGCGGCCGCTGGATTCCTCACTACAGGCGCATCTCAACTCTGTTACGCAGCTCCGCACCCTGCCACGCCGGAACCCTCCCCACTCGTCATTCCGGCGAATGCTGCATCCCTAACGGGCGGTTTAGCCGGAATCCAGGGGGCAAAACCTTGACGGCATGCAAACTCGACCGTCACCGCTTCATAGCAGAGGAACTTAAGGTACAATGCACGAGCTGTCCTTATTTTCGTGCCGATCTGAAAAAGTCCCAAAATATTATCTTCCCCGCGTGAACAAAACTATAACCCATCATTAGCAGCGTTGCTCTCCGCGGAGCAGACAAATGCAGGTCGCAATACCCGAACGGAAGCCCCGGTTGCACGGGCCCCGTGGGGTTTACTGAACCGGGCGTGTGGGTGCGGTTTAACCCGGTCGGGGAGGAAGGCGGGTAGTCAGTCAAGGCCGGACTCTAGACACGCCTGGGGATATAATGACCGGATATCCCCACAATTACACCTCACGGGCCTCGGTAAGAGCTCGCCGGAGCTTCCGTTCCTTTTCCAAAGGAGGAACGGCTATGCCCATTGAAACCTCCTGCCTTCTCTACCGCACTTCGGCGGTCGGAAACGCCGCCAGAAGCGCCGCGACCACTTTATCCCGAATCGCATTCGCCTCGGCGTCGGTTAGGGAACGTTCGGGCGACCGGTATTGCATCGAAAAGGCCAATGCCTTCATCCCCGGTTTGAGCCCCTTGCCGCGATACAAACTTTCAAAGGCGATCCCGTCCAGCAAGTCGGCGTTCTTCTTCGCCACCTCCTCCACCTGACTCCAGCGCACTTCTTCGGGTAGGGAGAGGGAAACGTCCCGCCGCACGCCGGGGAAGCGGGCGAGCGGCCGGTAACGCCGTTCCGCCTTGGGCGCCCCGGCCAGAAATTCCAGGGCAACCTCGGCCAGGGCCGGAGCCTGATGCAAATCGAACCGCGTCGCTTCCTCCCGCGAAGCGATGCCGAAGAAGGCAAAATTCTTGCCGTTCAGGGTAACGACCCCGTCCGTACCGGGCGCCAAACCGGGCATGGCCGCGTCCGTCCGCACTTCGACCGCGCCGGACAGATTAAGCCCCCGGACGCAAGCCTCGACCGCGCCCCGGACATATTCTTCGCCCCGGTCGTCCAGAATGGCCAGACGGTTCTCCTCCACCGGTTTCCCATTGTCTCCCTGGCGGTAAACCCGGCCCAATTCGAAGAACCGCCCCTCGGGGATTAAACGGTTGGTGCGGCGGACATCCAAGAGGGACGGCGCCAAAGCGGTTCGCAACACCGGCCGCTCGGCGTTGATGGGATTCTGGATAGTGTAGGGAACCGCCCCGGCGGCGAAGCCTTTCCCCCATTCCTCCGGCACAAAGGCGTCCGTGATGCACTCGTGGTAGCCCAAGCCGGTCAAGGTGCGGCGAATGCCCCGCATGGCGGCGGTGAGCGGCAACTCGTGCGCCAAAGCCAGCGGCATGGTGATTTTCTCGGGGATCCGATCGTAACCGACCAGGCGGATGACTTCTTCGATAAGGTCGACCTCGCGCTTCAAATCCTGCCGGAACGACGGCACTTCCAGGGTAATTGCCGCCGTGTCCTGCCGGACCGGCTTCAGGCCCAGGCCAGTGAAGGCGCGGAGAACCTCGTCGGGAGCGACTTCCATGCCAAGAAGCTGGTTGCAGCGGGCGTAACGCATGGTCACCTGCCAAGGGCTGCCGAAGGCAGGATTGGTGTCGACGACCCCCCGGGCCAATTCGCCGCCGGCCAATTGCTGCATGAGGGAAATGGCCCGGGCGGAGGCGCGGGCGGTCATGCCGGGATCGATGCCCCGCTCGAAACGGTAGGAGGATTCCGAAGCCATTCGGGTCCGGCGGGAGGCCTGGCGGACGCCCTTGGGTTGAAACCAGGCGCTTTCCAGGAGGATGTTTCTGGTGTTGAAATCGACTTCGGTATTGGCCCCGCCCTTGACTCCGGCCAGGGCGACGGTCTTCGCCGCGTCGGCGATACAGAGCATGTCGGGTTCGAGGGGGGAACGTTCGCCGGTGATGGCGGCGAAGACCTCCCCCTTGACGGCGGGACGGAGGACGATGCGCCGCTCGGCCAGCTTGTCCAGGTCGAAGGCGTGCAGGGGCTGGTTCATTTCGAAGCAGACCAGATTGGTGATGTCGACGATGTTGTTGATGGGCCGCTGGCCGATGGCGACAAGGCGGTCCTGGAGCCAGGCCGGCGACGGCGCCACCTTGATGCCGCGGAGCACCCGCAAGGTATAGCGGGGGCAGTATTCCTCGGCCCCGGGGAGAACGGTAACGCTCGACAGGGTGTTGACGTCGGGGCCGGTTTCGTTCAGCTGGACCTCCGCTTCCTTGACCGTCCCGCCGCTGGCGGCGGCGATCTCGTGGGCGACCCCGAGGTGGCAGAGCCAGTCCGGACGGTTGGTGGTGATGTCGGCGTTCAAGGCGAAGTCGTCCCCGACCGGATTCACTTCCTCGACGTTGAGGCCGGCCCGGGTCAGGGCGTCGGCGAGGTCTTGGGGGGACAGGGCGGTGCCGGTCAGTTCCTTGAGCCACTTATAGGAGAGAAGCATGGGTATGGTCCTTATGAGTCAGAACTGCCGGAGGAAGCGTAAATCGTTCTCGGAAAAACGCCGGATATCGTCGACCCCGAGCATGAACATGGCGACCCGCTCGATGCCGAAGCCGAAGGCGAAGCCGGTGAAGAGTTCGGGATCGATGCCGACGGCAGAAAACACGTTCGGGTCGACCATGCCGCAGCCGCCGAGTTCCACCCAGCCGGAATGTTTGCAGACCCGGCAGCCCTTCCCCCGGCAGAAAACGCAGGAAATGTCCAGTTCCGCCGAAGGTTCCGTAAAGGGGAAAAAGGACGGCCGGAAACGGGTCTTGGTGCCGGAACCGAAGGTCTCCCGGGCAAAGAGGGCGAGGAAGCCCTTGAGGTCGGCCATGGTGACGTTGCGGTCCACGGCCAGCCCCTCGATTTGGGAGAATCCGTAATGGTGGGTGGCGTCCACCGAGTCCGGCCGGTAGACCCGCCCGGGGGAGAGAATGCGGACCGGGGGCATGTCGGCCCCGCCGCCGTAACGCCGGACGTGCTCCTCCATGACCCGCACCTGCACGGTGGAGGTCTGGCTGCGGAGAATGGCGTTGTCGGCGAGAACGAAGGTGTCGGCCTGGTCGCGGACGGGGTGGTCGTCCGGCATATTCAGGGCGTCGAAATTATGGAAAATGTCCTCGATTTCCGGGCCGTAACTGACGGTGAAACCCAGACGCTCGAAAATGCCGACAAAGCCTTCCATCGCCTGCGTGAGGGGGTGCAGGGTACCGATGTCCTGGGTCCGTCCGGGCAAGGTCGGATCGGGGAGGGGGCCGGACACGGCCGGCCGGGCTTGGGCGACTTCGGCCCGGCGCTCCTCCCATTGGCTTTCCAACTCGACCTTGACCGCGTTCAAACGCGCTCCCGCCTCCTTCCGTTCCGCCGGCGGCACCTCCTTGATGCGGGCCATCAAATCCTTGAGGCCGCCGGAACGGCCGAGAAACCGCACCCGCGCCTGTTCCAGCAATTCCAGCGAATCCGCCGCGGCAATCTCCTTCGCGGCTTGCAGGCGGAGCGATTCCAAATCGTCAAGAAGCGGCATGGGCGGCCTTTCCGAAAATTCGTTCGTTATACAATACCCGAAAACTCCCTCCCTCGCCGTGAAGGGAGGGAGGGAGGAGAAATACCACATAACCAGCAATCCCGCGCCGAACCGCTCAGGCCTTGGCGGCGGCCGCGACCCGGTTCGCCGCTCTCGCCAAACGCGACTGGCGCCGGCTGGCGGTGTTCTTGTGCAGAACCCCCTTGACCTTGGCCTTGTCGATGGCCCGGGTGACCTTCTTCAATTCTTCGCCGATGGCGGCGGTATCGCCCTTGGCGAGGACGGACTTGTAGGACTTGACGGCTTTCTTGAGCTTCTCCTTGCGGACCCGGTTGCGGGCGGTGCGCTTGACGCTTTGACGCATGCGTTTCTTCGCCGATTCGATATTGGGCATGATCTCTTCTCGCTTATGGGCAAACAGAAAACAGACAAAATGAAAACTGCAATTGAAATTATTAGCCAGCGCACCCCATTATTTATTATTAGGCTGAACCGAACCGGCGCCGCCGCCACCCACCGTACCCTGGCTGCCGTGCACGCCAAGTTCGTTCTCGATGCCTTCGACCGCGTCCACGATCTTGCCGAGAATGCCGCCGCCCTTTTCATCGTGGGTGATACGGGCGCCGACCGTGCCGACCGCGTCCCGGTTGTCGCTGTCGTAAGTGATTACGTCGGCGTCGGATTCGTCGACCAGTTCTTCGCCGGAACCGATTTGCTTGAGGAAATCGCTGACGGACAACGGCTTGACCATGTTCAAACCGTCAACGGCCCCGGACTCCTCCTCGGCTTTCACCAAGGTCGATTCACCCGCCACTCCCATGCCATGAATCCCCAAGGCGCCGGCTGGCGGAGCCGCCGGTACGGAGGGGGTCGCGGTCAGGCTCTCGACTCCGGCCTTGACGTCCCGTCCGACTTCGCCCGCTCCCCGCACCGCCGCGTCCACGGCGTGTTTGGCGGCGCCGGCGGCAGAACCCGCCGCGTCTTTAGTGGCGTCAACGGCGGAACCGGCAGCCGAACCCACCGCTTCCTTGGTCGCCTCAACTGCAGCGCCGGCCTTATCGGCAACCGCACCGGCCGCTCCGGCAACCGCATCCTTGGCTTCGCGGGCGACCTCGGCCGCGCCGTGCACCGCCGAGCCAAGCGCATCCTTCACCGCACCAGCCGCAGCCCCGACGGTGGAACCGACCGCATTCGCCGCCGCGCCAGCCTTGTCGGCGACCGCACCGGCCGCTCCGGCAACAGCGTCCTTGGCTTCGCGGGCGACCTCGGCCGAGCACTCCTCAGACCACCCCTCCCAAACGGTCGCCGCGGAGGCCGCCGA
>JAVBTZ010000168.1:0-10962 GCA_031555915.1 Planctomycetota bacterium
TTCGTCGTACGAAATAACTTTGCCGCCGCCGAAATTGGCTGCGGATACGGCCGTGATGGCGGCGGTGAGGGTGGTCTTGCCGTGGTCGACGTGGCCGATGGTGCCGACGTTGATGTGGGGTTTCTTACGTACAAAATTTTCTTTGGCCATGACAACTACCTCCTCTTATCAAATAAAAAAACACCGTCACGGGGCAGCGCAAAAAATTCACCTTGACAAATATCCGTTTTCCGCCACAATCCCCTTTAACCGCCTCAACCGCAATCGGAAACGGACCGCAAAGCAACTTTCCAAATTTTTTGGAAAGATAATTCTTTTGCAAGCGCTTTTTTCAAAAAAAAATCGCTTTCGCCCGCAGATGGTTTGGATAAAGCCAAACCTTGACCCCGTCAAGAAACGTCACCGGTTCGGAAAAAATGCACTTTTCACCGCAACCAGCCCGTCGCTTCCGTGATCAATCACTCTGCGCAACGAACGCGATTGTCCCGGTTCCGCCCAGCAGAACCGCCTCCCAACCCGCTTCCCCGCCCCTAACCCGCAAAGAAACAGTATCGGAAATACTACATATTTTTTTCACCCAAAACTCGGACACACTCAACAAAAAGCCGCCCGGAAGCCGTGCGGGTGTTATATATAAACTGGAGCTGCTGTCGAGAATCGAACTCGAGACCTCTTCCTTACCAAGGAAGTGCTCTACCGGCTGAGCTACAGCAGCATCTTTTTTAGTTGCCCCTCATAAAAAACTCGCACCCGCACACTCCGGCGCGGGTGGAGAGAATGATTAAACACATTTCCACAGCTTTGTCAATAAAATTTTTTCCGCTCCCCGCGATTTTTATTTCGCGGTAAAGGTATAGCCATTCCCCTGTTTACCCAAAACCCCAACCCCGGGAAACGCCAAGTGCATCCCCGCCACCACATGCCCCGGCTTCGACGCATAGTCGAACCAGATCTTGCGGGCCTTCACCGCCATGGCGGGATCCGAGTCGTAAGTGACAGCCGTGTCGGGATAAGGCAACTGAATATTCTGAAAATGAATCAAATCGCCCACAATAAGCAGTTTTTCCTTGCCGTCCTCCACCAGATAGGCCGTGTGCCCGGGCGTGTGGCCCGGCGCTTCCATGGCCTTCACCCCCTTGGCGACATCGTGGTTCCATTCAAAAATATTGATCCGGCCGGGGTAATAGCCCATGAACAACTGCGACGCCTTCGGCATCCCTTCCACCTCGACTCTCCCCACCCACAACTGCGCCTTGGGGAAAGCCGCCGTTTTTTCGGGCGTAACCAAGCCGCCGATGTGATCCCCGTGGAAATGGGTGATAACGACCGTGTCGACCTCTTCCGGCTTCACGCCCGCCGCCGCCAGCGCCTCCTGCAGTTGCCCGCCGGAATTTTTCCCCAGCCCGGTGTCGAACAACAACGTTTCGCCGCCCTTTTTCAAGATGAAACAATTCACCGAATTGGCCATCGCCCCCGGCCGCAGCAATTTCTCCGCCTCCGGGGAAAGGTTCACCAGCAATTGCGGACGGTTCGCGGCTTTGGGATCCACCGGCCGGTCGGCCAAGGCAATCAGCTCCATGTCGCCAATTTTGAAGCTCTTCACATCCACCGCCATGCCTGAGCCTCCCAAACAATAAACCAGCACTCCGCAAGCCATTAGTAGCCGTTTTAACATGAACTCCTCCTTCTGAGACTGTCGGGACAAATTAGGGATCCGTGGAGAATGGCTCTGAAATAAGGGTAAACCCTTGCGAGGCAATGATTTAAAAATAATTTTTTACCGCAGAGAACACAGAGGCCACAGAGAACCACTCTTAACTCTACAACGCTCTAGCGTTGTAGAGCTAACTAAATCGCCTCGCCGCCGCGCTCGCCTTCCTCCCTCCCACCCGTGGCGCCCGGTTTTTCCGCCACCTCGGTGTTGCCGCTCGAACCCACTTTCCGCGATTTGTCGGTCCGGAATTTTTCCAACGCCCGATTCTGCACGCCGTCGTTCGCCTGGACAATATGATTCAATAAATTCCGCACGTGGGTGTCTTCGGACAGGGGCGACTCGGACAGAATGCGAATCGCCTCCTCCTGGGTATTTTTCTGCCGGTACAAAATCTTGAAGGCTTTCCGCAATTTCCCAATCGACTCCTCGGAAACGCTCCGGCGCTTCAGCCCTTCCATGTTGAGCGTCCGCACCTTGCAGGTGTCGCGAAAACCTTCCACAATCATATACGGCGGAACGTCGAAGCCAATCCCCGATCCCGGCGCCACAAAAGACATCGTCCCTATCGTGACGAAATGGTGCACCAGCACGTTACCCGACACCCAGGCCCAATCCTCGATGTGAATATGCCCGGCCAACTGCGACGAATTGGTGATGACCACGTGATTGCCGATAATGCAGTCGTGGGCGATATGCACGTAGGCCATAATCATGCAGTCGTTGCCGACCACCGTGCGGTTGCCGCCCACGCCCGTACCGCGATTAATCGTGACAAACTCGCCAACCCGGGTGCGCTCGCCAATCACCAAATCGGTCGGCTCGCCCTTGAATTTGAGATCCTGCGGATCCCCTCCCACCACCGCCGCCGTGCAAATATGGCAAGCCGAACCCAGGGTGGTCCTGGTGACGATATGGCTGTGCGGCATCAGGCGACAGCCGTCCCCCACCGTCACCTCCGGCCCCACCACCACAAAGGGGCCTATGTCGACACCATCGCCAATTTTTGCCGAAGGGTGGATGACAGCGCTAGGATGTATGCGGTTCTTCATGTGC
Source organism: Planctomycetota bacterium (assembly GCA_031555915.1). Lineage (GTDB taxonomy): Bacteria > Planctomycetota > SZUA-567 > SZUA-567 > SZUA-567 > JAJBSZ01. The sequence goes on from JAVBTZ010000168.1 coordinate 2,768, forward strand.
GGATTGTCCCAGGGTTCCGGAAAAGAAAAACAGATCCGAGTTTTCAACTTTTACCCGACGGTTACATTATGTCAATAGGCCGGGTTCGAGTCAACAATGGCGAATTTGATTGTCACTTCGGTGGTAACCTCGCCGTCAACCTCCGCCCAGGCATTTACCACCCCGACGCTCCGTTTCATTTTCACAAACTCGGCGTGCAGGTAGAGGCAATCCCCCGGAATCACCTTCCGCCGCCACTTCACCTCGTCCGCCGTCATCAGCACCGCCAGTTTGCCCTGTCCCGCAAACTCCCCCAGCATCATAATCGCCCCCGCCTGGGCCAACGCCTCAATCTGCAAAACGCCCGGCATTATCGGCTCGCCGGGGAAATGCCCCTGGAAAAACGGCTCGTTGAAAGTCAGGTTCTTCACCGCCACAATCCGCTTCTTCTCCTCCAACTCCAACACCCGGTCAATCAGGAGGAAGGGATAGCGATGGGGAAGAATCCGCGTCACCTCCTTGAAATCGATGACCCCCGCCGGATGTTCAACCTTCGTCATCTGCCTGGCCAACGCCCGCGCCAGCTGAATATTCAACGCGTGACCGCTCCGCGACGCCACCACGTGCGCCCCCAAACGCCGGTTCAATATCGACAAGTCCCCCACCAAATCCAGCACCTTGTGCCGGACGCATTCGTCGGCCAGCCGGAATTCGTTATCGATAATCCTGTCGCCGTCCAACACCAAGGTGTTCTGCGGATTCGCCCCCTTGCCCAGACCCGCCGCCTGCATCGCCGCCGCGTGTTCCTTCATGACAAACGTCCGCGCCGGCGCCACTTCCTTCACATACAGTTCCGGCGTCACCTCCACCGTCACCGCTCCCCTGGCCTTCGGGGATTCCTTGTAATCCAGAACATAGGTCACGCGGAACTTGCCGTCCGCCGACGGATACGCCGCCACCCCCGCGTGCTGGTCGCCGACCGACACCGGCTCCCTGGGAATGTACACCTTCCTCGCCGCTTCCTGCGTGATAATTCCGGCCCGGTTCAATTCCTCCGCATACCGCAAGGCCGAACCGTCCAAACCCGGCGCTTCCGGGCCCTCCACCACAATCTTCGCGTTGTCGATTCCCAACCCCCACACCGCCGACAACAGGTGCTCCAGGGTCATCACCTCGATGTTCTCGCCCAAACGGACCGCATTGCAGTTCCGCGAACCTTCCGACAGCCCCGGTGAAAGCCGCACCTCCACCCCACCCGACGCCAACGTCAAACCGCTGTCGACCGCCGCCGGCAGCACCGTTACCGTCGCTTCCTCCCCGCTGTGCAAACCTTTTCCCTTGAACGTCGCCGCCGCGGCGAGCGTCCGCTGGTTTTCAACCCCCATCTCACTTTCCTCCTTCCATTTCCAATCTACGCAACCTCTCCTCCAACTCCTTGACCGTTTTTCTCAGCCGCGACATGGCCTTGATGTTCCGCTGCTCCTCGTGATACTCCCGTAAGGGCCGCGCCGGCGAACCCATCAGGGTCAACTTCTCCTTCTCGACCCCCGCCTCGCGCCCCGGCGTATTCTTGCTTACGGCCGACTGCCCGACCAGGGTAATCCCGTCCCCCACCTTCACATGCCCCACCACCGCGCCTTGCCCACCAATCTGAATCCCCATCCCCAATTGCGCCGACCCGGCAATCCCCACCTGCGCCGCAAAGGCGCAACAAGGCCCCAAACGCACATTGTGGGCAATCTGAACCAGATTGTCCAATTTCGTGCCCGCGCCAATCCGCGTCTCCCCGAACCGCGCCCGATCGACACAGGCGTTCGCGCCGATTTCCACGTCGTCCTCGATTACCACCGTACCCACCTGGGGAATCTTGTAATAACCCCGGCCGGTCCAGGCATAGCCGAAGCCGTCCGAGCCAATCACCGCCCCGGCCTGGAAAATACAACGTTTCCCAATCGTCACCCGGTGGCAGATTTTCACCCCCGCGTAAAGAAGGCAGTCCTCGCCTATCTTAGCCTCCCCGCCGACATAAGTCTGGGGATATAGTACCGAACGGTCGCCGACGACCGCCCCCGCCTCCACGACCGCCCCGGCCCCAATCGCCACATTCTTCCCAATCACCGCCTCCGGCGAAACGACCGCCGTCGGATGCACCCCCGCCGCCGGCCTTGGGACCGGCGGATACAACAGTTCCGCCGCCCGGGCGAAAGCCAAATCGGGGTTCTCGACCTTCAGTAACGCCGCCCCCACCGCCGCCGTATGCAGCGGCACCACCGCCGCCGTGGCCTTGGTCGCGGCCAGTTGCTCCTTATAGGCGGGATTGGCCAAAAACGTCAGGTCGCCCGGCCCCGCTTCCGACAACGCGGCCAAGCGCGATACCGTCAGGTCGGGGACTCCACCTTCCAACACGGCGCCAAGAAATTCGGCCAAGCGGGCCAGAGTGACTTCGGGCATGGGGGGGGTACCTTTCAGTTTTTCGCGGCTTAGAGCCTAATCCAATAGGGAGCACGGCCGTTTTTTGTAGGGCATCTAAAATAAATGCCCCTTTAGGCTTTGGGCACCTCCAAAAATGCTCTTTTTTGCCCGGATACTTCGCCAGGGCTTTGCTCCAGCGTTTGGTAACACAAACCATCACCGCGTGTTACAAAACGCTGCCGCTACTCCCGTCTTTGCCTGCGGGCAAAATAGCGATTTTTGGAGGCGCCTTGTAGTCGAGCCAGTTTTTGAAATGCAGGAAATCCGTGCAGATTGATGCTTGCAGCAGGAGATCATCCAATAAGGCTTCGTCCTGAACAGCCATGACTTGTTCGCGAATTTCCTTGGGCACCGGGCCTAAACGCCCTGACAATATGACAAGAATCGCTTGCGCTTTACCCAGGAAAATACCCCTCGCTTCACCTTCCTCCAACACTTCATCCATCAAGGTTTTCGCCATTTTTTCGCCCTCCTGTGGGCCAAACAACCTCCCACACACTTTCGCAACAATCGCCTTGCCGTTGTCAGGTTTATCCTGAGCGGCAACGTAATTCCATATGCCCCTCATCCATTCCCGCACTCTTTCGCCTGGCTGCAACGCGGTGAAAAGAGCGAATATTGTTTCAAACCGTCTACCCAAACACTTCTGCGAAGCCGCCTGCAAAGACAACAAAAGCGCCCGGAGCGCCGGATGCCCCTTTATTTCGTCTGTCGGTTTTTGCGACAAATCGACCAGGTGAATGGGAAAATCCAATACCACCGGGTCGAGGCCTGGGACCGTGGCGATCAAATCCCGCATCGACAGCGGCGCCCTCCAAGGCATTTTACCGTGATAGAGGATAATTGCCAAGGGATAGGGGAAAAGACGTCCCGGTTTACCGCCGGCATTTTCCCTGCCGGCGACAACGCAGCCATAGGCGTCGACTATGTTTTTTAGCATGCGAAACGGAAGAAGCGGTTGCTGGCTGGACTGATGTTCCAGAAAAATGAACACCTCCAGCGGTTCCTCGGAATTTTTGAATACCGTGGAAAAACGCAGGTCGCCGATATGTTCATCCAAGCTTCCATCGACGATTGCCGTAGACTCGCAATGGAGCCGGTCCAGGTCGAGCAGTTCGACTATTTCCGGTTCAAGATAGTTACCCAGAAAATCCGCGAACAGCTCCCTGTCATTCAAAAAAAGCCGGACCAGAAGATCGTGCGGATGGGCTTTAAACTGCGTAGGCTTGAACATGAGTCCGCCTCTCGGGCCACAAAATTATAAACCGCCGTACTCGTGGCGCGGGCGAGTACGGCGGTGCGGAATGCTTTTAGGGCTACGCCAACCTTACAGCGACGGATTCCGGCCGGGGTCGCGCATGTGTTCGGCGTAACGGTGGTTGAGCAGCTCGGTGATGGACACGGTCAGGTTCGCCCTATCATGCACGTACTGCACCCGGCGCATGAGGATTTCCTGCTGAATCGCCATCGGGTCCATCGCCTTTACCGCCTCTTCCGACAGGGACGGATCCGGCGCGGCAATGATAATGTCGTAATTGTAATATTCGGCGAGGATTTTGCAGGCGCGCTGGAAGGCGTTGTACATGTTCATCCAGAACGCGGCCTCTTCGTCGCGGACGCGTTTCCCGAAATCCTCCTGCATGGCCTGGACCTCGACTTTCGCCGCCTCGATTTCCATCATCGACTTCCGCCACTGCGCGCTACCGGGGGCCTTCAGCGGGTTCGACTGCAAGGACCGCTCCATCTCCTGCACCCGGGCGATTTCCCCTTCGATACGCTGCTGTTCCGGCTGGAAGGCGGATTTTATGCGTTCTTCGGTGTCCTGGGCGTAGCGATAGTTTTTGAATACCTGCTGAATGTAAACTATGCCGATGCGCTTCGTCTCAGGCGCCTGCGGCGCTTCGCCGGCCCTGGAATAAGCGGATGCCGCAGTTACAACAGCGATGATAAGACCGAACATGAACTTCCGCATTGCTGATTCTCCTAAGAATCTTGAATAAACCCGGGCATATCCGGCCGACGCTCCCGATAAGGGACCGACCCCGCCTGCCCCAATTTTGACCGGCAAACCCGTTATACCCTACTTGTCGCGCAGTGGTTTTCCAATACGCGGCGAGTATATCTGCACAACCCCTCAACGCAAGGAAAATGCATCCCCCCCGCGCTACGAAAACGGCAGGCGCCCGCCCAAGAGCCTGCCGAACCATTCGCGATGGGAAAAACCTCCACCGAAATTTAGAACAAGGCCCCCATCGTAAACTGGAAGCGCTGGGTCTTGTCGCCCTCCTGCTTGTTGAGGGGAATGGCGTAGTAGAGACGGACCGGCATCGGGCCCATGGGCGTCTTGACGTGGAGGCCGAAACCGAAGGAGGAACGGAATCGCCGGCTGGTGTTCATTTCCGGGCGCAAGTAGCCTTCCGCCTCTTCCTTCGGCATTCCTTTGGCAATGGCGTTGTTGTATGTCTCCAGGGAGGACCTGCTCACGCCTTCGTTGTAGCCGGGGTCGTCGGAATAACGCCATACCGAACCGACGTCGTAGAAGATACTGCCGCGCACCAGGCGATCCCAAATGGGGAAGAACAGTTCGACCGAAGCCGAGGCCATGCTTTCGCCGCCGATGGAGTTGCCGTTGTAGTCGCGGGGGGAAATGCCGCGGTAATCGAAGCCGCGCACCGAGCCGACCCCGCCGAGATGGAAACGTTCGTAATAGGGAACTTCGTTCCGGTAACTGGTGCGGGCGCTGGGAAGAGGATGCTCTTCGCTGCCCTTCCAGTTGGTGAGGGTGCCTTCGCCGTCGCCGTCGCCGTAGGCTTGGGCAATGGCGTAGTCGCCGCGGAAGCCGAGGGTCCAGTTGCGTTCCTGTTTGTCGGTATACAGGGGGATGAGATATTGGCCGGACAGGAAACCGCGCCAGAAGTCCTTGGAACTGAAGGCGGCTTTGCCGGCGATTTCGATGTTGGCGCCGAATTGCGCCCCCCGGGTCGGCTCCCACTGGCTGTCGCGGGAGTCGTAATTAATGCCCGCGACCCAGCGGCTGACGTTGTGGTTGCCGGCTTGGCGGGTGTATTCTTCCGTGTAGCTGGTGCCGTCGAAATTGGACAGTTTGACCATTTCGAAGCGATAGCCGCCGGAGATGGTGAGGTCCTTCAGGCCGAAGAGGCGCTTGCCGTAAATCCAGTTGCCGCCGATGCGGCGTTCGTGATATTCGCCGTCGTATTTGTACTGGTTGTAATAGGCGCCGAGGGTCATGCTGACGGGTTTGCCGAAAATCCAGGGGTTGGTGAAATTCGCCGAATAGCTTTGCGTTTCCGAACCGGCCGAAGCGTTGATCGAGAAGGACTGCCCGGCCCCGCGGAAGGATTTACCCGTATAGAAGTCGCGGAAGGATTTCGGTTTGTCCTTATAATCGAAGTTCCGCTGGCTGATGCCGAAGGAACCGACGATGGAATCCTGCGACGACACCCCGACCCCGGCGGTGATTTTTCCGGTGGGGATTTCCTCCAGTTCCGCCACGAGAATGGCCCGATCGGGGGCAGATCCTTCGCGGATTTCGATGTTGGGACGATCCTTGAAATAACCCAGGTTTTCGACATTTTCCTTGGAGCGGCGGAATTTACGCGAGTCGATTTTTTCCCCGGGGAAAAGCTCGAATTCGCGCAGCACCACCACTTCCTTGGTGTGGGTGAGGCCGGTGACGCGAACGCCTTCGACCACGATTTCCGGGCTCTCTTGAATACGGAAGGTCACGTCCATGACCAGGCCGTCCTCGGTGATTTCAGGCTCCGGCATGACCCGGGTGAAATAGCGGGAATTCGGGGACATGCCGTAGACGTCACGGATTTTCATGGCGTCTTCCTGAATCGTAATCGGGCTATAGACGCCGCCGGGGATGGTCTTAATCGCACTGCGAATCGCTTCCTCCGGCACGAGGCTGGTATTGAGGAAATCGAAATTGACCCGCCCGACCCGGTATTCCTCGCCTTCGTCGATGTCGATGTAAAGGTAGACGTCGCGGCGCTGGAAGCGGCTGGTCGGGTTGTTGGCGGTGATTTGCATGGGCCGCTCGATGACCCGCACGTCGAGGAAGCCTTTGTCCAGATAGGACATGCGGATGCGTTCGAGATCCCGCTCGAAGGCGCGGCGGAGATATTTGCCGCGGGAAATCAGCCCCGAGCGTTTCGTCTCCATTTTGGCCAGAAGTTCCTTGCGGGTGAAAACGGTGTTGCCGCGAAATTGAATGTCGGAAACGTAGAGCCGGCCCCCTTCGGAAATGTCGAACACCAGCCGCACGCCGTCTTCGAAGGGTTCGACAATCGTTTCCACTTCGCCGAAATAATAGTATTCCTTATGGAGATAATCCTCGATCGCCCGGCGGTCGCGGTTCCCCTTTCCCGCGTCATAGCGTTCGCCGACCCGGCTTTCGATAAGCTTGGTGAGGTTCTTGGTTTTAACCTGGGTGTTGCCCAAAAACTCGATGCGGCGGATGATGTCTTTCTCGCGCACCACGACGATGATTTTCACCCCGCCCTGGACCATTTCCTTCTTAATCTGGATATCGTCGAAGACGCCCATGGAGGCGAGGCGCTGGAAGTCGCCGTCCAGGGTGCGTTCGCGGAGGGGATAGCCGACCCGGGTGGACAGGCGGTAGATGATTTGTTCGGGGGTGGTGGTGACGGTGTTGAGGACTTCGATGGCGGTGACGACATTGCCTTCGGCGTCGGGGCCGCCGATTTCCCCGATGGGGCCGTTCTGGCGGTAGTCCTGGCCTGCCGTGTCCAGTCCGCCGCCGGCGTAGTAGTCTTCGTCTTCCTCGGAGACTTCCTCGTCGTCGGCGTAGTCGTCGCCCTGCGCGCCGCCGCCTTGGCCGGCGTATTGGGAGGCTGCGGCGGTCTGCCGCGCGGCGTTGTCGATGGCCGGGTTTCCGGTGAAGTAGTCGCCGCCGGCGGTGCCGCCGCCCTGTCCGGCTGCGGAAGGGGGAACGGGGGAGAAGCGCGGCATCGAGTTGCCGCCTGCGGCGTTTTGGCCGTTACTGGGCGGAGGCGCGGGCGGGGCGCCGTCCTGGTAGGCGCGGAGGTAATCGGGGATGCTGCCTCCGGATTGGTCCGGGCTGTCGGGGTAATAATCGTCGAAATCATCCTGCGCCATGGCGGCGGCGGATATGACCCCGACGATCAGGAGTATCATAGCGTAGTATTGCCACAAACCCATTTTCGTTGGCATCAAGCGTCCCCTCATGCCGCGTCTTGCGAAGGTGCTGGCGACGATCCATCCCGCATCATTTCTTCAGCCAGAAATAATTCGGGACGGCCCTGTGCTTAAATTTTGGATAGGCACGGAAAAAATTCTTCTGTCCCCATCCCGCCGAAATCCTTCGCCAAATGCGTGCGTCGACTTCTGACGCACGCGGTTATTATCCGACCGCGGCCGGGTAAATACGTTCTTCGAGCCGGTCGGGATAAACAATTGACCGGAGCGCTGCCGCCGGTTCCGCGCGAAATTTCCACGCCTCTCCGCAGCGATTGGCTCATCCTACGCCGATTCGGCACTCCGTCAACCCTATTTATCGTCCGGCTCAATGCGACGAGTCCTCACTTTCGATCGGAAAGTCTGATTATCACAGGTTTTCCTTGAAAGGAGTATTGCCTTTTCGACAAGCTTCTCGGTTTATTTCCGATAAATTTACTTTACTGGGATTATAAAAGAACCTGTAAGTGGGTGCAATGGCTTAATCGGGGATTTCCAGT
>JAVBTZ010000074.1:0-24854 GCA_031555915.1 Planctomycetota bacterium
GAGCCTGAATACGGTTATTTAAATTTGTAAAATTTTAAGTAAAAAAGTATTCATCTGCACCTCCACCAGCGGTTAAGTGTGGTTCTCTGTGGTCTCTGTGCTCTCTGTGGTTAAATAATTCCTTGCCGTTATCTGATACCTGCCTTCTTGGTTTTTCCAAAGGGTTTTTATGAAGCTTGATGATTTGTCGTCCCGTGTTATTGGCGCGGCAATTGAGGTTCATAAAGCAATCGGCCCAGGTTTATTGGAGTCGGCGTATGAGGAGTGCCTCTGCCACGAATTTGCGCTTAGGGAGATAATGTTCGAACGTCAACGACCGCTTCCTCTGACTTACAAGGGTGTCAACCTTGACTGTGGATACCGTCTTGACTTTCTTGTTGCCAATGCCATGGTTTTGGAAATCAAGTCATGTGGATTGTTGACGCCACTACACGAAGCGCAATTACTGACATACATGAAAATAGGCGGATGGCGACTTGGTTTGCTCATCAATTTTAATGTCAAAGTGTTGAAAAACGGAGTGAGGCGAATGATGCTATAGTATAGGCTCTGATTTTTGCCGAAATTGCCGACATAATTTTATTGCATGGCGGTAATTTATAGTTATACTGTTAGTCTCGCTTTTTTATCCATTCTCTTTTCCTGCGGCCGTGGCTGACCGCGTGGAAGGGGTTTTATATAAAACGTTGTGTCAGGAATATCAAGCCGTTCGGGGTTGGGTTCAGGCAGAACCAGGGGCGGCGCGGGGAAATCCAGCATACAAAGTTAGAGAGACTATGCCTACAATCAACCAACTGGTCCGTAAGGGCAGAAGACAGCCCAAGTACAAATCGAAGTCGCCGGTTCTCGAGTCCTGCCCGCAGCGTAAAGGCGTCTGCGTCCAGGTCAAGACCACGACCCCCAAGAAGCCGAACTCGGCCTTGCGTAAAATCGCCCGCGTGCGTCTTACCAACGGCAAGGAAGTGACGGTTTACATTCCGGGCGAAGGCCACAACCTGCAGGAACACTCGATTGTCCTGATTCGCGGCGGCCGTGTGCGCGATTTGCCAGGTGTCCGCTACCACATCATCCGCGGCGTGTTCGACTGCGCGGGGGTGGAAAACCGGCGTCAGCAGCGTTCGAAATACGGCGCCAAGACTCCCAAGAAGAAATAAGCGAGTTGTTAAGTATCCCTGGTGTCGCGGGCGTTCGATGCCTGCGAAGGGTTTTGTGAATTCCAGGTGTGCGGCATAAGCCGCCGCCGTTTGAATTGGGGAAAAAATGTCAGTCAGAAGCACGAATGTCACCGGTCCCGGGGTTAAGCCGGACCCGAAATACGGTTCCATGCTGGTTTCCAAGTTCATCAACTGCCTGATGTACGACGGTAAAAAAGCGACTTCGGAAGCGATTTTCTACGGCGCGATGGACATGATCGCCAAGAAACTGCCCGACGAACAGCCGCTCAAGGTGTTTGAAACCGCGATCAACAATGTGAAGCCGATGGGGGAAGTGAAGAGCCGGCGCGTCGGCGGCGCCAACTACCAGGTCCCGGTGCAGGTGAAGCCGAACCGCCAGCAGAGTTTGGCGATTCGCTGGGTGCTGGAAGCGAGCCGCAAGAAAAAAGGCCGCCCGATGAAGGAACGCCTGGCGAACGAGATTCTGGACGCCTTCAAGCGCGAAGGCGCGGCGATGACGGTCAGGGAGAACACCCACCGCATGGCCGAAGCGAACAAGGCGTTTGCCCACTTCGCTTGGTAGGTTGTGGTGAGATATTTTAACGCTTATGGCCCAGGGAAATTTCCCTGGGCCTTTTTATATGGACTGCGGAGAGCCGGAGGCGCTTGTTTTGGCTGTTAATCGGGTTATAATAGTAAATGAGGGTATTTTTTGCTTTGGAGGCAGGAATCATGACTGTCAGCGAGTATAACGATCTGCTGGATCGCGTTTCGCACTTATCTCAGCAAGAAAAAGCCGATTTATTGTCCGAATTGGTCAAGCAGGTTCAAGGCGGGAGTGGCGGGCCACGGAAGCGCAGTATAATGGAACTGGAAGGATTGGGTAAGGAAATATGGGTCGGGATTGAGGCGCAGGAATATGTCAAGGCGGAGCGTGACGCATGGAATGGTTAGAACGGCTGAAAAACGCCACGGTTGCGCTTGATACCGCGCCCCTCATTTATTTTATTGAAAAGCATCCAATCTTTCATCCGCTGGTACGGCCATTCTTTCAGGCGTTGCAAAATGGCGATATAGTTTCAACCTCAACTCTACTCCCTTAATTTCCTATACAACGTGGCAATCCCAATCCCCAACGCCTCGGCGGCGCGTTTCTTCCCTTCGGTGTCGTTGCCAAAGTGCTGCAATGCCGCCAAAATCGCCTGTTTTTCCAGTTCGGCCAGGGGAACAATCGGCCCGGGCGTTCGGGTGGTAGCGGCGGGTTTTTCGACCAGACGCCGGCCGGCGTCTCCGGCCGGCGCCGGAGCCGCTGGATCGGGCCGGTTAATCCCCGAAAACGCCGCCAGTTTGCCGGGGAGAAGGGCTTCGGAGAGGACCTCCCCCCCCTCGTGCATGCTGACCATATACTCGACGCAATTCTCCAGTTCGCGAATGTTCCCGGCCCACTCATAGGCGTCGAAAACCGCCAGGACCGCCGGCGAAAAGCGGAGCGCCGCGGTTTTGCCGAACAGGCGGCGGTAACGTTCCAGAAAATGCCCGGCCAACTCGGGGATGTCGCGGCGGCGTTCCCGCAGGGGCGGGATTTCCAGGGGGATGACGTTAAGGCGGTAATAGAGGTCTTCCCTGAACAAGCGTTCGGCAATCAGCCTGGGCAATTTCTCGTTGGTGGCGGCGATGACCCGCAGGTCGAGGCGCACGACATGGTTCGAGCCCAAGCGGCTGAAGGCGCGCTCCTGCAGGACGCGGAGCAGCTTGACCTGCAAGTGGAGCGGCATCGAACCGATTTCGTCGAGGAAGAGGACCCCTTGGTCGGCGAGTTCGAACTTCCCCATGCGGCCGGAGGGATCGGCGTTGGTGAAGGCGCCCCGGGCGTAGCCGAAGAGTTCGCTTTCCAGCAGGGCGTCGGGGATGGCGCCGCAATTAATCGCCACAAACGGGCGGTCCCGCCTTGGGCTGGCGGCGTGGATGGCCCGGGCGAAGAGTTCCTTGCCGGTGCCGCTTTCGCCGGTAATCAGGACGGTGGATTGGGTGGCGGCGATTTGCCGGACGCGTTTCTTGAGGTTGAGGATGGCGGGGCCGCTGCCGATCAGTTCCTTGAAGGCGTCGCCGGCGGGCGGGGCGCCGCCGATTTTCGAAACCATTTCCGCCAAACGCGCCTTGGAGTCGAAGACCAGGGCCTGGTCGAAGGCGGGGTCGTTTTGCCCCAGCCGGACCAGCCGGCCGAGGACGGCGCGTTCGTTCCGGCCGGTCGTTGTGGCGTCCAGGCCGAGGAAAAATTCTTCCAGGCCGGAGTAACTGTCGCCGGTGGGTTGGAGGGTGACGGTTAGCCCCTCGCCCTCCCCCGCCGGCAGGCCGAGTTCCTGCCTGGCGTTGTCGTTCAGGAAGGTGAGGCGGTTGTGGTGATCGAGGACCAGAACCCCGCGGGCGTTGGCGTCGGTGACTTCCAGCAGCATTGCCAGGCGGCGGCGGTTCTGCCGGGCGGCGTCCTCGCTTTGGGCCACGCGGCCGATCGTTTCGGCGATTTGCCCGACAAAGCGGATGTAAACGTCGCGGTTGGCCAGGACTTTGGCCCGGTCGGCGTCGTTGAAGCAGACCAGGCCGATGATGCCGAGAATTTCTCCGTCGGCGAGGATGGGGGCGCAGAGGGTGAGTCTTTCGCGGCAGTCGCGGAGATTGGGGCAGCCGGCGCACAGGGGGTTTTCGGCCGGGTCGTCGATGAAGAGCGCTTCGGCGGAGGCGAGGGCGTGGGTGTAGAGGTTGCCGGCCTCGACGATGCTTTGGCCGACCCCGGCGGCGTAGCTGCCGGTGCCGGCGACGCGGATGAGGTCCCGGTCGACGACTTCGATGTCGACGCCGGTGACGGTGGCGATGACGTCGGCGAGGCCGGCGACGTATTGCTGGATGGCGTCGAGCATGGGGTCTCCTGGGCGGAAGGTGCGAATGGTCGGGCAAATGGCGGCATAAATTCATACTGAAGCAGTTTTGCCGGCCTTTCCCGGTTTTGACCACTATTTACCGAAAACGTGTTTGATAATATCTTGCCGGATATGGAGACATATTATATAATGGCCGTCGAAAATTTGCATTGGCAAGCCTTTTTGTGATTGAAAACACCGCTTTCCGCCGCAAGGCATCCCTTTTTCAAAATCCCCTGATTGGAGTAGGACATGTCCCTTCGCACGCAGATAGCGTTGCTGGTTGCGATACCGATTCTTATCGCCTTTGTCCTGCTGGCAGTTTACAGCGTCACTTCCAACCGCAGCTACACTCTGGAAAAAGCCGACAACGGCGTCACCCTCCTGTCGTTATATCTGGCGCGGCAACTGTCGGCCCGCTTCGATCAGGTCGCCATAATCACCAAGCAGTTGGCCGAACGGGTGACGGAAAAGAAGCCGGGCACGCGCGAGGAAATTTACGATCTGCTCGAACGCTACTACGGCCCCAATCCCGACGTCTTCGGCGGTTCCATCATCTTCGACAATAATAAATTCGAGCCCGGCCGCAAGCTTTTCGCCCCCTACATCAATCGCGATCCCGCCCGCCGGCAACATTTCCAGTACGGCGACATCGACTACGACTACCAGAACCAGACCGATCCCAAGAACGACTGGTTCACCATTCCCAAAGTCGAAAACCGTTCCGCCTGGACCCGGCCCTACAATGACGAAGGCGCCGGCAATATCTGGATGGTCACCCATTCGACGCCGTTCTATCAAGACACCCGCTTTGCCGGCGCGGTGGGGATTGACGTGCCGATTGAGGAACCGGTGCACTGGCTCAATGCGATGATCGAAAAGACCCCGAGCGAACTCAAGGGCAACGGCTATTCCTTCGTCACCGATTCGCAGGGGATTTTGGTCAGCCACCCCGATGCCAAACTGGTGCAGGGGCGGGTGAACGTGGCGGACCTGATCGAGTTCGACGATGCGGACAATATGGGTTGGCGGCAGTATTTCGACGCCCACCGCTCCAAAGCTTCCGACGCGATGCCGGTGGTGTTTCGCACCGGTCACGCCGTGGACCGGCGGCATGAGCGGCTGCGGGTGTCGTATGCGCCGGTTGGGGATATCGGCTGGTTTTTATTTGCGGCGGCGGAGGAGTCGAAGGTATTGGCGCCGGTGTATCGGGGTTTGTTGCTGCAGTTGTTGGGGATAGCCGGGGTGTGTCTCCTGTCGGCCTTGGCCCTGGCTTATTTTCTCCGCTGGATAACCAGCCCCTTGGCCAATGCGGCGCGGTTTGCCTATCGGGTGCGCGAGGGGCATTTCGACGAGCGGATGGCGGTGCCGCGGCAGGCGGAATGCGGGCAGATGGTTATGGCCCTGAACGACATGGCGGCGACCTTGGAACAGCGGCGGAAGGAGTCGGGGGAGTTTATGGAAGCCCGCGAGGAGATTTTGCGCCAAGGCACGAATGTGGCGGCGCAGATTACCTCGATTGCCCGGAATTTCCAGAGTGAAAGCGCCCAGACCGCCAAGGAAGCCGAGTCGCAGCGGCGGATCTTCGACGAGTTCGCCGATCTCTTCAGCCACTTTTCCCAACACACCGAGGAAAACGCCCAGGTCTGCACCCAGTCGGATGAATTGGCGGCGGAGGCGCGGCGGCGGGCGGAGCACGGCCGGCAGGAGATGAACAATTTGGCGCAGTCGATGGACAATTTGGGCACGGCGACGGTGGAGGTCTCGGCGATTTTAAAGATGATTGAGGACATTGCTTTTCAGACCAAGGTGTTGTCCTTGAATGCTTCGATCGAGGCGGCGCGGGCCGGGCGGCAGGGGAAGGGCTTTGGGGTGGTGGCGGAGGAGGTGCGTAGGCTGGCGGGGCGGAGCGTCCAGGCGGCGACGGAAACGGGCGAGGCCTTGGGCGCGGCGGAGGGTTATTTGCATTCGGGGGTGGAGGGGAGCCGGCGGACGACGGAGGCGTTGGCGGAGATTGAGGAGTCGATGGGTCGTTTGACCGATTTGATTATGAGTACGGCGGCGAGTTTGCAAAAGCAGTCGGAGATGTTGAATTCGGTGACGCCGAATTTGGAGATGGTGCACGGGGTGGCGAGGGGGAACCAGGCGCGGGCGCAGGGTAATGCGGCGTTGGCGGGGGATTTGCGTTTGGCGGCGGAGGAGTTGTTGGTGTTGTTGGAGCGTTCGATTGAAATGGCGCCGGTGGATGCGGGCGGCGCGGGTTTGGCCTGGAAAAGGGCGGACAAGGCGGTGCGGAAGCTTGCGTGAAGTTAGAGCCTGCCCCAAAATAACTGCACTGAGAACTTGACAGGTTTATTTCACCACAGAGGCATAGAAGGCACAGAAAACCGCGGTTTCTATCCAAAAAAATGCCGTTCTCTGTGTCCTCTGGGTCTCTGTGGTGAAATGCATTTCCCCGTTTTCACCATTCCCTTCCGCTACTTCACCCCCTTGGGATTCGCGCCCCACTGATTGCTCCCCGGCTGGCTGTCCTGAACCAGGAAGATAATGAGGACGATCGGCCCCAGCATCGGCAGCAGGTTCAACAGCGCCCACCAGCCGCTTTTGCCGATGTCATGCAACCGCCGCACCTGAACCGCCAACGAGGGAATGAACAGGGCGATGGAAACGAGCATGAACAACAGCCCGCCCACCGCGCTGCCAAAAAGCGGATTGAAAACCCGCAACAGCAATTGCGCCAGCAAACCCACAATCGCCGCCGACAGACAATAATACCAGTACTCCCGCCGCCGCGAACGCCCCTGATAATCCTGCCAGCGCGCCACGGCCATCTTGGTCCAGTACAACAATTCTTCCATGGGTGATTCCTCCTTGCGGACGGATTCTTTGGTTCGGCGATTATATATATATCGGCAAAAAAACCTGTCGCGTTGTATCGAAAAGTCCCTTATCGGTCAGCCTGACCTCCGGCAGCACCGCCAGGGAAAACCAGGTAAGCGCGTGCAAGGGCGATTCCCCCGTCAGTCCCATTTCCCCCAAGACCTGCTTCATGGCCCCCATTTGCGCCGCGACTTCGGTGGCGGGCAGCCTGGAGACCAGCCCCGCCACCGGCAGGGGCACCTCCGCCGCGATACGGCCCTCACGCACCGCCACGAAGCCGCCGCCGAGACCGGCCAGACGGTTCACCGCCGCGAGCATGTCCTCCGGGTTCACGCCGAGAACGAACAGGTTATGCGAATCGTGGGAGACGGTTCCGGCCACGGCGCCGGCTCGGAGGCCGGTGTGGTGAATCGGGGCGAGGGCGAGGTTGCCGCGGCCGTGGTGGCGTTCAAGCACCGCGAGGGCGGCGAAATCCGGTACGGCGGCAAGGTCGGCGGCGCCGTCCCGAATGGGAAAGGAAGTGGGCAGCAGCTTGGTCAGGAAGGGGTCGCCCTGGGGAAAGGTGATGCAGTTCAGGCTGAGGCGGTCGCCGGGCCGGAGGCAGGCATGGCCCGGTACGGGGAAGCGGAACGCGTCCGGGGTCAGGCCGGCTTGGATGCGCACGGTGTTTTGTTTTTCAAAGGCCAGGTCGGGGGCGGGGATGTCGGCGGTCATGCAGCCGTTCTCGGCCAGCCGTTCCCCGCCGATAAAGACGGCGTTTACCTTGAAGTCCTTGAGATCGCGCAGGAGGACGATATCGGCCAGGGCGCCCGGTTTCAAGACTCCGCGATCCCTGAGGCCGAGGAACAGGGCGGCGTTTCGGGTGGCCATTTGCAGGGCTTTTATAGGTGGAACGCCGTGGCTTACGGCGGAGCGCAGGGCGGCGTCCAGGTGGCCTTGGTGGATGAGGTCGTGGGGTTCGCGGTCGTCGGTGCAGAGGGTGGCGTTGACGGGATAGTTCAGTTTGGCCAGGGCGGCGGCTTCGACCGGCACGTTTTTGGCGGTGGAGGCGTAGCGGCATTCCAGGACCATGCCGGCGCGGAGTTTCATTATCGCGTCCTCGAGGGTGCGGCATTCGTGGTCGGATTCGCAGCCGGCGGCGAGGTAGGCGGAGAGTTCGCGGTCGCTGGGGTCGATGATGTGGCCCTGGATTATTTTGCCGGTTTTGCGGGCGACGGTGAGGATGTCCTGTGTGCGTTGGCTTTGCCGGATGACGCCGGGATAGTCCATGACTTCGCCGAGGGCGATCGTTTCCGGCATGGCGAGCATTTCCGCGATTTCCTGGGGGCCGAAGGTGGCGAAGTTCGTTTCCGCGCCGATCAGGGGCGGCACGCAGGAGGGGGCGGCCAGGAGGACGCGGAGCTTGATGTTCCGCGAGGCGTCGCGCAGGTAGGTCATGCCGGCGGTGCCGAGGACGTTGCAGAATTCGTGGGGGTCGGCGACGATGGTGGTGGTGCCGTGGGGGATGACGGCGTGGGCGAAGTTGTTGGGGGTGAGCATGCCGCTTTCGAGGTGGACGTGGGTGTCGATGAATCCGGGGAGGGCGTAGGCGTTTTGGCAGTCGTGGTGAATTTTACCGGCGAGGCCGTTGGCGTTGGGCGGGGTTACGTGGGCGATGCGGTCTTGGCGGATGCCGATTTGGGCGGGGTAGATTTCTTCGGTGTAGAGGTTGACGAGTTGGAGGTTTTCGAGGACGAGGTCGAAGGGTTCGGTTCCGGCGGCGGCGGCGGCGATGTGGTTCATGGGATTCCTCCCCGGCGATTTTGGCCAATGGGCGTTGGAACGTAAATTTTTCCAATGATACCCAAAGCCGGGGGTGAAAGCCAGAGGCGGGAGGATTCGGGTGGTTGCCGACCGGCTTTCATGTCATGCCGTTTTCATATGCGGGAGGCGCTTTTCCAGGAGAGGTTCATTTAGTATAATGAATCTGCGATTTATTAAGGGCATATTGTCCGAAAGGATATCCTACCATGTCCGATACATTGGCTGTTCCCTTTGACGAGTCGGTTTTGCTGATGACGAACATGACCTCGCAAGAGTTTGTGGATACGACCAAGTTTACCATAGCGGCCAAGTTGTGGCTGGACGGCAAGGTGACCGCCGGGCAGGCGGCAAAGATATGCGGGATGGGGAAGGTGGATTTTCTATATGAGCTCCCTAGGCAGGGTTATCCCATGACGAACATTGGGCTTGATGATCTTGACGACGACCTCCAATTTGCGCGACGGGGGAGTAATCGTGAGTAGGGAAATAGTGGTTATCAATACTGGGCCGCTAATTCTTCTTGGCAAAATTTCCGCCCTGGATATTGCCGGTTCATTACCGGTAGATTTTGTCTCGCCACCTGCGGTGAAAGCGGAGTTGCTGGCGGGGAAGCTGCTGGGGCGGCCAATGATCGATCCGCCTTGGCTGGAATTCCGAAAATTATCTTCGACGGTGTCACCCCTAATTGAGTTTTCGTTGGATAGGGGTGAGGCTGAAGTAATTCAGCTTGCCTTGGATTATGGCATTCTGGATGTTTGTTTGGATGACTTGCGCGGCAGGAAACTGGCCAGAGCGATGGGTCTCAATGTAACGGGTTTGCTTGGACTATTGGGACGGGCGAAAGAGTTGGGGCTAATCAATCGGGTTAAGCCGCTGGTTGATAGATTGGTTGAGGTTGGAGGTCGCTATTCATCCAAGGTGATTCATAAATTTCTGACAGAATTTGGCGAGTAAGGGCATGCCCATCAGTGCCCGGGATCAGCCTTTATTTTTCCTCTGCCCTCCCTTCCCTCTCCGCCCTAAGCTGCCCGCAAGCCGCCCCGATTTCCGCCCCCTTTTCCATCCGCAGCGTCACCGACACCCCGGCCTTTTCCAGTTCCTCCTGAAAGGCGCGAATGGCGTTGGCGCCGGGTGGACGCAAGCCGATCCCCGCCACCGGATTGAAGGGAATGAGGTTCACCAAACAGCGGAAAGGCCGGAGGGTGCCGGCGAGTTCCCTCGCCTCCTTGACCCCCGAGTTAATTCCGTCGATGAGGCACTATTCGAAGGTGAGATCGCGGGCCGAGGTTTCGGCGTATTTTTCCAGGGCGGGCAGCAGTTCCGCCAGCGGCCACTGCTTGGCGGCGGGCATGAGGCGTTCGCGGATTTTTTGATTGGGGGCGTGAAGGGAGACGGCCAGGCGGTGGACTACGCCGCTGTCGGACAGGGTGCGGATGCCGTCCGGTATGCCGACGGTGGAGATGGTGAGGTGGCGGCCGGAGAGGCCGAGGCCGACGGGATTATTGAGGCGGCGGGCGGCGGCGAGTACGGCGGGGAGGTTCAGGAGGGGTTCCCCCATCCCCATGAAGACGATGTGGCTGAGCCCGACGTGTTGCTGTTGCCGCGACCAGGCGTCGAGGCGGTAGGCTTGTTCGAGGATTTCGCCGGCGGAGAGGGAACGGGTGAAGCCGAGTTTGCCGGTGGCGCAGAAGGCGCAGTTGAGGGGGCAGCCGATCATCGAGGAGAGGCAGGCGGTGCGGCGGGCGTGGTGTTTTTCAATGATGAGGACGGCTTCGAGGCAGTGGGACTTTGCCGTGGCGTTTGGGGCTGTTTCCGGCTGGGCCTCGAAGAGCCATTTATGGGTGAGGTGGTCGGCGGCGGAACGGCGTTCGAGTTCGTGGAGAGAACGCAGGGGACCGATTTGCCCGAGGGCGGTTTTGAGTTCGGCCGGCAAGTTTTTCATGTCCGGCCAGGCGTCGGCGCGTTTAAGGTGGAGCCATTCTTCGAGCTGTTTGGCGCGGTAGGCGGGCTGGTTCAGGGATTGGAGGAGGGTTTGGAGAGCGTTGGCGTCGAGGTCGAGCCAGTGGGTCATGGGGGTCTCCTGCTGGAAAAATCCGAAACAGTCCGTACAATCGGTAAAGGTTGACTTTTTGAGAAAATCGAAAACCCCGTAAATTCGGGCCAAAACGATTTTTTCAAAGTGACGATTGGCGGTTAAATCGTCACTTTGCAAAACTTCAGTTAAAACTACGATATGGAACCCCTATGCCAAACGCAAGCGCCAACCCCGACCGCCGCGACGATTCCCTGGCCAAGCTCCGCCCCGCTTTGTCCCGGGTGGCGGGCCCCGGGCAATACGTGGGCGGCGAACCCAATCAGTTGCGAAAGGACCAGGCGGCCTTACGCCTGGCCCTGGCTTTTGCCGACGTTTACTCTGTCGGAATGAGCCACCACGGCTTGCGCCTGCTTTACGAAATCGTCAACGCCCTGCCTGGCCTCGCGGCCGAGCGCGTCTTTGCGCCGTTCCCCGATATGGAGGAAGCGTTGCGGGGCCAGGGGCTCCGCCTGACCACGCTCGAAACCGCCACGCCGCTTTGTGCATGCCAGGTGGTCGGCTTCTCCCTCTCCTATGAATTGGCCGCGACCTCGGTCCTGACCATTTTGGATCTGGGCGGCATTCCCCTCACGCGTTTGGCCAGGGAAAAGGTCGCGTCGCCGCTGGTCATCGCCGGCGGCGCCGCGACCATGAATCCGGAACCGGTCTCGGACTTCATCGACGTTTTTCTGCTGGGCGAAGCCGAAGAGTCGCTGCCGGAATTTCTGGAGGTGGTCAGGGAATTTCCGGTTGCGGAAAACGGTTCCGGCTATACGCCGCCGGTGCGGCGAGAGCTGCTCCGCGCGGTTGCCGGGCGGGTGCGGGGCGCCTACGTGCCGGCGTTGTACGAAACGGCCAGTCTCCCCGACGGAACGGTCTATGTCGCGGGCGGTCTCGACGCGGCGGCGCCTTTCCCGGTCGAGCGCCGGGTGGTGGCGGATTTGGACCGGGCGCCGCAGGTGTTGCGGCCGATTGTCCCCATTCATGAAACGGTCCACGAGCGGGTGGTTCTGGAGGTGATGCGGGGTTGCCCCAACGGCTGCCGTTTCTGCCAGGCCGGTTACAGCACCAGGCCCCTGCGCGAGCGTTCGCCGGAGAAATTACGTGAAGCCGCATTGGCCGGTCTCGCCGCGACCGGTTACGACGAAGTCGGTCTCCTTTCCCTTTCGACCTCCAACCATTCCCGCTTTGACGAATTGGTGGAAAGTATGGATCGGGAGTTGGCGCCGCGGGGTGTCAGTTTGTCGCTGCCGAGTCTTCGGGTGGACCATGCCTTGTCGGGGATTCCAGCGCGGGTCAAGTCGGTGCGGAAGTCCGGCTTGACGGTGGCGCCGGAAGCGGGGACGGATCGCCTTCGCGCGGTCATCAATAAAGACGTTACGAACGACGATTTGTTGGCGGCGGCGGAAGAGGCGTTTCGCTTGAATTGGCGGCAGATAAAACTTTATTTCATGGTGGGGTTGCCGACGGAAACGGACGCGGACGCCTTGGCGATTGCCAAGTTGGCGCAAGCGGTGGCGTTCAAGCGTCCCAGGAATGCCAAGGGTTCGGGCGGTCGGCCGGCGGTGCATTTGTCGGTCAGTAATTTTGTCCCGAAGCCGTTTACCGCTTTCCAGTGGTGCGGGGCGGCGGGGCCGGACTTGTGGGCGTCGCGGCAGAAGCTGGTGGGGGAGAACGTGAACCGGCGCATGGTGGCGTATCACGGGCACGAGGTGGGGACATCTTTACTTGAAGCGGTGTTGGCGCGGGGGGATCGGCGGCTGGGGGCGGTGATTCTGACGGCGTGGCGGAAGGGGGCGCGGCTGGACGCGTGGTCCGAGCATTTTCGGCCCGGGGTGTGGAACGAGGCTTTTCGTGAGCAGGGTTTGGATCCGGTGGGGTTGGCGGGGCGGGAGTTTCCGCTGGCGTCGCGGTTGCCGTGGGAGCATGTGGAAGCGGGGGTGAGCCGGGCGTTTTTAGCGCGGGAGTATGAGCGGGCGCTGGCGGGTGGCAGGACGGCGGCGTGCGGACCGGGGAGTTGCGCGGGCTGTGGCGTGCCGGGTTGCGGGTGGCAAAAGTAATCCGCTGGTCATGCTGCGGCAGCGCCGCGTGGTCGAACCCCGGGCGTAGGCAGGCTCTGAGAATATGGCCATCAACCCATTTTTCTAAAGCCCCAGCTGGATTTTCTGCGTATACTATTCGCGTTTTGACGACATTTTATTATACAGGGGGTGTTGGGCAAATCACCCGTCCCCGTCCCCCCGCTACCGTCATTGGAGAATCCTTATGGACAAGCTTCGCGCCATGGAAAACGTCCCCGGCTTCAAAATCGGCGTCGCCGCCGCCAATATCCGCGATTGGCAAACGCCCCGTAACGACCTCGCCCTCATCGTCGCCGACGCCGAATGTTCCGTCGCCGGCGTCTTCACCCAAAATCAGGTCTGCGCCGCACCGGTGAAAATCAACCGAAAACACTTGAAGGCCTCCTGCGGCATCGCCCGCGGCGTCATCGTCAACGCCGGGGTCGCCAACGCCTGCACCGGCAAGGACGGCCGCAAGAACGCCGGCAAGACGGCCGAACGCCTGGCCGGCAAATTGGACGCCCCCGAGGAGCAAATTCTCCTCGCCTCCACCGGCGTCATCGGCCGTCAGCTGCCGATGGACCGCATGGAAAAGGGGATAGACCTGGCTTATGAAAATCTGGGCAAGGCCGAACCGGGCGACTTCGCCAAGGCCATCATGACGACCGATCTCAAACCGAAGGAAGCCAGCCTGGTCCTCGACACCGACGACGGCGTGGTGATTGCCGGCGCCTGCAAGGGGTCGGGGATGATTGCCCCCAACATGGCGACCATGCTGGCGTTTGTTCTCACGAACGCGGCGGTGGCGCCGAAAGCGTTGAAGGACGCCCTGTCGGAAGTGGCCGACGCGACGTTCAACATGGTCACGGTGGACGGCGACACTTCGACGAACGACAGCCTGTTTGTCCTGGCCTCCGGCGTCACCGACGGCCCGGTCATCGACAAGTGCACCGGCAAGCGTTACGACAAATTCCTGGCCGGGCTTTACGAAGTGTCGATGAGCCTGGCCCGGCAGATTGCCGCCGACGGCGAGGGCGCGACCAAGTTGGTGAAGATTCGGGTCATGAACGCCAAGAAGCGGAAGGACGCGGTGGCGGCGGCCAGGACCATTGCCGAAAGCCCGCTGGTGAAAACGGCCCTGTTCGGCAACGATCCCAATTGGGGGCGTATTATTTGCGCCTTGGGCCGGAGCGACGCCACGGTGGATGAGGAGAAGGTGTCGCTGACGTTGTGCGGCCGGAAGATGTTTTCCAACGGCGCGCCGGTGTTGTTCGACGCGGCGGAGCTGTCCGGCCTCATGAAGGCGAAGGAGGTGGAGCTGGAGGTGGATTTGGCTTTGGGCGAGGCGGAGGCGTTGATGTTGACCTGCGATTTTTCCTACGATTATGTGAAGATCAATGCCGATTATACGACTTGAAGAAAAGCGGTTTTGGACAAGTAGTTAAAGTTGGGAAGAATTGCTCACCTGGGACATGTTCCGTACATGTCCCTTTTTTATTGGGATCGGCCTATGCAATTACGCATCATCCTTGGCGGCACCGCCAGCGGCAAGGAGCGCCTGGCGTTGGAGTGCGCCAAGCTTCTCAATGCGGAAATAATCTCGGTGGATTCGATGAAGGTTTATCGCGGCCTGGACATCGCCACCGCCAAGGCGGGGGCGGAGGAGCGCGCCCTGGTGCGGCACCATGGCTTGGACCTGGTCGGGCCGGAAGAAACGTTTTCCGCCACGGATTTTGCCCGGGCGGCGGATCGGGCGATCGCTGACATCGTCTCCCGGGGAAAAATTCCCCTGTTGTCCGGCGGAACGGCGTTTTATTACAAGGCGCTGTTGGAGGGGCTTTTCGCAGGCCCGGGCGCGGATTTGGCTTTGCGGGCCGGTTTGGAGGAACGTGCGGAAAAGGAAGGCGCGGGAGCGCTGCACCGGGAACTGGCGGAAAAGGACCCGGCGGCGGCGGCGAAGATTCACGCCGCCGACACCCGCCGCTTGGTGCGGGCGCTGGAGGTGATAGCGCTAACCGGCAAACCGCTCAGTGGCCAACAAACCCAGTGGGCGGGTTTTCACGCCGGGGGAGGGGGCGCGTTCGCGGCGCCGCGTTACCCGTTTGTCATGGTGCGTCTGGTGCGGGAGCGGTCGGATCTGCATCAAAGGATCAAGGCGCGGATCGAGCGGATGGCGGCGCGGGGGTTGAGGGAGGAGGCGCGGAGGGTGTGGGAGAACCGTTCCACTTATTCGCGGACGCCTTTGCAGGCGGTGGGGTACAAGGAGTTTTTCCCCTATTTCCAGGGTGGGGAAACGTGGGAGGCGGCGCTGGAACGGTTGCGGCACGGGACGAACCGTTTGGTGCGGAGCCAGGAGACCTGGTTCCGGAAATTTCCGGCGGCGGAGCTTTTTCTTGCCGCCGGGGCGGAGGTGCAGGAAGTTGCGGCGGAGTTGGTGGCGGGATGTTTTTCGGGGTAAGAAGCCGCGCAGAATTAAAGTTTTTGCGCGGCGCCAAGACTATTCCCACAACCCCCTGTTTCACATTTTTTTCCGCGCCGCGAATTCCAGATGCGCCGCGTTGGCGAAGAGGGCGGGTTCGCTTTGCAAAGACACCTCCAAACGCAGCAGCCGTTCGCGGTTTTCGCGGTCTTCCAACAGTTCGCGAAAACGCCGCAGCGGCAAAACCGTTTTCCCAATCATTCCCAGCAGTTCCAAGTCGCGCTCCTCGCACATGGCAGTCAATTGCCCCGGCGTGAACATGGTCATCTGGTAACGTTCGCCGGCGTCGTCCGTGACCCAATTGGTGCGCCCGGTGCGGAGGAAATTTTCCAGTCCCGTGATGTCCCCTTCCTTGAAGTAGTGATAGATTCCCTGCAGCCGGTTGTCGACTGACAGGAGAATTATCCCGCCCGGCCGCAGCAGCCGGACCAGTTCCTTGAAGGCGCGGCCGGGTTTTTCGGCGCAGTTGAGGGGGTCGCCCTGGCCGACGATGAAGTCGTAACTTTCGCCGGGGATGAGTGAGAGGTCGTCGATGCTGGCGTGCCAAAGGGCGGGGGTGGCTTGGCCGATGCGGTCGCTTTGCGGTTGGCTGCGTTCGGGGGAAGCGTCTTCGGCGAGGCAGTCGCAAGGGACAAAGCTTCGGTTCAGGCGGGCGAGTTTAATCGCGACCTGGTCGAGCATTTTCTGGGAAATATCCAAAAAATCGGTGGGGTAGCCGCCTTTGAGAAGGCGCAGGCCCCAGCGCCCGGTGCCGCAGCCGACGTCGAGGCAGCGGGTGGAAGTGGACTTGGGGAGATAGCGGAGGATGTTCTGCCAGGTGATAGTGAAGACCATTTCCCAGTAGGGGTCGTTATCGTAGATGGTGTCGTAGAGTCCGGCGACGCGGTCGTGGTAGATTTCTACTGGGGTGCGGGGGCGTTTGGCCATCGGGATCCTTTTTCGAACCGTCCGGGGCTACGCTTCGCTGGCCCCGGTTAGAAGGTATTTTTAAATACAGCGACTTCGTCGCTTTTTTAAAAATGGATAACCGCATGTTGACAAGGGGGCTGGTTGCGCCCCCTTTGGAACCCCCCCAACCAGCATGATGCTGGACTCGATTAAACCGCTTTTTGTCGCTTCGCTCCTTTTTTTTACCGCTCTTTTACTTGATAGGAGCCGCCCCGACATGGAACTCCTCGCCCCGGCCGGAGACCTCCCCTGCCTCGAAGCCGCCATCGACGCCGGCGCCGACGCCGTCTTCCTCGGCCTCTCCCTCATGAACGCGCGCCGCGGCGCCAAAAACTTCACCCCCGCCGAACTTAAAACCGCCTCCGAACTCGCCCGTAAAAACGACGTCCGCCTCCACCTCACCCTCAACACCGACATCTCCAAACGCGAAACGGGAGCCGCCGCCCGCATCCTCGCCCTCGCCCAAGACCTCGAAATCGACGCCGTCATCGCCCGCGACTGGGCCGTGGTCCTCCTCTGGCACGCCCTCAACTCCGCCGCCCAACAGGAAAACCGCCCCTGTCCCGAACTCCACCTCTCCACCCAAACCGCCATCACCAACCCCGAAGCCGCCAAACTCGCCCACGACATCGGCGCCGCCCGCATCGTCCTGGCCCGCGAACTCTCCCTCGCCGAAATCATCCGTATCGGCCAGTCTGAACCCAATCTCCAGATTGAAGTCTTCGCCCAAGGCGCCCTCTGCTATTCCATTTCCGGCCGCTGCCTCCTGTCCAGCTGGGGGGGGGG
Source organism: Planctomycetota bacterium (assembly GCA_031555915.1). Lineage (GTDB taxonomy): Bacteria > Planctomycetota > SZUA-567 > SZUA-567 > SZUA-567 > JAJBSZ01. Next base: position 17,100 of record JAVBTZ010000074.1, read on the forward strand.
ACGCTCCGGCAACCGCGGCCTCTGCGCCAGCACCTGCCGCGTCCCCTGGGCGGTGGACGGCGAAGGGGTCGGCGAAGCCATGTCCATGCGGGATCTGGTCACGGTCGATCGCCTGGGCGAACTCGCCGCCGCCGGCGTCGACGCCATCAAAATCGAAGGCCGCCTGAAGAAACCCGAATGGGTCCGCGAAGCCGTCAGCCTTTACCGGACCGCCCTGGGACCAAGAAAAACCGACGAACGCCCCCGCCGCCCCGACACGGAAACAGTCATCCGCGCCCGCCGCCTGGCCGAATACGCCGGCCGGGCCACGACCTCGAATTACCTGGACGGCTCCTTCCAGTGCCTGACCGGCGCCGCGGCCCGGAAGTCCTCCCGCGCCGCCGAAGACGCCATCGGCGATTTCCTGGAGGAAAGCCCCCCGACCCGCTTCGCGTCCTCCCGCCTTTCCTCCGTTCGCCTGCGCCGAAACGCTTCGGAAACGCCGGAACCCGCGGGGGAGGCGCCGGGCTATGAACTGGAGGTGAACGTCACGGACAAGGGCGTCTCCTGCCGCGCCCGCTACGACGGCCACTCGGAAAGCTGGCGCATGCCCAAAACCCGCATCAAACGCGAGAAAAAAGCGGTGTCGGTGGAGGAACTTTTCGGTCAATTGACCCGGGACGCCATCGGCGGCGTGGCTCTGGCGAAGCATTATTCCAACGAACCCGACTTCATGCTGCCGCCCAGGAACGTCAAGGCGATTTTCGCCTCGCTGTCCGCGTTTCTGAACCGTTTCACCGGCCACGCCGACGACGGCGTCGACGCCGTATTGAAAGCCCCCCTCCCCGATTTCATGCGTTCGGCCCTGGCCGCCCCCGGCCGGGATCAAGCCAATTGCCGCGCCCTGGGGGAACGCCCGAACCAGGCCCGGGTGTCGGTCAAGCAGCTTAATTCCAGCCTGCTGCCGGTGTTGCGGGGGGTGGATTTGGTGCTTCAGAACGCGGAAATGGGCGACATGGAATTCGTCGCGAAATTCGTCGACCCGCACGAATTCGTTCTCTCCTTCCCCGACGTCTATTTCCCCGCCCGCAGCTTCGACGCCATCGCCCTGGCGGAATATTGCCGCGACAAAGGCATCCGCACCGAAGTGAACTGTTGGGGGTCGCTGTGGCTGTGCCGGAAAATGGGCTTGAATTTCAGCGTCGGCCCCGGCCTGCCGGTCCTGAACCACCTGGCGGTGAAGTGCCTGCGGGACCTCGGGGCGGCGGGGGTGACCATGTCCATGGAAGCGGATCGGGAGCAAATCGAGGACGTCTCCGCCGCGGCGGCGCTTCCCTTGACCTTGATTGTTTACGCCCGGCCGGTCCTGGCCTATACCCGTATTCCCCGGGAAAACCTGCTGCCGAAACCTGCGGAAGGCGCCTGGACCGACCGGCGGGGGATAAGCCTGAGCCCGGAAGCGGGCGATTCCGGGGATTCGATAACGGTCTTCCGCAGTCTAACCGCGTTCGACTGGAAGACCCTGGCGAACGACCGGATTCGGGTGGCGAATCTGGCGATTGACCTGTCCGGCGAATCCAGCCCGATTGACGTGTGGAAGAAATTTATCCGCCCCGGCGGTAAGCCCGGATTCCTGTTCAATTACGCCCGCGGGTTGAAGTGAAGCAAGCCCCGCGCATACCACTCCGGGCGGCAGTGGGGGAAAATGTTGTCCGCCTGGCTTATGGCCGCGAATATCCTTTCCTCCAACTTACCCCCGGCGTACATCCCCTCCAAAACCCAGAACCGATCCAGATGTTCCTTGACCCGCTTATGCGCATATTCGGGACTGGTGCCCGTCCGCATGATGAACGGCCAATCCGACGCCTGCGCCAGCATCAGTTCCCGCAGCATCTGCCGCCGCAACTGTTCCTCCCGCGATTCGGCGAAGTCCTCGCGTTTGGCCGGCAAGGTGACGATTTCCGTCAAGCGGTCCGCCGCCTGGTGCAGCCGGGGAATGATGTGCAGGTTCGAATCATTCACCCAAAATTCGTAAGTTCCGTCCCCGCCCCAGCTCGAACCGGCCGGTTGCGAAAGCTGATTTTCCGGATACCGCGCCAAATATTCCGCCGGGGTCAGGCATTTCACCGTTTCCTGGTCGTAATGCATTTTCCGCAGGACATAATCCAGGAACAGCGGCCCCTCGAACCACCAGTGGCCAAACAGCTCCGCGTCGTAGGGCGCCACGATCAGGGCGGGACGGCCCCGCATTTCCGGCGCCAGCCGTTCGGCCTGGCGCATGCGGTTGGCGAGGAAATGCTCGGCGTGCCGCGCCGCCTGTTCCCGCGCCGCCTCCGGGTTGTACAGGGCTTTCTCGCCGCCCTGCCGCGAGGTGATGCGGTGGTATTTCAAGCCCGTATTCACCCGGATGTGTCCGGCGACGATGAATTCCGCCAATTCCTCCTCCGGCAGTTCGAAGCCGGCGTCGCGGTAGAACTCGCGGTAATTTGCGTGGCCGGGATAGCCCTGGTCCGCCGACCAGACCTGGTAGCCGGTCTCCCGGTCGCGGCCGAAGAAGGCCACTCCCTCCTCGGTGGCGATGGGGGCGTAGACGCCGCGCTCGGGCGATACGGAGGCGTTTTCGATGCCGTGGGTGTCGACGAAGGAATAGGCGAAGCCGGCTTCGGCCAGCATTTTCTCGACCCCGGGATAGTAGGCGCATTCCGGTATCCAAATCCCGCCGGGGCGGGCGCCGAAGAGGCGTTTATGGTGGTCGGAGGCGGCCGCGATTTGCGCCCAGACGGCGCCGGGATTCTGTTGCAGGATGGGGAAGAAACCGTGGGTGGCGCCGCAGGTCATCAGGTCGAGGTTGCCAAGGGTGGCGATTTGCCCGAAGGCGGGGGCGACCCGGCGGGAGCATTTGTTTTCGAACCAGAAGAGGATGTCCTTGTAATAGTCGGCGTAGTATTCGGCGAGGCGGCGGCGTTCGGGCGGGTTGGCGGGGCGTTTCCTTTCCTTTTCGGCGAGGCGGATGGTTTTGGCGAGGTGTTCGCGGAAGCGTTCCTGCAGGAGTTCGTCTTCCATCATCGAGGTGAGGGTGGGGGAGAGGCTGAGGAGGAGCTTGTAGCCGACGCCGTCGTCTTCGAGGCGGTTCAGGATTTTCAGGAGGGGGATGTACGTCTCCGCCATGGCTTCGTAAAACCAGAGTTCCTCGAGGAAATTGTCGTATTCGGGGTGGCGGACGTAAGGCAGGTGGGCGTGGAGGACGATGGCGAGGTAGGCTTTGGGGGGCATGGGGGCTCCTGTATGCGGTTCCGGTGGCTACCGCCGCTCCTCCGCGGAGAGCATTATCACAAATGCGCTACGCGGTCGGCATGGATTCGTTCAGGCAAAAAAGGGAAAGCCTCAAATTTCCATTTTTTTAATCGGACGGGGCGATTCTATCCGCACGGTCTCGGTATTGGTGAATGACTTCGGCGTCTCCTCGGGCGTGTAAAGCACCTGTTGGTTGGCCCGAATCAGGCCAAAGCAGACCATCCCCGCCGCCAGATACAGGAAGGTCGCCAGCCAGAAGGGCACCCCCATGTTGTGATAGGGATGGGAAACGAAAGGCATCAGGTACGCCGCGGCGAAGAGGCAATAGGTGATGAACAGGGTCATCAACGACACCGTGAAGACGGTGAGGTGCCCGGGGTAGTAGGAAAGGCGGCGGGCGCTCAGTTGGAAGACGGTCACCAGAAACGAGACGACGGAACAGGGAATGAACACGGCCGCCACAAACCAGTAGAGATAGAGGAACCAGGCATGGTGTTCGCCTTCGTAGATGCGGTATTGGAGGTTGACGCCGGTGTCGGCGATGCGGTCGGAGAAGCGGAAGAGGGATTGGGCGATGGTGTGTTGTCCGTCGCCGTAGCGGGCGAGGGTGTCGTCGGTTTGGGCGTTTTCGGCCCAGAGCCATTCGGACCAGCGGTTGAGGCGTTGGCGGCCGACTATTTCCTGGGCGAGGGCTTCGAGTTTGTCGCCGATGCCGCCGAGTTTGGCGTTGTTCATGGCGATGCTTTGGCCGATGCGGCGCACGGCGGGGGTGTGGAAATCCTTGATGATGACGAGGGAGGCGGCGAGGCAGAGGTTGACGAGGATGATTCCAAGCCAGGCGGCGGGGCGGTTTTTGCCGACTTGCAGGGCAAGGGCGAGGGGGATGGAAACATTTTTGACCGGCCAGCGGAAGAGTTTGGCGGTGAAGTGGGAGGTGAGGCCGAAGAGGAGGGCGATGGCGCCGACGGCAAGGGCGGCGAGCCAGTAGAGCCCGAGGAGGACGAAGATGGCGACGGCTAGGAGGGTGAGGAGGGAGAAGAAGTCGCGGGGCTTGTTGAGTAGGAAGCTGAGCATTTGGGGGCCTCGGGTGAGTGGATGAAGTATCGCAACCGCCTAAATTTCAAAGCGTTGCTTTTACAAAAATCGGCATTCGGCGGTTTGCCTGGCAATATTGCCAAAGCGGTAAACATTTACAATTCTTCCAAACTGCGTTCGTATTCTTCCGGCGTCATGCCGAGATCACGAAGAATTTTTCGGGTCAACGGACGGGTAATCACCTGTGAGCCATGGTCGGGTATTACTATGGTTCGGCCATCGGCATGGCGAAAAACATTGTGGCTGCCGACGCAACGGGTCCAGGCGAAGCCGTTTCTCTCGAGCAGTTTGCGAAACATTCGATAGGGAATAACCCGCAGGCCGCTCACGATTTGGCCGTCAAACGTACCGCGCCGACAAATTCCGATTCCGGCTCCAGTCCGCCATGTTCCGCCGACCAGGCGCTTATGGCTTCCTGCATGTTTTTTTCTAAAGCAGGCCAATCCGGCGCCTGGGTATAACAGCCGGGCAGTTCAACTATTTCACCCACCAACCAACCGCTTGCCCGGTCCTTTTCAACAATCATGGTGACGTTTTCCATAGCGGTCGCTCCTTGCGAGTTTCACTTCAAAGGTACCCAGAATGGCATTGCGGCGGAGGAAGAAGGGGGGCTGGGGGGCAAAGCCCCCCAGAACAGGCAGAAAAAAACACCCCCGCTCCAAATCCCCCTACCCCTTCCTCGCCTTCGCGAGCATCTCCATCGCCGCCTTGGCGTCCTGTTCGATTTTGTCCCAGTTCCCCGCCTTGACGTCTTCGGCCTTGCCGAGCCAGGTCCCGCCGACGCAGACAATCTCCGGCACCGCCAGCCAATCGGGGGCGTTCTGGGCCGTAACCCCGCCCGTGGGCATGAAATGCAGGCCAAGATGTTTGTAAGGCGCAATGATATTCTTGATCATCGCCACCCCGCCGAGAGCCTCGGCCGGGAAAAATTTGAACAGCCTCACCCCCAATTCAAACGCCTGCTCCACTTCCGACGGCGTCGCGATCCCCGGGCTAAAGGCATAGCCCTTGTCCACCGCCTCGCGGACAATCGTCGGATTGAACCCGGGCGCGACCGCGAACGCGGCCCCAAGACCGAAGGCTTCGTTAAGGTGCTCCTTGTTCAAAATCGTGCCGGCGCCAAGATACAATTCGGGGAAACGTTTCTTCGCCTCCTTGATTACCGCCGGAGCCGCCTTGGTCCGATAGGTTATCTCCGCCGCCTTCAAGCCGGCCTTGGCCAAAACCTCCAACAGCTTCAACCCCGAATCCACATCCTCCAGGACCAGAACCGGAATCACTCCCGCATCCTTCAGCTTAGCCGCCGTTTCCCGTTGTTTCTGCACATACATTGTTCCGTCTCCTTTAAGGATCAGCCGGGTGAAAATCGCCGCGTCCGGACAGACGGTCTGTCCGAACACCCATTATGGAAAAAGTTGGACCAGAACCTAGTATATTCACATAATGAAGTGACTCAAGGGCGGTGGCGAAAATTTGCCCGCGGCATGCAGCCAAGGAGATGGTTATGGGGGAAGATCAAGACATATTTAGCCCGGCAGAAGAAAAATATATGCGGATGGCCATGGAATTGGCCAAAACCGGACAAGGCCGGGTGGCGCCGAATCCGCCCGTGGGTTGCGTTATAGTCAAGGGGGGAAAGGTGATCGGCTCCGGCTGGCACAACCGGCTGGGGGATCTGCACGCCGAGGCCATGGCTTTGCGTGAAGCCGGCAAGGAGGCGCGGGGGGCCGTCGTCTTCACCACCCTGAGCCCCTGCACCAAAGAGGGACGGCAGCCCCCGTGCGCCGCGGCTCTACTGAAGGCGGGCGTAGGGGAGGTCGTGGTCGCGGCCACGGACCCGAACCCCATAAACGCGGACGGGGTCGAATGGCTACGCCAAGCCGGAATAAAGGCGCGAAGCGGACTCCTCGCCGAAGAGGCCCGCTATCTGGCGAAAGGTTTCTTCAAAATGATGCAGTGCGGCCGGCCCTGGCTGACCCTGAAGTACGCGATGACCCTGGACGGAAAAATCGCCAGCGTCAGCGGCGACAGCCGCTGGGTGTCCGGCGAGGCCAGCCGCGAATTGGTGATGGATATGCGTTCCCGGGCCGACGCGGTGTTGGTGGGATCGGGGACGGTGGAGTTCGACAACCCGCAATTGACCGTTCGCGGCCGGGTTTGGCGGGAGCGCGGCGGCGGGGCTGGCCACCGGGCGCCCCTACGGGTGGTGGTGGACGGGGGCTGCCGGCTGCCGTTGGGTATGGCGTTATTTAAAAAAATTGCGGCGGCGGACCCCGAGGTTGGCGCGGGCGAGGTGGTGGTGGCGTGCGTGGGAGGGGTCAATCCGGAAGGCGAGGCGGCGCTGCTGGAGGCGGGGGTGCGGGTTATGGCCCTGCCGGCCGGTGCCGGAGGCAAGGTGGCGATGCGGGCGCTGCTCGAAGGTTTGGGTAGGCTGGGCGTCAACGAAGTGCTGTGCGAAGGGGGGGCGGGATTGGCGGCGGCCCTGTTGGCGGAGGGGGTGGTGGACGAGGTGGCGGTGTTCGTGGCGCCGAAGTTGGTCGGCGGCATGGGCGCCACGGGACCGGTGGGGGGGAAAGGCGCGGAGACCATGTCCGGAGCCCTGGGCGTGAAGGTGAAAGAGTGGTTTTCCGTCGGCGACGACATATTGGTCAAAGGGCTGGTGGAAGGGTCCCTGGGATGAAGTGAACGTTTTCCCCGTTCCCCCCGGGAAAAAACTTGCCGCTTGGCCCACATATTAATTATAATGATGGATTCGCTTGCAGACGATTGCTTATAAGCCAAGTTCCATCTTGACCCCCACGGAGGTTTGTCCCATATGTTAGCCGCCACCCAAGAAAACACCGCCGCCGATATTCTGTTGGCCGAACCCCTCGATTTGGAGGCGGTCTTCTACTTCGATTCCGTATCCAGCCGGCAAGGCGAATTGAAGCATGCGATTGAAAGCGTCATCCCCCAGCTCTCGTCCAAACCCGACGCCGAAGCGCGTCTGGCCGCCGCTTATATGGCGCTGGGAAATTATTCCGCCGCCGCGAGCCATGCGGAGAAGGCGGCCAATCACCCGTTGGGGGCGATGGTGCAGGGTTTGGAGAAGGAACGCGAAGGGAAGAACGAGGAGGCCCTGAAATATTTCCAGAAAGCGGCCCAGCTGGCGCCGACGGTGGCGCCGATTGCCCTGAAGCCGATTGATTCCCTGCGCCGCCTGGGCCGGCTGGAAGAGGCGGCGGCCATGGCGGAGAACCAGAAGAAACAGTTCTCCGACAAGCCGGAGCTGGATTACTTCCTCGGCCGGGTGCTGGAGGATTCCGGGCGCTACCAGGAGGCTTTGGACTGTTATTGCCGTTCCATCGACATCAACCCCAATTACGCCGACTGCCTGTTCCGCGCCGC
>JAVBTZ010000242.1:0-10101 GCA_031555915.1 Planctomycetota bacterium
CCCAGAGGCATTTTCGACCAGGCGGTAAGGGCGAAAATGCCGATCCAAACGAAACACCCGGGTTAAACTTGTAAAAGTTATTTTTGGGCAAAGCCTTAAACTTGCGAGGAAATCGAGCGGCGGTTGGCCCGATTTTTTCGAAGAGTCCACTGAAAGGCCCCATTTTGCTTTTCCGAAACACGGTAATCAAAGCCGCAGTCCTGATTAAACCCCCACGGGTAGTCACCAGCCTGGAAATCGAAGCCAGACTGAAACCGGTTTACGACCGCCTGAAATTGTCGGCCGGCCGGCTCGAACTCATGACCGGCATCCGCGAACGCCGCTTCTGGAACCCGGGCGAAAGGTCCAGCGTCGTCGCAGCCCAGGCCGGCCGGGAGGCGCTCCGTGAAAGCGGCATCGACCCGGGAAAAATCGGCTGCCTGATTCACGCGTCGGTATGCCGGGATTTCCTGGAACCCGCCACCGCCAGCCTGGTGCACGAAGCGCTGGGGTTGTCCGGGGACACGGCGATTTTCGATCTGTCCAACGCCTGCCTGGGAGTCCTGAACGCCATGACGGTGATCGCGACCATGATCGAAACGGGTCAAATCGAAGCCGGCTTGGCGGTATCGGGGGAAGTGGCGGAGCCGCTGCATGAAGCGACCATGTCCCGGCTCATTAGCGACCGGCGCCTCGACAAACGCCGGCTCAAGAGCCAGTTCGCCAGCCTGACGATTGGCTCGGCGGCGGCGGCGGTTTTGTTATGCCGGGGCGGGGCGGAGGACGGACGCCGTTTTCTGGGGGGCGCGGTCGGGACCGATTCCGCCGCGAACCGGCTTTGTCAGGCCGACCCGGAGGAAATGACCCCGCTCGGTCCCCTCATGAACACCGATTCGGAGGGGCTTCTTCACGCCGGCGTTTCCCTGGCGGCGCGGACCTGGGACAAGGCGAAAGCGGAACTGGGCTGGGACAACGACAGCCCCGCCCACATCTTCACCCACCAGGTCGGCAAGGCCCACGCCAAACTCACCCTGGAGACGCTGGGGTTGGACCCAAGCCGGGATTTCCCCACCGTGGCGTATATGGGGAACACCGGTTCGGCGGCTTTACCGGGGGCGTTGGCGTTGGGTTTGCGGGAGAGGAGAATGGCCCGGGGCGACAAACTGGCGTTATTGGGGATTGGCAGCGGGCTATCCTGTTTGGCCCTGGGGGTGGAATATTAGGAGCACGGAGCGGCAACGTATGGATGAAGAAAATTGGCCGGCGCGGATCGGTCTCGCCCAGGAGGACCTCGCCGACCCGGCGTTTCGACAGGCGTATCCGTTTACCTCCCGCTTTGCCCAGGTGGACGGCGGCCGGATGCATTATCTGGACGAAGGCCGGGGCGAACCGGTGGTGATGCTGCACGGCAATCCGACCTGGTCGTTTTTCTACCGTAACCTGATTCTGGGGCTAAAGGCGAATTTTCGTTGTCTCGCCCCGGATCATATCGGTTGCGGTTTTTCCGACAAGCCGCGCGATTTCCCTTACACGCTATCCAGTCACATCGACAATTTGGAAAAATGGCTTGGCGCCGTTCTGCCGGCGGAAGCGGCCCAGACGGCGGATCAGGGAAATTCCGACGGGAGATTCAACCTGATCGTCCACGATTGGGGCGGCCCCATCGGCATGGGCTACGCCGTCAGGCATCCGGAACGGATCAAGCGGGTGGTGGTCCTGAACACTTCGGCCTTCACGGTCGGGACCATGCCGGCCCGGATTCGCCTGTGCCGGATTCCCGGTCTTGGCGCCGTATTGGTGCGGGGGCTGAATCTGTTCGCCGGTTTGGCGACCCTCCTGACGACCCGCGACCCCCTGCCGGGCCGCATCCGCAAGTTTTTCGTCCTGCCCTATAATTCCTACGCGAACCGGATTGCGGTTTACCGTTTTGTGCAGGACATTCCCCTGAAGCACGAGGGTCCGACCTACGAGTGCCTTCGCGACCTGGAGAAACGCCTGCCGGCGGCGTTGGCGGGTAAACCCGCGCTGATTCAATGGGGCCGGCGGGACTGGTGTTTCACCCCGTTTTTCCTTACCCGCTGGAAGGAACGTTTTCCCGGCGCGCAAGTGGATGAATACGACGCCGGGCACTATCTCCTGGAAGACGAGGGCGGGGCGATCACGGCGCGGATTAAGCGGTTTTTGGACAGTTGAGAAAGGACGACATGCTTGGCCGTTTCAACCTCACCCCTCCCCCCATTGACGATTCCCTCTCGCAGATGGTCGAGTCGCACCGGATGAAAACGGGACAGGATTATCCGGCCATACTCATGTTTGGACTGTGGGGGACGGTGGACTGTTCCCCCGAAGTGCGCTTGTACGCCGGCTACCGGTATTTGGAGGGGGCTCCCGAAGACGGCCCGGTCTGGCTGGAGGTGGCGCGGGTCCATCTCGAAGCCGGCGAACCGGAGCGGGCTTTGGCGATTGTCGACGAGCTGGAACGGTTGGAATCGCCCGGGCTGTATCCGAGTTTGTTTTCGGAGGATCCCGAAGCGGAGCGGGCTCTTATTTTCGCCGAATCGGGCAAATTGGAAGCCGCCCTGGAGCTTTTCGACGCCCTGCGTTCGCGCTACGACGATTCGCCGGTTTTTGCCTATTTGCTGGGTACGATTTTGCACGAAAAGGGCGATTTTCCGGCGGCGGCGGCGGCTTACGAGGAGGCGCTGGAGAAGCTGGAGGATTACCGCCGCGAGGCCGAGGAAGAGGGGCTGACGGAGGAATTGAACGTCGATTTTTCGGAAGCGAGGCGCTTTATCGATATTGCCCACCGCGCCGCCAAAAAAGACGCCGCCTTCACCGGGGAGCGGCCGCGGGATTTGTCGGGGTTTAGGGAGGAGTGAGGAATGGCGCTGAAATAAGGGTAAGCCTTTGCGAGGCGATGATTTAAAATAATTTTTTACCACAGAGAACACAGAGACCACAGAGAACCACTCTTAACTGCGGAATGACGTATAGCCCCTGGATTTAAATCTATTTATAGAAATGGAATTCAGGATTAACTTCCATCCGTAGTTTAAGGTGGTTCTCTGTGGTCTCTGTGTTCTCTGTGGTAAAAACTATTTTAAATCATCGCTCCGCAAAGGATTAACCTTATTTCAGCGCCATTCGGAGGAGTGAGTTTGAACGGCCGGAGTACTTTGGCTACGGGCCATGAGGAAAGTCATGTTTGACGCCAAGCTGTTTCATGCCCATCCCCACGACTGTTTTGTCCGGCTGGGTTTGAGCGACGCCAGGACTTTTGCCTCCCTTCTGGGATTGTGCGGGCAAACCAAGCCGTTTGCCGCGGTGGATGTGGAATCATTACGTTGTCTTAACTCCGATACCGTGAATGGCAAACTGGAGGAACGCATCGGGGATTTACGTTTCCTGGCCCGTTTCAAGGGGACCGGCGCGCCGGCTGAGGTGTTTATTTTTCTGGAACATCAGTCCACGCCGGATGGTTTGATCCCGTTTCGTCTGCTCGAATACATCGTCGGTGCTTATCGACAGTTTATAACGGCTCTGGGTAATGAAGGGATTGGCGGGGAAAACTCCGCACGTTTTCCCTATCCCCTCGCCATTGTCCTTTATCATGGTATAAGGCCGTGGAAAGGCCCGCTGCGCATGCCGGATTTACTGGGCGCGGCGCCTGGTGTCAACGCGGCGGTATTGGATTTTCCCATTCATCTCATCGATGTTGCCAGGTTGCCCCTCGACGCCATTACCGACGATTACGCCCTGCGTATACTTTTGGAAGCGTTGCAGGCGGCTGCAGAAGGGACGATGAATTACCGTTATGAGAGTATAATACAACTTTTTACGCCGTTGCGGGGTGATTTGCGGGTGAGGCGGTTGTTTGACGGTTTTATCCATTATGCGGCGTACCTCGGTAAACCGGCCAGGTGGGTCGAAATGGCAAAACGCATGATGTTTCGACTGTTTGCGCAACAGGAGGCCCAAGAGATGGCGGATACGATCTATGATGAATATGTTGAAATAGGCATGGCTAAAGGCAAGGTTGAAACGATCTTGTCGATTTTGCGTCTGCGTTTTGTTTCGGTCCCTGAACCTGTCGTCAAGAAGCTTGAACAAAGCGGCGATGTCGCCAAGCTGGATGCTTTGGCCCTGACGGCGGTGACTTGCGCTGACGTGGATGAATTCTCCCGAAAGCTTGATTCCTGATATCCCGATTTACTGGAGTGGAAATGCCTGGTTCCCGCGTAAATTTGGCCGACCGACTTCGGAAGATGGCGGAACGTTTTCCCGACAAGCTGGCCCTTATCCGTTACCAGGGGACGGATGCCAACGGTTTTGGCAGGATAATGGAAAACGTTTCCTTCCGTGAATTCGACCGCGATTCCGATGCGGCCGCTCGGGGTTTGGCGGCGGCGGGGATTAAGCGGGGGATGAAGACCCTGGTGATGCTGCGGCCGGGTTTGGCGTTTTTCTCCTGTTTTTTCGCCTTGTTCAAGTTGGGGGCGGTGCCGGTGTTCATCGACCCGGGGATGGGGGGCGGGCGGTTATTGGAATGTGTGCGGAATTTGCGGCCGGAAGCGCTGGTGGGGGTGCCGCTGGCGCATTGGCTGCGGGTGATTTTCCGTAGGCATTTCCCGGGTTGCGGGATAGCGGTCACGGCCGGCCGGCGCTGGCTGTGGGGCGGGGCCAATTGGGGGGAAATGAAGCAGTTTTCCGACACCCCCCTGCCGATTGCCGACACGGACGCGGCCGAGATGGCGGCGATTCTTTTCACCACCGGTTCGACCGGTCCGGCCAAAGGGGTGGAGTATTCGCACGCCGCCCTGGACCGGCAGATAGACCTCCTGGCCCAAGTTTTCGACATTACGCAGGACGACCGCGACGCCGCGACTTTTCCGGGGTTTTCCCTGTTTTCGGTGGCGCTGGGGATGACGGCGGTGGTGCCGGACCTGAATCCGGTGCGTCCGGGCCGGGCGAATCCGGAGCGGATTTTCGAGGCGGTGCGGGGCGGGGGTTGCACGTTTTCCTTTGGATCGCCCGCGTTGTGGGGGCGGGTGTCGGAGCACGCGGTGAGGCATGGGGTCAGGTTGCCGTGGTTAAGGAAGGTGGTGATGGCGGGGGCGCCCGTCGGGGCGGAGGTGCATCGGAGGTTGCTGTCCGGCATGCTGGCCGCCGACGCCGAGACCTTCACTCCCTATGGCGCGACCGAGGGGATGCCGGTGGCGTGCATCGGGGGGCGGGAGGTTTTGGCGGAAACGGCCGCCTTGACGGCGGAGGGTAGGGGGGTGTGCGTGGGTCGGGCGGTGCCGGGGGCGCGGGTGGAGATTATCCGTTTGGAGGACGGCCCGATCCCTAAGTGGGATGCGGGATTGCTTTTGGGAACGGGGGAGATTGGCGAGATTGCGGTGCAGGGCGGGCATATTTCCCGGCATTACCACAATTTACCGGCGGCGGACCAATTGGCGAAGATCCCCGAGGGGGAGAACTTTTGGCATCGCATGGGCGATGCCGGTTACAAGGATGAATTGGGCCGGATCTGGTTTTGCGGGAGAAAAGCGCATCGGGTTCGGACCAGGCAAGGCGACTTGTTCACGGTTTGCTGCGAAGCGCTTTTCAACCGGCATGCGGAGGTGGCGCGGAGTGCCTTGGTTGGGGTGCCGGAAGGGGTGGGCGGTTTCCAACGTCCGGTGCTGGTGGTGGAATTGACCCCCGAGGCGGCCAAAAAAGGGGAAAAGGAACGGATTCGCCGGGAACTTTTGGCCCTGGCAAGCGGCAACCCCCGCATTTCGGCGATTCGGGAGGTTTTGTTTTACCGTGCCTTACCCACGGACATCCGCCATAACGCCAAGATTCGCCGTGAGGAATTGGCGAAGTGGGCGGCGAGCCGGCGAAGGGGCGGCTGAATTGTGCCAAACTTTATTCGGAAAGTCTTTCAGCCAACGTGGATAGCTCTTGCCAACGCGGGGAGTTTGTGGACAATACATGCCGTGCCTTCTGATTTTTCGCGAACAGGGTTCAGGGCAGCTCTAAAAAGAGCATTTTTAGAGCTGCCCTTCTGTATGACGCTGGAAACACCCTCCGCATACCCCCAACAGGACACCACATGCACATACTTTATCTGGTGGGCGGCAACGACGTGATAGCGGGCGGCGCAACCGCCCGTGACGCCGCGTTTGTCTTGGGTCTACAAGACGCGGGTCATGAAGTCACGGCGCTTTCGCTTTACGGTCCGGTGTCGGTCGAGGGCGAAAACCAGTATTCGCGTTTGTTTCATCCGCTGGGCGCCGGCGCCTTGCGGCGTTACTTTCCTCGGATATCCGCCATTCCGGACAAAATCACCGCCATATTTCGCCGTCCCAATCCGGTCATCAGCATGACATCCTACGCGGTCTCGGGAAAGCGTAAGGATTTGCGGGGTCCTTTTGCCGTAAGCCTCCTGTCCGGCGCCAACAAGATGCAAAGGCGCGAATTCTCCCGCCTGATGGAATTTTACGGCCACAAAACCAAGCCGGCGGCGGTGATTCTCTCCAATACCATGCTGTCGGGGTTGGCCGAGGCGATTCGGGCGAATTTGGGCTGTCCCATTTTCTGCCTGTCGCAGGGGTCGGATCGGGTGATTGAAAGTTTGGAGGAGCCTTACCGTTCGGACGCCCGCAAGCTGGTGCGGAAAAACGCGCGATTGTTTCGCATGGTTATCACGAGCAGCCGTTATTTCGCCATTCGCGCCACCGAATCCCTGGCGTTGCCGGCGTCGCGGATAAAGGTGGTTCCGCCCGGGGTGGACGCGTCCAGTTTGGCGAATCCGGCGCCGCGGCGGCGTCTTCCCTTCACGATTGGCTACATGGCGCCGATTCGCAAGGAGAAGGGGCTGGACATATTGGTCGAGGCGGTGGAGGGGATGGTGAAGGATACGGCGGTGGAGTTGGAGTTGTGGATTGCCGGGTCGGTGGAGGACAACCGTTATTGGAACCGTCTGCAGCGGCGGCTGGAGGCGAAGAGCCTGGCCAAATCGCACCGGGTTTGGGGGGCGTTGGCGGGGAAGGAGCGCCGCGATTTTCTGGAGGGTTTGAGTGTTTTCGTCATGCCGACGCGGGAGCCGGAATCGCGGGCGACCAGCATTCTCGAAGCCATGGCGGCGGGGGTGCCGGTGATTGGTCCGGCGGCGGGGATAATACCGGAGATTTTCCAATACGCGAACGGCGGGCTTTTGGTGTCGTCGGAGGCGCCGGCCTGGATGTTTGGGCAGGCGTTGGAGTTGCTGGCGTCGATGCCGGACACGGCGGACGAGATGGGCAGGGTGGGTTCGGAGGGGGTGGCGGAGTATTTTTCCATTCAGAGCACGGCTCAGCGTTTGGCGGCGGTGATTGAAGAGTCTCTGGCCAAGGTGGCGGTGGAGAGGGAGACATGAAGGCGAAGCTTGCCATAGGGGTGGGGGTGGCGCTCCTGGTTTTGGCCCAGTTCATTTATGGGGGTCGGAAGACGGTCCTGGAAGCGGCGCCGGCGGCGGTGTTGGAACCGGCGGCGCCTCCCAGGGGATTGATCGGGGTGGCCAATGCCGGCGGGGCGCCGGAGGCAACGGGCGGAGCCGCGGTGGCCTCTCCCGCCCAGGGCGCGACGCCGGTAGCGGCGCCGTTGTTTGATCCGTTGCATATTGAAGGCATAGACATCAAGGCGGGAGCGGGTGGTTGGTCGGAGCAGTTGCGGCTGATCGCCGGCGGGTGGCGGCTGGGGCATGTCAAGGCCGAGCCGGCCGATGCGGCGAAAATCCGGCGTCTTTTGGCGAATTTGGCCGCGGCGTCGGCCCGCCCTTCCCCCCTTCCCCCCGACCTCCGGCCGACCGGTCTGGAAGACGGGGGCGAGGTGGAGATTTCGCTGCAAGAAAAAGCGGGGGGCGGGGTGTATGCCTTTACGATTGGTTTTCGGCCGGAAGGGTCCTACGCTTCGGCGTGCGTGTTGCTCCCCGACGGCAGGCGGGTGATTATCCCGGCCGATATACGTGGGGATCTCGGGTTGTTTGCGAACCGTACCGGAGCTATGCCGGCGAAGGATTTTTGGCTGGAGAAGACGGTTTTTTCCTTTGACCCGGGTGAAGCGGTGCGGGTGGTTGCGGAGTATCCGGACCACAAGCTGGTTTTTGCCAAGAATTTGGCGGGCGACTGGCAGGCCGAAGGCCCCATACCGGGCGATTCATGGAGTCTGCCGGGGTTTACCGCCTGGCTTGGGGATTTGGCCGCTTTCCGAATTGATCGGCGGGCCGGGCCGGAGGAGGCGGCGTTTACGGACGACGGCAAGTCTTACAAGCTGCTGGTCACCCTCATGGACGGATCGGTCAAGACGCTTCTCGCGGGGCAAAACCATACCGGTTCCGAGGTACAGGTCTTGACCTCGGAGCGCCCGGGCGGGTTGTTCCAAATGTCGGATTGGCGTTTTCGGAGTTATTTCCGCTGTCTTGAACGGTTGTTTCCCAAGGCGGTGGCGCATTACGAACATTCCGACATCCGTTTCATTGATTTGCGCCGGGACGGCGAGAGCGTGAAAATCGCTTACCGTGACGGCGAATGGCGGGGGGTGGCGGTGCCGTACCGGGTGCGGGCGGCGCGGATGGAACGTTTGGCGCGTTACCTGGCGGCCTGGCGGCCCGAGGACTACGCTTCGGCCGATTTCCGTTTGGTTCGGCCGGGTTACGGCGGGCCGATGCTGGAGGTGATTTTGGCGAACGGCGAAGCGCATCAGTACCGGCTGGCCGGCCGGCATCCTTTTCTCCCCTGGCGTTACGTGTTGCTTGACGGCAAGACCGCCTTGGCGATAACCGACGCGGCGGTGGGGGTGATGTTCCCGGGTTTTGCCGAGGTTTTGGATTTGGGTCGGGTTTTCGCGCCGTTTACCCGGGCGGGTTTGACCCGGGTGGAGTTGGCGGATTCGAGCAAGGTTCTGGTCGCGTTTGCGAAGGGGCAGGACGGGGTTTGGCGGGCGCGAACGGAAGCGGGCGAGAGCGAAGTTTCATCCGAGGAGGGCCGGGAGCTGTTCGACGAGTTCATGGACTGGCCGGTTTTGGGATTCAGCGACAACAATTTGGCGCAGGGCAAGGCCGAGCCGGCGTTTATTTTGCGGCTTTGGGACGGCTCCGGCGAGCAAAGGAAATATCTCATTTTGCCGCCGCATGAGCGGGAGATCCCTTATCTGACCGAGGGCGGCAAGGGGTTTTTGTTTGACCGGGCCGAATTTTTCAACTGGTTGGGGGCGGTTCGGGGGGTGTCGAAGCGGATTCTCGCGAGTGAGGGAGAGACGGGGGGACGATAAACCGCCCCCATTTGGAAGCGTTTAGGCTGCCAGAGACGAGCCGAATGTAAAGCGTTATTACTCAACCGCCGATCCCGCCGGATTCCTCACTGCCGTTCGGAATGACAAGCGTACCGTTTTTCCGGTAAAGGCAGGGTTTTTGCCATCATACTGAAATTGTGCCGTGAACGGCCGTACACATTTTCAAGCCGATACCGGTATATACGCCTTCCAGCGCCCGGCGGTATTTACGGAAAGCGTCGATAGGATAGGCGAAACGGCCGATATATAATTCCAAGGCTCGATTTTCTCGAAAAGTCCGCCCAAGGGATATTGTGCCAAAACGTGACCGGGTAGCGCGGGATAAGGACCAGCCGTAATGGGCGATATCAACCAGGATGATATTGACAAGCTCTTGGCCGAAGCCATGGGCGGTGGCGGCGGCGACGATCCCGCACCGGCCCCCGCGCCGGCGCCGGCCGAGGAACTCAGCGGGGTGGCGAGTCAGGATGACATTGACGCCCTGTTCGCCGCGGTTGGCGACGCCCCGGCGCCGGCGGCCGCGCCGGCCGCGCCGGCTGCACCCGCACCGGCCGAAGAACTCAGCGGGGTGGCGAGCCAGGATGATATCGACGCCTTGTTTTCGGCGGTTGCCAACGACGCGCCTGCGGCGCCTCCCGCCCCGGCCGGCAAGGCTCCGGCCGGCAAGGCTCCAGCCGCCAAGGCTCCGGCCGCCAAGGCGGAGGAATTGAGCGGGGTCGCCAACCAGGACGACATAGACGCCCTCTTTTCCGCCATCAACGCCGACCCGGCGCCAAGCGCGGGCGGGGCGCCGGGCGGGGGGGGGGG
>JAVBTZ010000265.1:0-3925 GCA_031555915.1 Planctomycetota bacterium
CTCCCCCCCCGACCACCATCCCTCACAGCCCCCCCCCCCCCCCCCCCCCCCCTCTTAACCCCCCACCCACCCGGCATTCCACGGTTGCGGCGTTTCCCTTACGGTGGTTCCGTGCACCCTTCGTCCAGTCTCATTGAAAATATCGGAATCAATAAGAACCTATCCCGTTATCAAAAAAGACATCACATTCCCGTCATCCCGTCGGGCGAATGCTTCTTACCCGGTTCATGGTTCGTACCCGACGGGATGACGAAGATGAGGTGTCTTTCCTGATAACGGGAAGGCCCTAGCGTGTGTGGACACGAGTGCTTTGGAGCGATTTTTTGTTGTATTTGTGCTGGGCGAGTCCGGCTTTTGAAGACAATATGGTTGAATATTGTCGAAAAAGACGGGCGAAGCACAGCGCAAATACAACAAAAAAGCGCCCCAATGACTCGTGTCCACACACTCTAAGGAATCTATTTCAACCAGCCTTTTTCCCGATAGTACTTTTCCGCCCCCGCGTGTATGGGAGCGCCCAGGCCGTTCATGGCCTTTTCCGGAATGAAATCTTTCGCGATGACATGGGCGTTTTCCAGATACGGTTTGCTCTCGCAGAGAATGCGGGTAAGTTCGTAAACCAGATCGTCGCTCACATTGGCGTTGGCGATGAGGCCGAACGGCGCCGAGATGGAGGGAATATCGGCATCGACCCCCTTGTAGGTGCCTTTTTTCAGCACGGCGGGTTCGTAGCCAATCGGGCGCATCTTCTGGATGGACGCTTCGGACATGGGGAGAAATTTCACGTCCAGGGTGTTGGCGAGTTCCATCATCACGGAATTGGGCGAAGCGGTGAGAGGGCAGAAGAGATCGATTTGCCCGTCCTGCATCATGGCGACGGCTTCGGTGAATTCGGCGTAAATGACTTTCCCGCCCCATGCTTCGACATCCTTCAGCGTGATGCCCCACCTCGCGGTCAAAAGCTGCTCGAGGGCCAACACGCCCATATTGCCCCGCGGACCGCCGGGAACGATGCGGACAGGCAGTTTTTTCTCGAATATTTCGTCGACGGTCGCGGCGGCGTATTTTTTGGGGGCGACAAATTGAAATTCCTGCCCCCATACGTTGGCCACTCCGCGAAGATCCTTGAGAGGCGTGGTGAATTCTTTCGGGGGAGGCGTTCCTTCATAGCCGGCCTTGGCCGTGGTCAGGGTTGCCCAGCCCACCTCGATGTCCCCGGTGCCAACCCGCAAAATATTCGTGGTCGTGCCGCCGGAAGGCATATCGATCACCGCATCGGGATATTCGGCCTTGATGCGCTCGGCGAGGGCCGGCCCCAGAACCGAGGCGGTTCCGCCAACCGATCCGGTGGCCATCACAATACTCCACTTGAGATTCTTTTTGGCCTCTCCCGCATACGCTTTCGCTCCACCTCCTTCCGGATAACCGATGACAAAGGAACCAACCAGACAGGCAACCAGGACAAGCCACCTTTTCTGCATCACTCTCTCCTTTTCATGGTTTTACATTTGGTATACCATCCAGCATACCGAACGGACGCTTTATAATGCACGATTGCCTGTTTGTCAAGAGTTATTGGACGAGTGGAGGATTTTGTTGGGGTTTACGCATACGATTATACGACCGCGCGCGTCGCCGGGCGCATGCCGTCCCGTGGGTATTCGCCACTGGATACTGTAACGTCGACCCCGCATGCCGCTGGAACATCCGCCGATACTTTCAGCAACCCGGTGGCAATCATCAAGCAGGCGCTTACCTGCCTGCTTGCAACCAAAACTATTACCGATCTTTACGGTAAAGACTGATAGAAGATGGCACACCTCCACAAGATTGCGGATGTGTGGGGAATGAAAAACACCGCCGCGTCCTTCGGAAAGAGGCGCGGCGGCGTTCTGAGCATATCCCGATGCGGGAACCGAGGCGCCCGGCGGTTCAGAACGACACCCCCAGCGTCGCCGACAGGTTGTGGCCGCAAAAGTTGGTGCGGGTGTCGTCGGGATTTCCGAAATGGCCGGCGTCGCCGTCGACCAGGTGTATCTCGGTTCCTGCACCGGCGGCCGCTTCAATGACTTGGCGGTGGCGGCGGATATAGTGAAGGGCAAAAAGAAGGCGAAGGGCGTGCGCTTCCTGGTGTCCCCGGCGTCGGCGGAGGTGTGGCGCCGCGCCGCCTCGGCGGGCATCCTCTCGAGTCTCGCCGAGGCGGGAGCGACCATCCTGGCGCCGACCTGCGGCGTGTGCGTCGGATTGCATTCGGGAATCCTGGCGGCGGGGGAAATCTGCCTCTCCACCACCAATCGCAACTTCCTCGGCCGCATGGGCAGCAAGGAGGCGAAGATCTACCTCGCCTCCGCCGCGACCGCCGCCGCCACCGCCCTCGCCGGCCGCATCATCGATCCCCGCGCGTCCTGAAGGAGTCGGCGTCATGGAAGCAGTCATCACCGGCACGGTCGCCAAGTTCGGCGACAACATCAATACCGATATCATCTCGCCGCCCCAATATATGGAATTGCCAATCCAGGAGGCGGCGAAATACGCCATGAGCGCGGTCGATGAAAGTTTCGCCGCCAAGGCCGGTCCCGGCACCATCGTGGTGGCGGGCGGGAATTTCGGCTCCGGCTCGAGCCGGGAGACGGCGCCGCTCACCCTCAGGCATCTCGGCATCAAGGCGATTGTCGCCAAATCGTTCGCCAGGATTTTCTACCGGAACGGCATCAACCTGGCCGGCGTCGGCGTCTTCGAGGCGTCGCTGGCCGGACTGGGCGGCTGTCCCTTCGCGCCCGGCGCGGCGGGCAACACCGCCACCGAGGATTTGCTCAACCTGCTGGCGGCGATGGGAATGGAAACCGGCATCGGCTTGCGGGATTTTCTCGGCGCCGTGGAAACGGTGGTCAAACGGGTGGAAGCGACGGCCGGCGGCCATGTCTACAAGCTCTCCGCCGCCTGCGTGACTTAGAGCATTTTAACAACGTATTTGGAATCTTGGCATTACCCGCGATCTCGACCGGTAGCTTTATTTCGTCGGCGGTTTGGCGAAATACAGCGATAGGGAGAAGGCGCGGGTAATGCTTAGATTCCAAATACGTTGTTAAAATGCTCTAAAGGGGAAACCGCAATGGATAGGCAATCGCCGGATTTCCTGGCCCGCGTGACCGCCTATTCCTGCGCTTTCGACCCACAGTTCGCCTACCATGTCTACGTGCCCCTGAACTGGCTTTCGCCTGAAAGGCCGGAGCGCTATCCGCATCGTCAACGCCAACCATGCCTATTCCGGCGCCGGGCATTCCTGCGGCATCCATTCGCACGACGAGGACAACATCATGCGGTTCGCCCTGGCGACCCGCACCACCCGGTGCAACGTCAATCTCGCCAACAGCCTCGCCAACACCGGCGATTGGGACGCCGGCTATCCGTTCACCGGCTCCCTTGGCTGCGGCACCTGGGGCGGGAACATTGCCTCGGAAAACATCTGCCTCAAACACTACCTCAACCACACCTGGCTCGCCAGGCCGATTGCGCCGGTGATTCCCACCGACGAGGAGTTGTTCGGAAATCTGCTGGGGTAGGCGCGTGCCGGGGAACCCGCGCGGGGAACAGGCTCCTTCATTGGATGGGTGTGAGCATCCGATCATGAATAACCATCATGGCGTGGAAATGTCTTTTCGCAAGAGCGGGGTAGGGAGAATGCCCATTTTGCTTGATAGGTATCGCCCAAGGCGAATGTTTTTCAATTGTCCAAGTCTCGAACGCCATGAAAATGCTTACTGGATTCCTTACCGGAAAACCAAGACAAATGGCTCCAAACCGATGCAACTAGATACGTGGGTGACATTTTATCATCAAAGTTGAAATGAATATTTAGAGATACCCTATAAATCTATAAAACAAATAACCCCTTACCTCGAAAGAGATAAGGGGTTTTTAATCA
>JAVBTZ010000177.1:0-6199 GCA_031555915.1 Planctomycetota bacterium
AAGGCAAACGGCAGCCCTATTATTCTCCGTCCTGGGAGGGCTTCGCCCCCCAGACCCCCCGGCTGAATGCGGAAGGTTTGGGAGGGCTTCGCCCCCCAGCCCCCCCGCTGAATTCGTTATGTTTGGGAGGGCGCATCTCAACTTTGTTACGCAACTCCGTACTCTGTCACGCCGCACCCCTCCCCACACGTCATTCCGGCGTCTGCAACGGTCGCTGCACCCCGAACGGGCAGTTTCGCCGGAATCCAGGGGGAAAAGCGCTGACGGCAGTGGATATACCTGGACGTAACAAAGTTGAGCTTCGCAGCGTTTGGGAGCTTCGCATGTTTTGAATTCGATACCGCCTTGGCGGCCCGGACGCAAAATGCGCTTCGCTCTTTTGCTCAAAAAGGTAGGGCCGCGTAACTAGTTTCTGATGGGTTTATACCGAATGCTGGAACCGCACTTCCTTTTACGCGGCCCATTAACCGCGTTTCATAACCGCTTAACCGCTTAACCGCGCACCGCAACCGCTTTTTGACTTTTGGATCAACCGCGTTTCATAGGGGGCTGGTTGCGCCCCCCTGAACCCCCGCAACCAGCGTGACGCTGGACCCAATTAACGCAAGCGGAAATGCGGCGTTACTCCCCCCTCCCCCCCATCAGCCCCGACTCCATGTCCCCCGTCAACCGCGGCCTACGCGCCGCCGCCGTCTCATCCAACCGACCCACCTTAGTCCGCACCGGCGACCCATGCAACCCCGCCCCACCCCCCTCCGCCTCCCGCGCAATCACCAACATCGCCTCCACAAACCCGTCCAAATCCTCCTTCGACTCCGTCTCCGTCGGCTCAATCATTATCGCCCCATCCACCACCAAAGGAAAATAAACCGTCGGCGGATGGTAGCCCAAATCAATCAACCGCTTGGCAATGTCCAACGTCGTCACCTTATACGCCCGCTGCAACTTGTCCGTCAACACACACTCATGCATGCAACGCTGATTGAACGGCAAATGATACGCCCACTTCAACAGCTCCTGCACGTAATTCGCATTCAACACCGCCAAACCACTCACCTCGGCAAGCCTCGACCCCAACGTCAACAAATAAGCGTAAGCCCGCAAATAAACCCCAAACTGCCCGTAAAACCCATGCAAACGCCCGATAGACAACGGATTCTCGGCCTGCCAACGGTAATGCCCACTCTCCAACACCACCCGCGGCCCCGGCAAATACGGCGCCAAAGTCGCCCCCACCGCCACCGGCCCCGACCCCGGACCCCCGCCCCCGTGCGGCGTCGACATCGACTTGTGAAGATTGAAGTGAATCACGTCCACCCCAACCTTCGCCATGTCCACCCTGCCCATCACCGCATTCAAATTGGCGCCGTCCCCATACACCAAAGCGCCCCGCTCATGCAACATGCGGCTGATTTCACCCAGCTCCGCCTCGAACAACCCCACCGTGTTCGGGTTCGTCACCATAATGCCGGCCACTTCGTCATCCAGCAAGGCGGCAACGGTCTTCGCTTCCATCCTGCCGTTAGGACCCAGGGGAACCTTCACCTCGCTGAAACCGCACATCGTCGCGGTGGCGGGATTGGTGCCGTGCGAAGTGTCGGGCATCAATACCTTGTGCTTGCCGGTGCGGTGCTGGCGATGGTACGCGGCAATCATCAACATGCCGCAGAGTTCCCCGTGCGCCCCGGCCGCAGGCTGCAAACTGGCCGCCTGAAGTCCCACCACCGCCGCCAAAAGCCGCTCCGTTTCATAAATCACCCGTAACGCCCCCTGGCTCGCCGCTTCGGGGAGAAAAGGATGGGCGCCGTTGAACCCGGGCAGGGCGGCGACGGTTTCGTTAACCTTGGGGTTATACTTCATGGTGCAGCTGCCCAAGGGGTACATCCCGGTGTCGACCCCGAAGTTCCAGGTCGACAGACGGGTGAAGTGGCGGACAACTTCCGGTTCCGACAGGTCGGGCCAGGCGGGACCGGCGCCGGCGAGTTCGGCCGGCAGGGGCGACGCGGGGATGTCTTCCACGGGGATACTCATGCCGGAACGGCCCGGTCGCCCCCGCTCCCAAAGGAGCGGTTCGTTGAGGATGAGGCCGCCGGTGCCGAGGGACGGTTTTTCGCTGGGGTGAGTGGTCATGGGGGTGATTTCTCCTGGAGTTTTGCCAAACCGCCATTCAAGCCGCCGAACGGCGATTTGGCAAATGCTGAACGCTGTTGACTGGCGATTTTTTACTTGGTCGAGAATTTATAGACGATTTTCCCCGAGTACCATTCGCCCGGTTTCAGGACGATGGCCTTGAATTCGGGATGATTGGGGGCGTCGGGGAAGTGCGAGGGTTCGATGCAGAAGGCGGTGCGGAAGTTGAAGACATAGCCCTTGCCGGCGTCGCGGGGCAGTTTGCCTTCCAGGAAGTTGCCGGTGTAGACCTGGGTGCCGGGCTCGGTGGAAAACACTTCGAGAATCCGGCCGGATTTGGGATCTTCGACCTTGGCGACGAAGCCGAGTTCACCCTCGTTTTTCTGGTTGAGGACATAGTGGTTGTCGTAACCGTTGCCGGCCTTGAGCAGATCATAGTCGGCGCGGATGTCCTTGCCGAAAGCCTTGGGGGTGCGGAAGTCCATGGGGGTGCCGGCGACCGGGCGCATTTTGCCGTTGGGGGTGAGTTCGGGGCTGACTTCCAGGACCTTGTCGGCGTTGACGGTGACGATGTGGTCCTCAATCGAGGAGCCGAGGTCGCCGGACAGGTTGAAGAAGGCGTGGCCGGTGAAGTTCATGACCGTGGTCTTGTTGGCGGAGACCGCTTCGTAGTCGATGACCAGTTCGTTGTCGTCGGTGACGGTGTAGGTGACCTTGAGGGGCAGGTCGCCGGGGAAGCCTTCCTCGCCGTCCTTGAACAGGAGGGTCATCTGGATGCTGTTGGGTCCGAGCAGCTTGGCTTCGAAGGGGAGGAAGCGTGAGCCTTTCACGCCGCCGTGCAGGGTGTTGTTGCGGGGGCCGTCGTTGACGGCGAGTTTGTATTCGACGTTGTCGAGTTTGAGGATCCCGCCGCCGAGGCGGTTGGCGAAGCGGCCGATGAAGGCGTTCATGGAGGCTTGGCCGCCGATGGCCTTGTCGATGCTTTCATAGCCCTGGATGATGTCGGACTTGGCGCCGAAACGGTCGGGGACGATCAGCTGCACCAGTTTGGCGCCGTAATTGGTGACCCGCACCAGCATGCCGCGGTTGTTATGGATGGTGTAGAGGGCGATCGGTTTACCTTCCACTATTTTATGGAAGTCTCCGGCATAGACGACGTTGGGGGCCGGGGATTTCCACTGTTCCTCCGCCACGGCGACGCCCAGGGACATTGCCACCACCGCCGCGAGCAACCACATTTTCTTGCGCATGGACTTCCTCCTTTGCACCTGTACACAGCACGGTATCATTCCGGCGCGGTCACGCGGCCGCGCCCCAATTGTCAAGCGGCAAGCAAGCGAAGCAGTTGGTCTATTCCATCCTTCCCCGCGACTTCGGTGACGCCGAAGAGCCAGGCGTTTCGGCCAAGTTCGGGGTAATGGCTTTGCAGATTCAGGCCGGCGAGAATTTGTTCGCCCAGCAGCGCCTGGCGCTTTTCGGCGAAGCCGGCCGGAGCGGCGGCGGTGAATTCGTTGAAGGTGGCGGCGTTGGACAGGGGCTTGAAGCCGAGGCGGACCAGGCCGGCCTTCAGGTATTCGCCGAGGTCGCGGTTAAGCTGGGAGAGCCGGCGGAAGCCGCTGCCGCCGATGGCGGCCATGAAGACGGCGGCGGTGAGGGCGGTGTGTCCGGCGTTGGAGCAGATGTTGGAGACGGCTTTGCCGCGGCGGATATGTTGTTCGCGGGTGGAGAGGGTGAGGACGAAGCCGCGTTGGCCGCGGTTGTCGGTGGTTTGTCCGACCAGCCGGCCGGGGATCTGCCGCATGAATTCGTTTTTGCAGGCGATTATGCCGAGGCCGGGCCCGCCGAAATTTTGCGGACTGCCGAGGGATTGTCCTTCGCCGAAGGCGATGTCGGCGCCGCATTCGCCGGGGGCTTTGAGGATGCCGAGGCTGAAGGGTTCGGTGAAGCCGGCGGCGAGGAGGGCTCCGGCGGCGTGGGCTTTTTCGGCGGCGGCGGCGAGGTCTTCGACGCAGCCGAGGAAGTTGGGGCTTTGCAGGATGAGGACGGCCGGTTCGGTGGTGTCGGCGAGTTGGGTCAGGTCGGTGCGGCCGTCGGGGGCGAGGGGGAGTTCGATTATTTTCACCTCCGCGAGGGGGGCCAGGTAGGTGGCGAGGACCTGTCGGTAGTGGGGGTGCACGGCTTTGGCGACGACGACGGTCTGGCGTTTGGTGATACGCATGGCCATGAGGGCGGCTTCGGCGAGGCTGGTGGCGCCGTCGTAGAGGCTGGCGTTGGCGACGGGCAGTTGGGTGAGTCGGGCGATGAGGGTTTGGTATTCGAAGATGGCCTGCAGGGTGCCCTGGGAGATTTCGGGTTGATAGGGGGTGTAGCTGGTGAGGAATTCGGAGCGTCCGGCGAGTTGGGGGACGAGGGCGGGGATGTGGTGGGGTTGCGAGCCGGCGCCGAGGAAGGCCTGGAAGGAGCCGCCGCCGGAGTCGGCGAGGGCTTGGAGGTGTTTGCGGAGTTGCCATTCGTCGAGGGGTTGGGGGAGTTGGGGCGGTTGGTCGAAGCGGTATTGCTTGGGGATTTGTTCGAAGAGGGCTTCGATCGAAGGTGCGTTTATGGCGGCGAGCATTTCGTCGATGTCTTGTTGGGTATGCGGGAGGTAGCGCATGGGTTCTCCGGTGGATAGGAAAGGACGTTTCGTTTACGCTGGCGTCAATTGGGTCCGGCGGCAAGCCGGTCAGGAAAGTATAATACAACACACGGCATCGGTGCATGCAAAAATTCGTCAGGGAGCCGTTTCTTTTTCAACCACCACTCCCTTCCACATCAACTCCCACAAACGCCGCAATTCGGAGTAGGCTGCCTGGCTGGTAAGCCCCATGCGCCGGACCGCGATGCGTTCCGGTTCGCCTTGCGGCCCCACCCGGTACTCATGGACAAAGCGGCTCGGCCAGGTTTTGGCCAGGGAGAAAAAGCGCCGGTCCTGGAAACGCACCACCTCCCCTTCTTCGTCATCCTTTACCTTCGACGCCACCGCCATGCCCTGGGTCCGCCAGAGAAAACGTTGTGCGTCGGGATGGGAGAGCAATTTTTCCACCGCCGGGTCGTCGGCGTTCGCGAATTTCACGAATTGCATGGGTTGGGGGGCATAGCTGGAATGGACGGCGTTATGGATGTTTCCCGCCGCGTCCTTGGCGGCGATTTCCCAGGCGATATAGGTAAACATGATGGGGCTGGCCCTGACTTCCATGGGGACTATCCCTTCGGCTTGCAGGGCTTCGCGGGCTTTACGGACGGTTTGCCGGTTCTGGTGCCAGGCGACCAGAAAATAGACGGCGCAGAGGATGACGACCAGCCGGGCCAGCCAGTCCGCGGCGTTACGCCGGCGGGGATGTTCGTGCACGATGGGATAGGCGACCGGGTTCAAGGGCTGCACGACCCGTTCCCAGCGGAGGATCCGGTTCAGGAGAAACGAGCCGCAGGTGAGGGAAAAGACGAAGAGGTCGATAATCGGCGCGAGGTCCCAGGAAATCCGCCGCCAGGAGAAGGGTAGGAGGGGCATGGTTCCCCAACTGGTGGCGAGGTCCAGGAAAGTGTGGGAAAAAAGACAGATGACGGCCAGTAGCGCCCACTGGTGGAAGCGGCCTTTTTTACCGGCCAGCAGCCAGCCGGCCAGGCCCAAGAGGGGGGCGGCGAGGAGTTGGGGGAGCAGGCTGTGGGTGTAGCCGCGGTGTTCCAGCCAGGGGTGGTAGCCGAGGAGCATGACGGCGGGGATGTCGATGTCCGGCAGGGCGGCGGTGAAGAGGGCGAAGGGGGTGGCGACGGGCCCGAGGCGTTTACGGAAGCCGGCGTCGGAGAGGGCGGCGCCAAGCAGGGCGTGGGTGACGGTGTCCATGATTCTCTGTGCCCTTTGTGTCTCTGTGGTTATATGCGGTTCCCGGTTTTCACAATTTCGTTCCGTGCTCAGTATATATACCAACGACTCCCTGAAAATGTGAATTTAACCACAGAGACACAAAGAGCACAGAGAACCACAATTTTATTTGCTGACTCTAAAAAATGCGGTTCTCTGTGTCCTTTGTGT
>JAVBTZ010000257.1:0-7864 GCA_031555915.1 Planctomycetota bacterium
GTCGACGCCAAGGGCGAAATGTCCGGCGGCCCCATGCGTTACATCGAAATGGGCATGGGGGCGAAGTATAAGATCCTCGCCATGCTCTTCGCCCTCTTCGGCGCCGCCGCCGGCGTGATGGGCATCGGCACCACCACCCAAGCCAATTCCATCAAGGACGCCCTCCACGGTTCCTTCGGCATCGACCCCATTTGGTCCAGTGCCATTCTGGCTTTGGTCGTCGGGGCGGTCGTTCTGGGCGGGCTCAAATCCATTGCCTCGGTCTCGTCGGCGGTGGTTCCCTTCATGGCGGTGGTGTACTTCATTTTCGGGATGGGCATCATTTTCATGCACTGGTCGCAAATCCCCGCCGCCATCGACCTGATTATCGCCTCGGCCTTCAGCGGTCACGCCGTGCTCGGCGGGTTCGGGGGAGCCGCTTTCGCCAACGCCATACGGTCCGGCGTCGCCCGGGGAATTTTTTCGAACGAGGCCGGCCTCGGTTCCGCCCCCATCGCCTCCGCCGCCGCCAAGACCAAGTGGCCGGCGGAACAGGGTCTCATTTCCATGACCGGAACTTTCCTGGACACCATGGTCGTCTGCTCGATAACCGGGCTGTCCCTGATTCTCACCGGCGCCTGGACGGGTCCGCTCAAAGGCGCGAAAATGACCCAGGCCGCTTTCGCCAGCGTCTATCCCCAATCGGGTTCGTACATCCTTACAGTGTGCCTGGTCCTGTTCGCCTTCACCACCATTTTGGGTTGGGCCTATTATGGCGAACGCTGCCTGTCCTATCTTTTCGGGGTCAAGGCCACCCTGCCCTATCGGGTTCTCTATGTCATTGTCGTGGGTATCGGCCCCTTTTTGCCGCTGAATTTCGTGTGGACGCTGGCGGACATCACCAATGGCCTCATGGCATTTCCGAACCTGGTCGCGTTGGTGTTCCTGTCCGGGGTGGTGGTGGCGGAGAGCAAGAAGTATTTCCAGCATTTGTCCGAATTGAAGCGTGAACGCCGGGAGATTCTTTACGGGCGCCACCAGGCCGAGCCCGGGGTGGAAGACCCGGACGCCACGGGGAAACCCGGCCGCGATGAGTGAGGCTGGCTTTCCGGTCCGGCCGCTTCCGCCTTTTTGTTGCCGTTAACCCGCTTATTCTGTCGATATCTATAGCAGCGATTTTAAAAAACGAACCGTAGCCACGGGAGACGCCCATGAAACGAGCCGCCCTCGCCGGAGCCCGCATCAGCCAAGGACCATCCGACTGGCAGATTCTCCAACGCCGCCTCGACAATAATGTCGACATCCCCCTGGCCGGTTCCTGGCTGGACCCGGCCGAACGGAACGGCACGGTTGAGATCCGTCTCGTGGATGAACGCTTCCAGCGCCCGCCGGCGGATCATCTGGACTGGCAGGACGCCGACACCACGCCGGATCGGAACTGGCGGCACGTTCTGGAAAATGTCCCCGCCGGCGGGCCGTACCGCATCGAAACGCGCCTCCGCCTGGGTGGGGATCCCTGGCGCCTGGCGGGGGACCAAATCCTTCACCTCGGGGTCGGGGCTCTCTGGCTGATTGCCGGCGACGACAACGCTCTCGGGTTCGGCCACGGCTGGGTCGAGGACGCGCCGGAACTTGGCGTGCACATGTTCAGGAAAAACGAACGTTGGAGTCTCGCTTCGCATCCATTGCACGACGTCACGGGTATAAGGAACGCCCGTTTCTTTTCGAGCGGCGCCGCGACGCATTCGCCTTGGCTGGCTTTCGGCAAGGCTCTTCACCGCGAGACCGGCCTTCCGATTGGCCTAATCCCGGCCGCCCAGGAGGGAACCGGGCTGGAAAATTGGCAAAACCGCAAGAAAGGCATGCCCTCCCCCGCCCTGGACAACCTGCTGACCCAGGTGTGGACGGCGACTTCGCTGTACGATTTCGCCAATTTCAGCCTGCATGACGGGGGGCCGCGGCTGGTTCCCAAACCGGAGACGCCCCCGGGCGCAGTGGCGGGGTGCATTTGGTATCACGGCAATGCCGATTGCCGGCGGGAGGGGGCGGCGGCGAGCTACGGCGAAGTCTTCAAGGAAATGGTCCAGAATTTCCGCCGGGTGATGGAAGCGCCGAATTTGCCGCTGATTGTTTGTCAGTTGAACCGGGTGATTGGCGTGTCCAAACCCGGGGAAAGCCCATTGTGGGGACAAGTAAGGGAGGCGCAACGCGAAGCCGGCTACGGCCTCGAAAACGTGGCGGTGATTCCGACCCTGGACGCCGGGTTGTCGGACGGAATACATAATTCGGCGGCGGGGAACATTGTCATTGGCGAACGCGCGGCGCGGGCGGCTCTCGGTTTGGTATACGGCAAGAAAGCGCCGTGGAAGGCGCCGGATTTCAAGGACGCCTGGTTTGTGGACGGCGACAAGGCGAAAGTGATGTTGGAGTTTGGGAATGTCAGCGGGGAATTGCGGCCGGTGGCGGGAGATGTCGGTTGCCTGGCGCTGGGGGATAAAAACGGCGGCGCGCCGATTCGCCGGGTGAAGCAGTCGGGGCGGGATCGTTTGTATATTGAATTGAACCGCGAACTTGGCGAAAATCCGGTGGTGAGTTATTGCGCCAGCCACAATCCGCAATTGGCTTTTGTGGATGAGAGCAACTGCCCGCCCCTGGCGTTCATGAATGTGGCGATTAGGGAGGATTGAAGCTTATTCCCCCACCCCTTTCGGCACATAAGCTTTGCCGACCAACTTGGTCCCTGTGACGTTTCCGTTTAGCCGAAAACACCCTTTGGGAAAAGCCTGCAAGAAATCCCTGGCCTTATCGGCCCAGTTGTCCAGCCGTTCCTCGTCGCCACGCGGCAAACGCCGTTTGGCCGGGAGCAGGCTGTAACGATCCCGGAACCATTCTCCCAGGGCGTCAAGGAATTCCGGTCTAATCCGCCAACCGCCGGCCGCGGCAAGCCAACCCGCTTTCGGTTCGCTGGCTTTACCGCCCGGCCAAAGTAGATCGCCCCGTTCCAAGGGCATGCCCGAGGGGTCGCTGGCCAGCCAAGCGGTCCGTTCCTTATGGTAGAATTGCCAAACCGGGCGGGCGCCGTTGACCATGACGGGAGGCAGGTTCAGCCCCCCTCCCTCCCCGTCGGCATCGGTGGTGAAATGGGCGCCGAAATGTTCGCCGTCCCGCCACTGACTGCCGACGTCGGCAAGGCTTCGGGCGCCGTCCTGCCAACGTTCGAGCGCGTTATTGAATTCCTTGCCGGCATCGGCGGGGTCGATCCCGTCGCGAATCCTCCAACCCAGCGCCAGCACCGGAAGCGGCGGATAGCTCATCCCGGCGGGAAGCGCGGGAGGGCCGACCCGCAGCCAACCCTCGCCGCTGATTTTGGCGAACCAGGCGTCGTGCAGCCATTTCCAGGCCAGATCGCTACGGATGGCGTCGTTCGTGAAGCTGGCGTCGCGGGCCAGCCGGGCGGATTTAATCCGCCACGTTTCCATCAGGTCTGGGGCTACCTGGAAAAATACGGAAAGATCCGACCAATCCTGCCCCGGTGCCACCACCTCGTGGTCGCCCAGCGTTTCAGCAACCGTGTCCGTCAACATTTGGCCGGCGGCGAACAAGCCCGCCTCCCCCGCTTCGGCCGAAACGTTCCATCCCTCCAAAGCCGGCTGGATCAGGACGCGGACGCTCTTAATAACCTCTTCATGCTCCAATTTTTCCAAACCCTTGGTCGCGGCGGCAAAGGGGTCGGCGAAAGCGAAGTGCTCGGGCGCGAGGTTGGCCGGCGGCGGCGGGGCGTCGGTTGCTTGGCTGAAGACGGAAGACTCGGCCGCCAGGCGGAGGGCGCCGTACACCCGGGTCTCACCGCCGGCGGCGCGCGGTCCCAGCGGCTTGGCCTGCGCCGACCAATTGGCCAGCGTTTCCTGAAGCAGTTCCTCGCTAAACCCCACCATCAGCCAACCCTCATGGTGGGTGTAGAAAAAATGCACGCCGGATTCCTCGTCATGATAGGGTCGAATTTGGTCCGGTTCATCCAGATGCAAAAGCCAGCCCAACCAGGTCGGGGCTTGAAGGATGAAGCCGTGTTCCCCCGGGTTGGTGGCGGTGGAGTAGACGATCAGGTTATTGGGGAAAAAGATGCGGTGCAGAAAACCGACTTTGCGGTAATAGTCGGCGAAATCGTAAACGGTTCGGAAATCCTTGGGTGGGGTGCTCTGCCCCTCCAGTGAGGCGACCGCCTCTTCGAGCGCGGCGAGGTGTTTTTGGCTTAGCCGCATCAGCCCGGGGTCGGCGAGGCTGCGCCGGAGCAAGGTGCGGAGGTCGTGGAACTCCACCGCCATATTGGTTGCGGGCGGCATATTTTCCCAAGCGCTTGGCAGCGGGTCCCAACGGTTGAGGACCAGCCCCAGAATCAACCCCAGGGTAACGACGATTACGGCCAGGCCGGCCAGGCAGCCGCAGGTCCAGCCCAGGCATCCGCCGCGCCGGGATTTACGCCGTGGCGGTTGGGGTTCGCTGAAGTTTACATACTGAATGGCGTCGTCGCCCATCTGGGTCTCCGTGACAATTATCTCGTTGGGTATGGTAACGTGGTTGCGCCGTTTTCAGGATATTATCGCCAATTCCCGTCCTTTTTCAATCCACCAGCAAAATTGCCCGAACGGACTAGTCTTAGCTACTGGACAAATAATGATGATGGATGCAGAATACACGTGAAACAGGCGCGAGAATTATACGAATCGGGGATGGCAGATGAACGTAACCTCCTTTTTTTTCGGCGGAGTGGCAATATTTAGCGCGATTTGTGTCATAGCGGTACTTTTTTTTGAACGGAAGAATCCGGCTTCGAGTTTGGTTTGGGTGATGGTATTACTTTTTTTACCGGTGGCGGGGTTTATTTTTTACTTGTTTCTTGGCTCAGGTTTTCGCATCAGCCGAAAAAAACGTTACCTGCTTAAAGCCGCGCGCGACGAAATGTACAACAATTACATCATGAACCATTTCAAACACGCCAAAACCACCCTGGTGCAGGCCGATGCCCCCATCCCCATCCCTTCCTCCCCCCTGCTCCGCTATCTGGCCAATGAAGCCGACGGCCCCATAACCCACGACAATCACGTCGATATCTTCGTAGCCGGGACGGCGCTTTTCGAAAAAATGCTGGAAGACCTTAACCGCGCCCGGCACCACATCCATATCCTGTTTTACATTTTCAGAAACGACGATCTTGGCCGGAAAATCCTCGGCGTTCTCACCCAAAAAGCCCGTTCCGGCGTGGAAGTTCGCCTGATATACGATTCCATCGGCACCTTGATGGCTTCGGGAGCGGCCTTCCGCGAATTGCAAGCGGCGGGAGGAAAAGTCGAACCCTTTGCGCCGGTTTTCAGCAGTTTAAGTTCGCACCTGCGGCTGAATTACCGCAATCACCGGAAGATCGTGGTCATCGACGGTCAGATTGGCTATGTGGGAGGCATGAACGTCGGCAGCGAATATTTGGGCAAGGATGAAAAACTTTCGCCGTGGCGGGACACCCACCTGCGTTTCACCGGGTCGGCGGTTTGGTTCCTGCAAGAGCGCTTTCTCATGGATTGGAGTTACACTTTAGCGTCGGACCCGCATCAAATCGACCTTCACACCTATTTCCCCGAACCAAGCCATATCGGCAAAACCGCCATGCAAATCGTCTCCAGCGGTCCCGACACCAAGGAAAGCCCCATCAAAGCCGGCATGATCGGCATGATCTACAGCGCGAAAAAATGTGTCTATATCCAAACCCCCTACTTCGCGCCGGACGACTCCTTCGCCGATGCCCTCCGCTTCGCCATTCGGGCCGGCGTGGATGTCAGGTTGATGATTCCGCAAAAATCGGATTACCGCATCGTCCATATGGCCACGCTCGGGTATGCCCGTGACTTGCAAAAATGCGGAGCCAAGATATACTACTATAAAGGCTTCATTCACGCTAAGACGGTGGCGATTGACGGAGTGATGGCCACCATAGGCACCACCAACATCACCAATCGTTCCTTCACCCTGGATTTCGAGGTTAACGCCTTTATTTATGCTGGGGATTTCTGCCGGCAATGCCTGGATATTTTTCATGAAGATGAAAAAAACAGCATACTTCTCCGGGACAATTACTTCTTGAATAAGAGCCCATTGGTTTTAGCCAGCTACAACTTCGCCAGAATGTTCGCGCCCATGATGTAAAAGACACATTGCATTGCTTAAAGAAAAAGGTATACTGTGGGAATGAATACAGATCTGATTAACCCCACAACCAGTGAACGCCTCCGCAAAAGTGACGCGGAAACACGCTCGTACCATTACAACTCGGGTGATATTCAGCAGCTGTTTGCCCAAATTATCGAGTCGCTCGGCTCACTCGATGAATCATCGAAGATGATCGAACGCATTCTTACGGACGTCTGCAAACACTTTCGTTTCGGTTGCGGATTTGTTTATGAAACGGATCATACCCATACCTTCCACCTGAAAGAGCAATATACCAGCTACCAAATTAAAGGCCTTCCCTCCTCCTTTAGCCTGGAAAAACACCTCAGCTGCCCCGAAATGGAGAAATTCCTTCGCCATCTCGTGTTTTATCAACACGCTGACGAAACCGAGACCGCCGCCAACGGTCAGGACAACGCTTCCGACCTTATTCAAGACGCCTCGCATATCTTTGACTCCAATACCCTCATGCTCGTGCCCGCCATCGGCAAAGACAACCAGCCGATCGGCTTGGTCGGCATGATGGATCGGCGGCGGAATATTTTCTTGGACGATCAGGGCGTCAAAGCGGCGCAGATGGTGCTTAACCTTCTGGCCAACCATATCAAATTGCGTTTTTACCAGCGCAGCCTGGAACTGGCGGAACAAACCCTGGTGAGCGTGCTGGATAATACCGGGGTCGACATCTACGTCAACGACTTCTATACCCACGAGATACTTTATGTAAATAAGTCCATGGCCGCCCCTTACGGCGGCCGGAAAGCCATGCTGGGGAAACGCTGCTGGGCGACGTTGTATACCGACAAAACCGGCCAATGCGAATATTGCCCCCAGAAAAAGTTGATTGACGTCGAGGGCAACCCGACCAAAGTCTATTCCTGGGACTACCGCCGTCCTTTCGACGGGTCCTGGTTTCGCGTTCTTTCCTCGGCTTTCCGCTGGGTGGACGGGCGTCTAGCGCATGTGGTAAGTTCTGTGGACATCACTGAAAATAAAAACAACGAAGCCATTATCGCGCAAATGGCCAACTATGACGCCCTCACCAACCTCCCCAACCGGCGAAAGTTAATGCGGGATTGCCAGGATATCATGCGGGACGACAAAGCCTTCCGTCCCAACGGCTACCTGCTGTTCTTCGATTTGGACAACTTCAAGGAACTTAACGATTCCATGGGACATCACGCCGGAGACGAACTCTTGCGTGAAGTAGGCAAAACCCTGCAAAAAAACCCGCTGACCAAAAATCACGCGTATCGTTACGGCGGCGACGAATTTATCCTCCTCCTGAACGATATCGACCGCGAATATATTCGCAAGGTC
The DNA here is from genome assembly GCA_031555915.1 of Planctomycetota bacterium. Lineage (GTDB taxonomy): Bacteria > Planctomycetota > SZUA-567 > SZUA-567 > SZUA-567 > JAJBSZ01. The sequence goes on from JAVBTZ010000257.1 coordinate 7,516, forward strand.
ATCGATTTTCTCCTGAACCGGTTCAACCAGCCCTGGAAAATCAATGGCGCCACCCCGATCTGCCGGGCTAGTATCGGCGTCGCCCAATATCCTGAAAACGGCACCACCCCCGACGAGCTGCTGCACAACGCCGATATGATGATGTATAAAGCCAAACAACACGGCCGCGGCATGGCCTGCTTTTTCGACGGCCAGGTCATCAAGGCTTGAAATGGTGATTTTGCAATTAGGGGACAGGTACGAATGGCGCTGAAATAAGGGTAATTCTTTGCGCGGCGATGATTTAAAATAATTTTTTACCACAGAGAACACAGAGACCACAGAGAACCACCTTAAACTACGGATGGAA
>JAVBTZ010000254.1:0-12320 GCA_031555915.1 Planctomycetota bacterium
GGACAGGGTGCGGAAGAACGAGCGGAGGGGAATGCGGCGAGACAGGGCTCGGAGACGCGTTCGTCGGTTGTTGCGTCAGGGTGATTCCACCGCCGTCAGCGCTTATCCCCCTGGATTCCGGCTAAACCGCCCGTTGGGGATGCAGCACCCGTTTTAGACGCCGGTATGACGCGTGGGGGGGAATGCGGCGGGACAGGGTGCGGAAGAACGAGCGGAGGGGAATGCGGCGAGACAGGGCTCGGAGACGCGTTCGTCGGTTGTTGCGTCAGGGTGATTCCACTGCCGTCGGCGCTCATCCCCCTGGATTCCGGCTAAACCGCCCGTTGGGGATGCAGCATCCGTTTAAGACGCCGGAATGACGTGCGGAGAGGGGTGGGGCGGGACAGGGTGCGGAAGAACGAGCGGAGGGGAATGCGGCGAGACAGGGCTCGGAGACGCGGGTTGTCCTTATTTCAGCGCCATTCGTGAGTGTCTCCGTGATTCCCGCGTTTCAGGTAGTTGTCCTTATTTTTTTGCCCCAATTCTTGCGGAGTGCTTATTTGTACATTCTGGCAGGCATAGACGAGGCGGGGCTGGGTCCAACCCTTGGGCCTTTGGCGACCGCCGCCGCCGCCTTGGAGGTGCCGGACGCCTGGCGCGAGGATACGCCCTGGGAGGCCCTGGGCGGCGTTTTGGTCCGCGAGTGGCGGAAGAAGGAAACGCGGCTGGCGGTGGCGGACAGCAAAGTTCTGTATCGTACCGGCGGCTTGGCGATTTTTGAAAAGACGCTGGGAGCGTTTTCCTTTTTGGCGCATGGGGAGTATCCCCTCCGGTTTTCCTTCGCCGACGCCGAAGCGCCCAGGCATCCATGTTACGCGCCGACGCTCGCTCCTTTTCCGGCCTATGCCGCGGCGGTCGAGCTGGAAGGCGCGGTGCAAATTTTACGGGAAGCGTTGGCGGAAAGCGTTGCGCCGACCGAACCGTCCCCGCGAGTGGCGCATCTCGGGGTGGACTGCCTGTTTGAGCCGGCCTTGAATAGGCGGTTCGCCGCCGGGCTGAACAAGAATCAGGCGCTCCTTATGGAAACGGGCCGGCACTTAAAGCGCCTGGCCGAATTATTTCCTGATTCCCCGATTATCGCGGTGGTGGACAAGCAGGGGGGAAGGGATGATTACGCGGCGTTTTTGTTCGCTTTGTTTCGGGGGGCCTGGCTGGATGTTTTGGAAGTGGGGCGGGGGTGTTCGCGCTATCGTTTGCGGCGTGAGGGCGGGGATTTCCAGATTGTTTTTAAAGTCAAGGCGGATGCCGTTTCCTTTCCGACGGCTTTGGCGAGTATGGCGGCGAAGTATGTGCGGGAACGTTTCATGGCGGGGTTGAATGCGTGGTTTGCAGGGGTTTGTCCCGGGCTTCAGCCGACTGCGGGTTATTATGTGGATGCGGCGCGATGGTTGGGGGAGCTTCGGACACGTGGATTGATGGAGAAGGGACAGGTTTCCCTGTTGGTCCGCGAAAGATAGAACCAGGAGAACATAACTAATGAAAATCGCCATCCTCGCCTGGGAAGCCCTCGAAGGCATCGCCATCGGCGGCGGCGCCATCTACACCTCCCGCCTCGCCGCCGCCCTCGCCCGCGCCGGCCACCAAATCCGCCTCTTCACCCGACTCGGCCCCAACCAACCCATGGAAGACATCCAAAACAACATCCATATCCGCCGCTGCCCCTGGGACCGCCGCCCCACCTTCCTCGACGAAATCGACGCCCTCTCCCACGCCTTCACCCACTACCTCGCCGACTCCCTCAAAAGCGAAGGACACTACGACCTCATCCACTGCCACGAATGGTTCACCATCGCCGCCGGCCTCAAAGCCGTCGCCCTCACCCCAGCCAAACTCGCCGTCGGCTTCCACTCCACCGAATGGGGCCGCACCGGCAAATGGCCCGACTCCGGCGACTCCGCCCGCATCGCCCAAATCGAACACGACGGCATCCGCCGCGCCGACGCCATCATCGCCGCCTCACACTGGGTCAGACGAACCATCCACGAACAATTCCACCCGCCCGACTGGAAATGCGAAGTCGTCTACCACGGCTGCGACCCCCTCCCGGTCACTGCCGCCGCCGGCGGCATCGCCGGCATCCGCCAGGCGGCCGGGCTCAAGGACGGCCAACCGTCCCTCCTCTACGCCGGACGCTTCACTCCCGCCGGCGGCGCCGACCTCGTCGCCGGCGCCCTCCGCGAAGTCGCCCGCGAACGCCCCGACGCCAAATTCCTCTTCGTGGGCGAGGGGAAGCTGGACGAGGAGCTCCGCCGCGCGGTGGGGGCGGCGGGGTTGTTTGTCCCCCTGCGGGGACGGGTGGTGGCGCCGGAACTTTATCAGGCGGTGGATCTGGTGTTGGCCCCGTTCCGGCGGGATCATAACGGCCGGGCGGTCTTGCCGGCCTGGGCGGCGGGGAAACCGGTGGCGACGCTACGGAACACGGTCCCGTCCGAATTCATCCTGCCGGGGGTGAACGGGTGGACGGTGGGGGAGGACCCGCTGGAATTGGCGGCGGTGATTGTGAAGGCGTTCGGCAATTTGGAGCACACCGCTTGGATGGGGAGTAATGGCCGGGCGGCGGCGGAGACGGCGTTCAGTTGGGATGAGTCGGCGAAGCGGCTTTTGGCGGCTTTTGTGCGGGGGGAGGAGTTGACGCCGCGGGCGGTAATGGCGTGAGAACTCTAGAACGACTCATGAGTTTTGCGGCTAAGGCATTCCTCCCGACCTTGCGGATGGGCTGGAATTAAGCTATATTATTAATAGAGAGTGGTATGCTGCTTATAGAAGGTACGACCATGCCTGTGACCGAATATGATGAGATCTTGGAACGCGCTTCGCACCTTGACGCACAGTCGCAAATCAAACTACTTGCCGATTTGGCGGCTATGGTGCGTGATGGCGGAAAACGCCGGAAGCTTCACGACATTACCGAGTTTCAGGGCATCGCCAAAGGGCTTTGGAGTGATATCGGTGTTGAGGAATATATCAAGCGGGAGCGTGACTCATGGGAGGATTGACTCGGCTTATGGGAAAGGTGGTGGCGCTGGATTCACCGGCTATCATATATTATGTTGAGGAAAACCCCACTTTTCTGCCGCTGGTCCGACCATTCTTCGAAGCTGTGAGGACACACTAATAGACTTTTTGGAGGAGCCAACTTGTCCTTCCTGCAACTCGATAACAAAACTTTCCTCGTCGTCGGCGTCGCCAACAAAAAAAGCGTCGCCTATCACGTCGCCGACGGCCTCCGCCGCGAAGGCGCCAAATTGGTCCTGGCGGTCAAAGACGAAACCGCCGTCCAGGCCGTCGGCAAACTTTTCCCCGAAACGGACATCTTCCCCTGCGACGTAACAAAGGAAAAGGAAATCGAAAACCTCGCCCGGAAAGTCGCGGAAAAACACCCCGCCCTCGACGGCCTGGTCCACTCCATCGCTTACGCCAACTACAGCCAGGGCCTCAAGCCCTTCCACGAAACGGTCCGGGCCGACTTCCTCCAAGCCGTCGACATCAGCATGTTCAGCCTACTCGCCCTGGCCAACGCTTTCAAGGACAGCTTTACCAAAACCGCTTCCGTCGTCACCATCTCCATCTCCCACACCAACATGGCCGCGGAAAGCTACGGTTACATGGCGCCCGTCAAGGCCGCCCTCGATTCCGCCATAGCTTTTCTCGCCAAAAGCTTCGCCGCCTTCTCCGAAGTTCGCTTCAACGCCATCAACGCCGGACTCCTGAAAACCTCCGCCTCCGCCGGCATCCCGGGTTACCTGGAAAATTATCTCTTCGCCGAAAAAGCCACCCTCCGCCACCGCGCCCTGGAAACGGGCGAAGTCGCCAACCTCGCCCTCTTTCTCCTCAGCCCCCGCGCCAGCGGCATCAACGCCCAACGCCACGTCGTCGACGCCGGCATGAGCGTGAATTTCTTCGACCGGGATCTCGTCAAGGCGGCGGTGCGGCTGGAATAACTTTTGCGGAAATGAAGAGATAATCACGGTTTCATAGCAGATTGGCGCCGGAACAGCCGATAATAGAAAAGCCGTTCCAGTCGTGTATTGAATCCGTAATATTCTTATCCCCAGACCAAACCCGGTGAGAAAATGAAACGCTACTTCATCCTCCTGGCCGGCATCATCGCCAACCTCTGCCAAGGCGTCGCCTACACCTCCAGCATCTTCATGCTGCCCCTCGGGCAAGCCCTCGGAAGACCGCAAAACCTCTGGTCCTCCGAATGGGGCTTCATCTTCGCCATGAGCCTCGCCTTCCTGCCGGTCGGAATGCTCCTCTCGGGCAAAATGGCCGACCTCGGCTACACCCGCTTCACCTCGCTCATCGGCTCCGCCATGTACGGCGGCGGACTCCTCCTCGCCAGCCGCGGCACCACCCCCGCCTGGATGGCCGCCACCCTCGGCATCATGACCTCCGTCGGCAGCGGCTTCGTCTACGGCACCGTCATCGGCGCCATCGTCCGCTGGTTCCCCGACCGCCGCGGACTCGCCTCCGGCATGGCCGTCGCCGCCGTCGGCGTCGGACCCATCGTCCTCGCCCCCCTCGCCAGCCACCTCATCGGCGCCTACGGCGTCATGAACATGTTCGCCATCCTCGGCCTACTCTGCCTCCTGGCCATGGGCCTCGCAGCCCTCTACATCACCAACCCCCCCGCCGGCTACGCCCCGGCCGGCTGGAACCCGGAAGCGAAAATCCAGTCCGCCGCCACCGTAGCCAGAAGAAATCTCGGCTGGAAGGAAATGCTCCGTAAACCCCTGTTCTGGCTCCTCTACGCCTCATACTTCTGCGGCGTCTTCGCCGGCGTCCTCGTCAACGGCCTCGCCGCCCCCATCGCCATCGAACTCGCCCGCTTCACCCCGCAAATGGCCACCTTCGCCGTCATGGTCTTCGCCTTCGCCTCCGCCGGCGGTCGCGTCCTCTGGGGCTTCCTCTCCGACCGCTTCGGCCGCATCCAAATGGTCGCGGCCGCCTTCATCCTCACCGCCGTCGCCATGTTCGTCCTGCACGGACACGTCGGCTCCCCCGGGGTCTTCCTGCCCTGCCTCGGCCTGGCCGGACTCTGCTACGGCGGCATTTTCGGCACCTTCCCCGCCATGAACGCCGATTCCTTCGGGGTCAAAAACGCCGCCGTCAACCTGGCCATCCTCTTCACCTCCTTCTCCCTCGTGGCCATTCTCGCCCCGCAAATCGTCGGACATTACCGCGCCTCAGGCGCGGGCGAGTATCCGAAAGCGTTTCTGGTGGCGGGATGCATTGCCGTGGCGGGACTGATTCTGTCGCTAATGGTGGGTAAAACCATGCGCGCCTTCGCCCGCGTCGAAGCCGACAAAGCCGCCTCGGGCGCCTTGAAAAGCCTGGCGGAAACGGTGGCGTCGGGATCGGCATCGGCCCGCGTCGACGCCAACGCCGTCGCCAAACCCACGACCGGGGACGCCAAAAGTGAATGAAGACGAATTTCTGCGGTTGATGGGGCACGACGCCTTTGCCCGTCACGCCGGCATGGAAGTGCTGGCGGCCGAACGCGGTTACGCCAAGGTCCGCCTGCCCGTCGCCCGGCATACCCTGAACGGCCACGGCAACCTGCACGGCGGAGCCCTCTTCACCCTGGCCGACTACACCGCCGCCATCGCCTCCAACATGTTCGGCGACGCCACCATGGCGGTCAACGGCTCGATCTGTTTCCTGAACGCGGTACGCGAAGGTTGGGTGACGGCCGAGGCGCGCACGGTCAAAAGCGGCCGCCGGGTGAAATTCATGCTGGTGGAAATCCACGACCAGGAAGGAAAACTGGTCGCCACCTTCCAGGGCACGTCCGTTACCGTTCCCCGCCAAAGCCAACGCCTGAAGGGCCAGGAAAATCCCAGGGACGATTAGGGGCGGAAAGGACTTTCCCCCGCCATCTTGACGCGGGAGAACCTATCCAGGATAATCGTCTAGCCATTATCCCGAAGCCAAGGAACCATGACGCCATGCGCATAACTTCCCTGAAGATCCTGTTTGCCCTGGGCCTCCTGGCGCTGACGCAAGGCTGCGGCAAAATCGACGGCCCGCGTTTCTGGTGGGACGACCGGAACCAGAACCGCCTTTCCGAGAATTACGACCTCCCGCCGGATCCGGCCGCCCCCAACGACTACGGCCTTGGGCCGGAATTCGAAGCGCCAGCGGAACCCACCGGCGACGATCTCTCGGACGACAATCTTCGTGATTACCGCACCAATTTGGATCAAGAAGAGGAAAAGCGCAAATCCGATTCTTCCATCGTTAATTTTTAGCGCCGCCAACAATTCAATTTGCCTGCAAAATGGCGCCGTGCATTGCATCGGCGCCATTTTTACATATCATGGAATTTCATGGAATTTTCACGGCGCGGCAGGTTTTACGGTCCATTTTGGCCAAAGGGAGTATGGTATGGAAGGCGAGACCACATTCGGCGGCGATGACTTTCGCAAGATGGATCCTTGGCGCATTTTCCGCATCATGGCGGAATTCGTCGAAGGCTTCGAGGCCATGGCCCAAGTCGAAAGAGGGGTAAGCATCTTCGGCTCCGCCCGCACGCCGGAAAAAGACCCCTTCTACCAAATGGCCCGCGAACTCGGCGCCCTCCTGACCCGCGACGGCTTCACCGTCATCACCGGCGGCGGCCCCGGCATCATGGCCGCGGCCAATCGCGGCGCCAAGGAAGCCGGAGGCTCCTCGATTGGTCTGAACATCAACCTCCCCTTCGAACAGGACGCCAACCCCTACATCGGCACCCTCCTCTCCTTCCGCTATTTCTTCTGCCGAAAAGTCATGTTCTCCAAATATTCGCAGGCCGTCATCACCTTCCCCGGCGGCTTCGGCACCCTCGACGAACTGTACGAACACCTCACCCTGGTGCAGACCAAAAAAATACCCACCATGCCGATTATCCTGGTGGGAAGCTCGTTCTGGCGCGGCGCCATCGAGTGGCTGGAAAAGACCGTCCTCGCCCAGGAACGCTACATCAGCCCGGGCGACCTCGAACTCTTCAAGGTGGTCGACAGCGCCGAAGAAGCCTTCAGCACCCTGAAGGAATGGCTCCCCCGCACCCGAACCGCGCGGACCTCCGGCCGGCATGTCCCGAAAAAATGACCCGGGCGCGTGAACCGCAAGATCATGACACCATGGAAGTGAGAACCGCAACGGAAACGCTACGCCATGACCAAACGCAAGCGTGAAGACGAAGACGATAAAAATCGCGAGGAACGGCTGGCCTATGTCGGGGTGTTGGCGGCCGGGCTCATTCACGAAATAAAGACTCCCCTCCACGCCATCCTCCTGACGGTGCAGATGCTGGTGGAGGACTCGGAACGGCTGCCCCCCGACACCCGCCCCCGCTTCGAACGCCGCTGCCGCCGGGTTTACAACGAGGTGAAATCCCTGGCGCGGATGCTGGACGCGTTCCTCTCCTTCGCGCGGCCGCCCAAGTCCGACCCCACCCCGACCGACCTGAACCAGTTCATCCGCGAACTCATGGAATTCGCCAAGCCGGAAATGGAGGAGGCGGGAATTGTTTTGGAGACGAACCTCTCGGAAGGGATGTACCCGGTGGTTCTGGACAAGAGCCAGTTCACCCACGTGGTCCTGAACCTCTTAAAGAACGCGCGGGAGTCGATAGAAACGTCGCAGGAACTGGCGGACGAGGATTTCGAGGGACGCATCGTCGTGGCGACGGTGGAGGACGAGGAGGGGATCAGCCTGGTAATCCAGGACAACGGCACGGGCATACCGCCCGGCGACGAGGAGAAGGTCTTCGAATTCTTCTACACGACGAAACCCAAAGGGAGCGGCCTGGGGCTGGCGATGGTGCAGCGGACCATCGAGGAACACCGCGGCCGCATTCGGGTGGAACACATGGCGGACCCGGGGGCGCGGTTCGTGATCACTTTGCCCCGTGGGCATTACCTGGAATTCAGCGACGAAAAAAAGGAAACGCCGCCGCGATCCAGCGAAAGCGCGCGAATCCGACAGGAACGCCGGAAGGAACGGGAGAAAAACGCGGAAGCAGGCAAGAGTCCGGAACGGGAAAAAGGAGGGCGGAAATGAAGGCGGGCGGCACAAAACAAACCGGCACGAATTCGGACGCGGTCAAGCATTCGGGCGGCGGGCTCCTGGAACGCTTGCGGGAGTTGAAGGAGAAGCGCCGCGCCGTCATCCTTGCCCACACCTATCAGCCGCCGGAAATCCAGGACGTGGCCGATTATGTCGGCGACAGTTTGGGGTTGTCCCGCTTGGCGGCGGACACGGACGCGGAGGTGGTGCTGTTTTGCGGGGTCCACTTCATGGCGGAGACGGCGGCGATACTGTCACCGAAGAAAACCGTGCTGACGCCGGACGCCAACGCCGGCTGCCCCATGGCGAACATGATTGTCCCCAGGCAACTCCGTGAATGGCGCCGGGACAACCCGGGGGCGCTGGTGGTGACCTACGTCAATTCCTCGGCGGAAATAAAAGCGCTTTCCGACATCTGCTGCACCAGCGCGAACGCGGTGCAGATTGTGGCTTCGCTGCCGCGGGACAAGAAGATCCTGTTTGTGCCGGACCGCAATCTGGGGCATTATGTGAGGGAGAAGCTCGGCCGCGGGATGGAATTATGGAACGGGTTCTGCCCGACCCACGAGCGGATGCTGCCGGAAATGGCCGACACGCTGCGGCAGCGTCATCCCGGCGCCAAATTGGTGGCCCATCCCGAATGCCGGCCGGCATTGCTGGCCAAGGCGGACCATGTGGCAAGCACCACCGGCATCCTCAAATATTGCCGCGATAACCCGGCCCGGGAATTCATCGTCGCCACCGAAATCGGCGCTTTGCATCCGTTGCGGAAGGACAGTCCGGACAAGAAATTTTATCCGCTGACCGATTTGGCGGATTGCCCGAACATGAAATTGTGCTCCCTGGAGAAAATGCTGTGGGCGCTGGAGGACATGGCCCCGCAGGTGACGGTCCCCGAAGAAATAGCCGCGCCGGCCCTGGCGCCGATTAAGCGCATGCTGGAGGTGGGTTGATTATGGCTAGCATAGAAGAAAATCTAAACTCGGTGCGAAGCCGCATCGCGGCGGCCTGCCGGCGGGCGGGACGGAACGAGTCCGAAGTAGCCTTGGTGGCAGTGACGAAAACGGTGGGGCCGGCCGAAGTGGCGGAACTGTACCGCCTGGGCGTGCGCGACTTCGGCGAGAACCGGGTCGGTGACGGCCTCCTGCACAAAAACGAATTGAACCGGCCGGACGCGCGCTGGCATTTGATTGGCCATTTGCAACGGAACAAGGCGGCGGAAGCCCTGGCCGGCGGATTCGCCCTGATTCACAGCGTGGAGTCGGAGCAGCTGTTGGAGGTTCTGGAAAAGGAAATGGAGAAGCTCCCGCCGCAACTCGACCGAAGAATAGCTCCGAAAGCCAAGATTCTTTTGGAAGTGAACGTGGGCGGGGAGGAAAGCAAATACGGCCTCCCGCCGGACGCCGAGGCGTTGTGCGCCATGGCGGAGAAAACGGAGAGTCTCAAGAAAGTGAAATTGTTCGGCCTGATGACCATGGCGCCCATCACCGACGATCCCGAAACCAGCCGCCCGCTTTTTCGCCGCTTGGCCGAATTGAAGCGTGAGGTATCCCAGCGAATCGGCAGGGAACTCCCCGATCTGTCTATGGGGATGACCGGGGACTTCGAAGTGGCGGTGGAAGAGGGGGCGACGATTGTCAGAGTGGGGACGGCGCTATTCAGATAAGGCGCCGCGCCAAAATAAGTTGGTTAGTTTTATTTAACCACAGAGACACAAAGGACACAGAGAACCGCAACCGAAAAACTTAATAGTGCCAAATATTAAAGGTGGTTTGTGGTTGTGGTTCTCTGTGTCCTTTGTGTCTCTGTGGTTAAATAAACCAGATCACCTTATTTCTGCGCGGCGCCTAACCATAGGAGTTCTCGATATGCCCCTTTCGCTTTGGCAGAATAAGTCCCTTGCCGTCTTGGGCGGCGGCAATATGGCCGAAGCCCTGATTCGGGGCGCCCTGAACGCCAATGTCCTCTCCGGCGGGCAAATTTGCCTGTACGATCCGTTGCCGGCGCGCCGCGAACTTTTCCAGTCCCTGGGTTGTCGGACCGTGGAACGGGCGGAGGCACTGCCGGAAACGGACGCGTTTCTGATCGCCGTCAAGCCGCAGCTGCTTCTCACCGCCTGCAAGGATTTATCGCCCGTCCCCAAACATCTAATCATCAGCATTGTCGCCGGCGTCACGATTGCGACCCTGGGGGAACTGTTTCCTGGCGAAAGGCGATTCGTCAGGGTCATGCCCAATACGCCCCTTCTGGTCGGAGCGGGGATGTCGGCTTTGGCGAAAGGCGGAGCGGCCGACGACGGCGATTTGAAACTGGCGGCTGAAATTTTTTCCGCCGCCGGCGAGACGGTCACGGTGCCGGAGCATCTCCTGGACGCGGTGACGGCTTTGTCGGGGAGCGGTCCGGCGTATCTGTTCCGCTTGGCGGAGGCGCTTACGGAAGCGGGCGTGAAGCTGGGATTTTCCGAAGAATTGGCCAAAATTTTGGCCGTCAACACCCTATACGGTTCCGCCAAAATGCTGCGGGAAAACCCTGACGCCGCCCTCTTGCGGGAGCGGGTGACCAGTCCCGGCGGGACCACCGCCGCCGCTTTGGCGGTGCTGAACGAGGGCGGGTTCATGGATTTAATGGCCCGGGCCTTGACGGCGGCGCGGGATCGCGGCCGCGAATTGGGGCAACGGAAATGAGCGGAGCGCCCGAATTCATGGTGGAAGCATGGCAGGACGGGGCGGCTTTTCAGGTCAAGGCCCACGCCGGGTCGCGGCGGGAGGGCGTGTCCGGTTTTCACGACGGCATGCTGCGGCTTGACGTCACGGCGGCGCCGGAAAAGGGCAAGGCGAACAAAGCCATTATCAAGCTTTTGGCAAATATTCTTGACGTTCCCGCCGCCAACATCGAGTTGTTGTCCGGCGACACCAATACCAGAAAACGTTTCGGCGTGCGGGGCATAACGCCGGACACCGTGCGAAGACGGATCCATATCTAAGTTCACCTTTGCTTGAAACGGAAAATCATGCATAACGATCTCGCCAAACAAATCGAAGAGGCGGTCGCGGCTATTCGGAAAGTCAGCGATCGGAAAGTCATGGTCGGCATCGTTTTGGGGACGGGCCTCGGCGGCATCGCCAGGGCGATTGAGAACAGCGTCGCCATTCCTTATGGGCAGATCCCCGGGTTTGCCGAGTCGACGGTGAAGTCGCACGCGGGGCAGTTATTGGTCGGCACTATCGGGGGGGTGGGGGTGGCGGTGATGGAGGGGCGGCATCATTTCTATGAAGGGCATTCCCTGGACAAGGTCACTTTCCCCGTGCGGGTGATCAAGGGCTTGGGGGCGACGAGTTTGATTGTCACCAATGCTTGCGGGAGTCTCAATCCGTTGTACCGCAAGGGCGATTTGCTGGTTATTGACGACCACATCAACCTTATGGGGGTGAATCCCCTAATCGGCCCGAACAACGACGCTTTGGGTTTGCGTTTTCCCGACATGTGCGAACCGTATAAGAAAGAATTCGCCGATCTCGCCCTGGAAATTGCCATGGAGAAGAGGACGCCGGCGCACCGGGGGGTGTATGCGGCGATGACGGGGCCTTGTTTGGAGACGCGGGCGGAGTACCGGATGCTTCGGATTATCGGGGCGGATGCGATTGGGATGTCGACGGTGCCGGAGGTGATTGTGGGGGTGCATGCGGGGTTGAAGATTTTGGGGATGGGGGTCTTGACTGACGTTTGTTTGCCGGATGCGTTGGCGCCGTGCCAGATTGGGGAGATTGTGGCGGTGGCGAATGCGAGTGGGGCGTTATTGGAGAAGATTATCATAGAATTTATTGGCAGGGCGGGGGCCAAGGGCATCCTGTAGAAATTAGCAGTGGAAAAAGCGGTAAATGGCGGTTCTAAAAAAAGCGGTTCGAAGAGTCCAGCGTGGCCGCTGGTTGCGGGGTTCCAAAGGGGGCGCAACCAGCCCCCTTGTCAACATGCGGTTCTCCATTTTTAAAGAGGCGACGCAGTCGCCGTTTTTAAAAATACCTTCTCCCCGGAGTGAGCGAAGCGACACTCCGGACGGATCAAAAAAGGAATGTCCATTATACGGAAAAAGCCCCTCGCAAAGTACGCAAAAGAAAAACCCCCGGGCCTAAAAACCAGGGGGGGCGGGGGGGGGGGGGGGGGGCGGGGCCCGCGCGGCCCGACGGAAACCAACGGGGGGGGGTGGGGGGATGTGTGAGGGGGGGGGGGGC
>JAVBTZ010000071.1:0-21264 GCA_031555915.1 Planctomycetota bacterium
AAGGAAGAATATCTCCTCCCAGGAAGGTTGAATATTTATAGCATTGAGTTTATTGTTACGTATTTGTTTTTTCTCGACATCGCGACATTGAGAATGGTTTTAGAACAAAGAAATGACACAACGGTTCATATTGCTCGGGCATTGTCAAATTGTCGAATCACCAATCAATCCGTAACAACATTGAAGCACAGGCTAATGCCAAACTCGGTCACGGAGCTGCTTGACACTCTCCGCCAACATAATCTCTGGACACAATCATTTGAGGACAAGATTCGCGAAAAAATGCAGCATTGGTCGGATTATCTTATCGAAGAGCCAGACTCAATTCCCTATGATTATTTGCAGCGTGAAATTATTATCAGCCTGCTGTCAGATTTACCCAATGTTCAGAAGATTAAACATGAAAACCCTAAATTACCTCCAAATTTAGATTCATTGAAGATATTGCATAAGAAAATCGAATTTGGTTGGGAAGCGCTTTATGCCTTCGTAATGTTTGCTGAAGGCCTTGAACCAGGAACAAAGCAAAATGATTTGATAAATCGTAACGATTTTCCCGTGGAACTTTCAACCGAGCCAAAAAATTCCACTTCAGCGGAAAAAGCAAAGGCTAGAACTGCGATTAAAAGTCGTTTGTCCCGACTTTATAGGGCACTTGACTCCATTGCTGGAGTCGAATTCGACGGATACCGTTTGACAAAGATGCCAACGGAACTTCGGGCCGTGATAACCGGCATGAAAGATAAAGGTAAAAAACGTAAATCCTGACCATAATTCTCTTTCCTTGATTCTCATTTCCTTTTCAATGCCACGTCCTCGCCATCGAGAGAGAAGGCTCTGATATTACATTGCCTTTCCCGTCTACCATCCTGATTACGCCACTGACAATTCCACCCGTATTTTCTTCCGCAATCAAGATTCTGTTGCGGAACCGTTGCGGAAATCCGCAGTATTTATCAAGCGCCGTAATACCTTACAAATTAAATGATTGCGGAAAGAAAATAATGGTTGCGGAACACGAAATCTAGTCTGGACAAGACATTGCGATATCAGTAGATTCGTTCCTACCGGCCAAAGAAGTATAAAATTATCGTATCACGGCGGAAATATCCCGCCTTCTCTGCCCTCGTCGTCCTGGCCGGTGACGAGGGCTCTTCATGGGAATGGTGCAAGGTGAACCGTACGTCTGGAAGAGATGATTGCGTTCTAGCAGCGTCCAGTGAGGAACTGGCTGGGGGTTCAGCGCCTCGTCTTCATCCTGATGATATACGGTTGTTAGCCACCATAATTTCCAGTGATCTCAATACCCAGTTGTCGTCGCTGTTGTTGTCAGAAAGAGCCGCGAGAGCGTTATGCGGTGGCGTGGCGAAATCAACATGGGACAAATGGGATGCGGACGGAATCATACCTGCCCCGGTCAGGATTGGTGGGCGCGTTTTTTGGGAACGCCGCGACCTCGAAAACTGGCTGGAATGGGGACGACCCGGCAGGGCAAAATTTGAGACTCTGAAGAGTAATCGTAACGCATGCAAAAACGGAAACAGGCGATAGCCGGCATCAATTTATTTTATCCGACAGGAAGAATGATACCTGCCGGATTACCCGGCCGCACTATTCTTCCTGGGCTGCCTGAAAAAGGACACTTCATGAAGAAGAAGAAAATCGTCACCACCATCTATATTGACCGTAATAATCGCCATCGTGTGAAATGGTTCACCACCCAGGCCGCTTCAGATGAGTGCGAAAGGCAGATTACCACCATCCTGGAGTACAAACAGGTTCAACGGCCTCTTTCCCTTGAGCAGCGTAAGTGGTTGGAGTGCCAGAAGCCTAAGCACATAGAATGCTTTGTGAGTTGGGGTATTATTGATAATTCCGATTTGGGATTTATCAAGCCGCTCTCCGAAATGGTAGATGAATGGATCGCAGAAAAAATCCGTGATGGACAAGCCCCACAGCATGTCGCGCAATGCCGCGCTCATATCACGGGAATCATTGACCGACTTGGTGCTGTTTTTACCAAAGATGTAACTCGTGAATTGGTCGAGACCGCTTTAGCTGAAATGGAAAAGGAAAACCATTGGAGTCCCAGAACCCGGGATGCTTGGTTGGTGGACAACAAAACCTTTTTTCATTGGGCTGTCGAGACCAAACACTATTTTTACGAAAATCCGATCAAACAAATTCCGAAGAGCAAGCGAGTGGAAAAACGCCGCGAACGTGGGTATTTCAAGGTTGAATGGTGTTCAAGGCTCATAACAGCTGCATTCAATTCGACGGTCGTATATAAAGGGCTGAGTGGACTTGAACGGACCATCATTTATTTGCTGGGAATTTATGGAGGATGGCGGTGGAATGAAATACGCTTGCTCCAACGACATGACTTCGTCTTCGATGGCCATTTTTGCGAAGACGATCCGCCGCTTCTCGCTCCTGCCGCTGAGAAACAAAAAGCCAGGCGACCTGATATTGTTGTGCTGCGTAAGGATCACTCACAGATGATAAAGGCGTATTTTGCCGCAAACCCAGCTCCACCAGATGCCCGGGCTTTTCCGCTTCAAGCGCGGAACATCGGCGCCCAACTCATCGCATTTGATCTAGCGGCGACGGGAGACACAGTTGAAGCGGCGGCGGAAAAAATAGCGCGCGGAGAACAGCCCTTACCCCCCATCCCAGCAAAAGATGAGCGCGGGCGTGTGTATGACTTTCACGCCTTGCGCCATACCCTCGCGACCATGCTCGATAGGGCTGGGATCTCGGATGGCGTGGCCAACCAACTTACGCGCCACAGCGCTCATAAATCGCTGCGTCTCGGTGTCTATACACATGCCGACTTCGTGGACCAGACCGAGGCGCTTGAGCAGTTACCGTCTTTGATTCCTGTATTGGAAAATTAGGGTGAGCAATTACCTGCGGTAAACCCGAAAGTGAGTGACGAAAAATCGTGCCACAATCGTGCCACAGCCACCGGTCAACATCGGTCCACATCGGCCAAAGTCACCATAAATGACTCTGAAAACGGAAAGGAGACGCCTATCGATAAATCCACGCAACTGCATGAATAAGGCCCAATTCCGAAGAAATGGGCCTTGCTGAAGGATGGCATCCCCTAGGGGACTCGAACCCCTGTTCTCAGACTGAGAATCTGATGTGCTGACCGCTGCACTAAGGGGACAGCTGTAGGTTATTGGCGCTGTCGCAATTTAGGCTTCACAAAAATCATCTCGCGACTATTATGGGGACGATTACATTTTTGTCAACTGGGCAATTAACGAATTTCAGAAGACGCCAAGCGACACTGGATTAAGGCTTTGCCCAAAAATAACTTTTACAAGTTTAACCCGGGTGTTTCGTTTGGATCGGCATTTTCGCCCTTACCGCCTGGTCGAAAATGCCTCTGGGGGCAGCTCTAAAAATGCTCTTTTTAGAGGTGCCTCTGGGTCATTGGGCAAATTCCGAATGTGTAAAAGTTAATTTTGGGCAAACCCTAACCAACGGGAATTGGCATGGCAAGACCTCGATTTGTCCCAGGTTCCAACCTCGTTTTTCCCGTGAAAAACCGGTCCGGGAAAAAAACTCTCGCCAGTTATCTCGCCGCCCGACTCGGGGTCGTCGAAGCGTGGGCGCAAATTCTGATCGACAACGGTCAGGTAAAATTAGACCAAAGCGTCGCCTTGCCCACGCAGATCATCAACCTCTCGGCCGGGCCACATTGCATCGAAGTGCATTTTCCCGAAAACTGGCCGCCGCACATGGCGCCGGAACCCATGCAACTCGACCTCCTCCACGAAGACCAGCACCTAGTCGTTCTTAATAAACCCCCGGGGATCGTCGTTCATCCCGCCCGCGGACACCTCGACGGAATTACCCTGCAAAATGGCCTCCGCCACCGCTACCGGCAGCGACTCGGACTCCCCGACGTAACCATCGGTTCGCCGCACCGGCTCGACAAAGATACCTCCGGGGTCATCGTCTTCGCCCTCACCACTCCGGTTTATGTCAGTCTGGTCGAGCAATTCGCCAACGCCCTGCCGCAAAAGGAATACCTGGCGGTTCTGGTCGGGATCCCGGATTTTCACAACTGCGTTTGCGAAAAACCTCTTGGCAACGACCCCAATCGACGCGGTCTGGGAGCTGTCATACCGACGGAAAAAGGCGGTAAATACGCCCGAACCGATTTCACCGTCCTCGAACGCGGCAACGGTTGGGCTTTGGCCAGGGCCGTCCCCAAGACCGGACGGCCGCATCAAATCCGCATCCATGCCGCCAGCATGGGGTTACCGGTCGCCGGCGACCGGGATTACAACCCGGCACCCGAACGCTTCGCTTTTCCGCGTCAAGCCCTGCATGCCGCCGCCCTTACTTTCAACCATCCGGTCGCAGGACAGGCCTTGCGGGTCGAGTCTCCTTTGCCTGAGGATTTGGCGGCGGCGCTTGGCAAACTTCGGTAAAACCTTATAATGTGACTGCCAAATTTTTCTCAGAAAAGGTCCCATCTCCATGAGCCAAATCGTCTACACCGCCTCCAGAACCTTTCTCCGCGTCGCTTTCTGGACCCTGGGCGGCCTCGAAGTCCACGGTTTGCAAAATCTTCCCATGACCGGTCCCCTCATCGTCGCCTGCAACCATGCCTCGCACCTTGACCCGATGGTTCTTGGCGCCGCTTTTCCCCGGCCCTTGAATTTTCTGGCCCGGCGGACCCTGTTCGACGTGCCGGTGTTCCGCTGGCTGATTCACCACAACAACGCCTTCCCCCTCGACCGTGAAGGCGATCCCCGCGAGGCGCTTCGCACTTTCGGCGAACGCCTGGACCAAGGGGCGGCCGTCGTGATGTTCCCCGAAGGCACCCGTTCGAGTGACGGCGCCCTGGGGGAAATCCGCCCGGGAGTGGGAATGCTGGCGGTGCGGAACTACGTCCCGGTTTTACCTGTTTTTGTCTGGGGTTCGTACCAAAGCTGGCCGCGGGGGCGCGGTTACCCCAAGCCGCACCACCTGAAAGCGCTCATGGGCGAGGTCATCGTCCCCAACCCTGACAAAACCCTGCGGAAGTCCGAACAGCTCCGCATCAACCATGAAGTCGGCGCCGCCCTCCGCCGGCTGGAGAAACAGGCCTGGCAGGGCGAGAAAAATCCTCCGCCCGCGCTGGTCGAAGCCTGGCGCAAGGAAGAGGCGGGGACAGCGGGGACAGCGCCCGCGCCGGAGAGCCAACCGCCTAACGAAGGAGACGCGTCATGACCATTCAAGACCTCTGCAAATGGATGGGCTCGGTGAACGCCTCCGACCTCCATCTCAAAAACGGCCGGCCGCCCATTGTCAGGATTGACGGCGAACTCCGCCCGTTCGAATTGCCCAAGCTCACCGGCAATTTCATCGAATCCCTGCTCACTCCCATCATGTCTTCGGCCGCCCTGAAGCAATTCTCCGAAACCAGCGAAGCCGACTTCTCCTATTATCTGGAAAACGAAGCCAGGGTCCGCGTCAACATGTTCCGGCAACGCGGCGAAGCCGGAGCGGTGCTTCGGCGGATTCCCCTGGAAGTGCCCACGGTCGAAAAGCTCGGGCTTCCCGCCGTAATCAACAAACTCGCGGATCAGGAAAACGGCCTCATCCTGGTCACCGGCCCCACCGGCTCAGGCAAAACCACCACACTCGCCGCCATGATCGAACACATCAACCAAACCCGGCCCATGCACATCATGACGATCGAGGATCCCATCGAATTCGTTTACGAGGACAAGCGCGCCGCCATCAACCAGCGCGAACTCGGCGTCGATACGGCGAGCCTGGACGCGGCGCTCCGCAGCGTTCTCCGGCAGGACCCGGACATCATTCTCATGGGGGAAATGCGCGACCGGCAAACCATTTCCTTCGGCATCACCGCGGCGGAAACGGGCCACCTGGTCTTCGCCACCCTGCACACCAACAACGCGATGCAAACCCTGGAACGCATCCTCGACATGACGCCGCCGGACGTCCGGGACGCGGTCCGGACCCAATTGTCGATGCTCCTCAGGGGCATCATCTGCCAGCGCCTGCCGGCGAAAATCGGCGGCGGGCGGGTGGCGGCGCAGGAAATCATGTTTGTGAACGAAACGATTCGCCAGTTGATTGCGGAGAATAAATTTTGGGCGGTGGAGGAGGCTATCGAAGACGGCGGTTACTACGGCATGCAGACCTTCAACCAGTGTTTTGTCAAATTGATCGAGGAAAAGAAAATCACCCGCGAAACCGCCCTGGAAAACAGCGAAAACCCCACCGAGCTGGAACTTCTCTTCAAAGGGATCAAGAAAGGTTCCAGCTTCGACGGTTTCGGGGACGACCAGGAAAATGGCGGCAAACAGCCGCTGACCAGCAATATCACCGTACTGAAAGACGAAGGGGAGGAAGGAAAAAAGAAGGACTGGTGAATCGCGGAGGATTCTACCTCCCCCTCAGCCTCCGTAAACTTCTGGCCGAAGCGCGTTCGCCTTCGGCTTCCGACTTCCTGCCCATCCGCTCCAAAAGAGCCGCCCGCAACAAACGGGGGAAGGGATCCGACGGTTCCAAACACAACGCCCGGTCATATTCGGCCAAGGCCAAGTCCAGTTCCGCCCGCTTTTCGTAAAATTCCGCCAGGCGTAAATGCGGCTCCATTTCACTGGGGCACTGGCGGATAATCTCTTCGTAGCAGTCCCGGGCCTCTTCGGCCTTGTCCGCCTCGGCCAGCAAATCCGCCTTCAGCAAGGGCAACAAAATCTGTTGCGGATGCCGGCGAATCTCCCGCTCCAGCAAACGCAACGCCGTCACCGGATCCCCCGAATCGCCAATCGAACGAATCCACCGCGCCACCAATTCCGGTTCGTCCGGGCTAAGCCGCACCGCCGCCGCGAAATCGGCCGTCGCCCCGGTGACGTCGCCCCGCCGCCCCCGCAAATCGCCCCGGGCGATAATCGCCTCCACCAAATCCCCGTCCAGGCGAATCGCCTGGGTCAAATCCGCCATCGCCCGGTCGTAGTCGCCAATCTCCATGTTGAACACGCCCCGGCTGGCGTAAATGTCCGGATTGGTCGGATCCAATTCCAGCGCCGCCGAGCAGTCGGCTATCGCCTCCTCCCGCCGGCCCGCCATGGCGAGCGCCTCCGCCCGGCCCAGATACACCTCCGGTCCCGCGAGGCCGCGATCGATCAGGTGGCCAAACGCTTCGATGGCTTCGCGCACCCGGCCGCAACGCCAAGCGCTCTCGCCCATGCCGCACAGGGCCCGGGCGTTGTCCGGATCCGCCGCCACGCAGGCGGAAAAATCGATGAACGCCTCGTCCAACTGCCCCATCCGCAATTCCAGGGCGCCCCGCTCCAATCGGGAGCGGAAATGATCGGGATTAATCCTGAGACAACGGTTCAGCTCCGACAAGGCCCGGTCGATTTTTCCCTTGTCGGACAGGCGCATCGCCTTGACAAACCTGGCGTCCACGCAATTCTGGCTGAGGGCCAAAGCCCGGTCGGCAAACGACACCGCCGCCTGCGCGTCCCCGTGTTCCAAGAGGAAGGAGGCGAGGGAGGTCAGGGTCTCCAGGTTGTCCGGGGCCAACCGCACCGCTTCGCGGTAGCTGGCTTGGGCGGGTCCGATTTTATTCGCCGCCAGCAGGATGTCGCCGCGAATCAGGTGAATCCGATACCAGTCGCTGTCGATGATTTCCGCCCGGTCCAGGTAACGCACCGCGTTTTCATAATCGCGGCCGGCGGCGAGGGTCTGCGCCATCAGGACGCAGGGTTCCGGATTATTCGGGGCTTTACGCACCGCCACTTCCAAATCCGCCTCGGCTTCGGCCAAACGGCCCTGCCGGCGCAGGCACTCGGCCCGGCAGATGCGGGCTTCCGGCAGATCCGGCGAAGCCAGAACCGCCCGGTCCAACTCGGCCAGGGCGTGTTTATTCAGCCCCTCGGCCTGATAGTATTCGGCACGTTTGAGAAATTTGGCGCACAGGTTGTCGCCGGTCGGCATGGTCATGCTGGAATCCCGAAAGGGGACCGAGTCGCGTCCACCGCATTGTGAAAAAGGGGAAAGGAAAAAGTTGAAAAACCCCCGATAAATCGGCCTTTTTTCCGAACTGCCGCTCCTGAGGTTATCCTATTCCGGCCTTGGGTCAAGATGCAAAATTAAACTTCCGGTGGGGGTGGAGGCGGGTTTTCAGGGAGGAATTACGTTTGGGGTTGGATTTGGTGGACGCCTGGTTCAACACTATGCAATTATTGGAGTTGTACTGATGTCAACCCCTTTCGCAAGAACCTCAACCCCGGGCAGAAGGGTCAATCGCCTTCGGAAAGTGCCGCCGCCGGGGAAAAACGCTTGCCGGCCGGCCCGGTGGGGTCTGCTCCCCCCTTTCATTCCCGCCGCGCATGGAAACGCGGACTTTGCCCCATTTCATTCCTTGGCGGATTTATTGAACTCGACGATGGATTGCTTCAGCCTTTCATTTCCCCGGCTCATGACGACACGCTCCAGCAGATCGGATAATGCCGTCAGCTCATTCTTGTCGAGCTCGGCAAAAAAGTCGCGGATGCTTTTGTCCATGAGCGGTTCGACCTCGGCCAAAACGCCTCGGCCCTTGTCGGTGATTTCGTGAATGATGGCGCGCCCAAAGGTGGGGGTGCGCTGCACCAAGCCCTGTTTCGCCAATTTCACCACGATTTGCCCAAGCGATTGATCGGTCTGCAGGCACATTTCCGCCAGCGCGTGGGTCGATTGGCCCGGGGTGTGCAGGATTCGGTGCAACACGCCCCATGACACGGGCGTTAGCCCAAACCGGCCCAGAACCTCGCTATTGGTCGAGGAAAAGAGACTTGCCGCTTTGGTAAGCAGCATGCCGGCGCGGCGATGGGGTCCAATTTTCATTTTTTCGCCTTAATTTTATAAATGACGTTTGTGTGTATAATTATATATTGTATAAAGATTACAGTTATTCTATAAGCCCCATTGGTACTTGTCCAGCTAATTTTGCTTGTTCCGGTGCTTGCCTTCATCCCGAGGAACGCCGGCGCTAGAGCGGTTCTAACAAATATATAGCATCCAAGAGTGCCGTTCTTTTGCCCTCAATCAAGGCACGAGGAGGGCGCATCCTTGAATAGGCTGTAACCGACGAGTAACGAAGAGTGAGGGCAAAAGAGCGGCGCTATTGGGTGCTATATATTTGTTAGAACCGCTCTAGGTTGAATCCGACGCCTATTCCCCGGCGCAGAACCGCCGCGAGGCCCAGGAGCGCGGGGTGATATGTTGGTGGATTAGCCGCATGACCTCGTCTTCGGCCCCGGCTTTCAGGAGGCGCACCAATTCCAGGTGTTCGCGGAGTTGCAGCAGGTAGTGCTTCGGCTGGGTTTGCGAAGCCACCCGTACCAGTTGGCTTTTGGAATCCAGGCGCTCCATCACATCCAGGAGAATGCCGTTGTCGCTTTGCCGGGCCAGTTCCAGGTGAAAGGCGCTGTCGAAAAGGTAGCAGTCGGCCAGATTTTCCCGCATGAGCTCCCGTATGGCGCGGTCGGCCTTGTCCAGCAGGATTTCGGGGCGGAATAATTCCGGGCGGGACAACAAGGTGCGCGCGGCGAGCCGTTCGATCTCGATGCGGACTTGCGCGAGTTTGACCATTTCGTCGCGGGTGATGGAAGACACTTTGGCATAGCTGCGGGGCTTGAATTCGATGACCCCGTATTGCTCCAGCATTTTCAGGGCTTCGCGGATCGGGGTGCGGGACACTTCCAGCCGGGTGGCGATGGCTTTTTCGGAGATGCGGTCGCCGGATTTGAGTTCGCCGATCAGAATCATGCGTTTGATGTGATCGTAAGCTTCATGCACCAGGCTTCGCGGCCGGCGCCCCACGTCACCAATTGCGACCCCTTCCGATTCGATAAGTTTCAGCGGCATGAAAATATTTCCCCATGGCGTTTTTGGCTAGAGCGGTTCCAAGGTGCGCCAAGATTAAGGAAAAAGCCCCTAAACCATAGGGCATTTTTAAAGGCGCCCAAAATAAAATGGGAAGAGTCAACGTGGACTTTTAAAAATTAATTATTGACAAAGGCGGGATCTGATATACAATATATTATACCTTGAAATTGCTATGAAGCAATGAAAATCTCTCGAAATCCCCCAAAAAACACTATCTGCCGACGTTTGACGGCATCTATTCCCCGCAAAAGCATAACACCGTTTGCTCTACGCTCAACAAATAATCCCGCGGCAATATTATTAGTCCCGAAGTTTTCCGCTTAGGGTTTGCCCATAATTAACTTTTACACATTCAGAATTTGCCCAATGACCCAGAGGCATTTTCGACCAGGCGGTAAGGGCGAAAATGCCGATCCAAACGAAACACCCGGGTTAAACTTGTAAAAGTTATTTTTGGGCAAAGCCTTAAGCGTTTTTCCCTCTGTAATAGATCATGAACACGCCATTCCCCAGGTGGTGAAAAATAATGGCAAACAGGAGCGATAATGAAAATCTCCGCATTTCCCAAATGCTACATGGATGACATCTGCGTCAATAAAACAATGAGCGTTTTTGATTGGATTAAGCAGGCGGCAGCCCTTGGCGCCGAAGGGTTGGAGATGTACGAAGGCTTCTTCGCCAGCCTCGACGACGCTTATATCGACTCGGTGGGAGAGGCAATCAAGAAGGCCGGCTACGCCATGCCGATGCTGTGCTGTTCGCCGGACTTCACCAACCCCCAGGCCGACGGCCGGAAAAAAGCGTTGGAAAAAGAAATACAGATGATGCGGATTACCCGGCGTCTCGGCGGCGCCGGCGCCGCCTGCCGGGTGCTGTCGGGGCAGCGTTACCCCGAGGTCAGCCGGGCCCAGGGGGTGGAGTGGGTGGTGGAATGCATCACGCAGTTAATCCCCGTTGCCAAGGAGCTGGACATCGTTCTCGCCATGGAGAACCACTACAAGGACGGCTATTGGCGTTATGTGGAGTTTGCCCAAAAATCGGACGTGTTCATAGAAATCATCGATCGCATTCCCGAGCGTAAGCACTTCGGCGTCCAGTTCGATCCCTCCAATAATGTTGTTGCCGGCGAGGATCCGGTGGAGTTTCTCAAGAAGGTGGTGGACCGGGTGGTGACCATGCACGCGAGCGATCGTTTCCTGGCGCCGGGGGCCACTTTGGCCGACGTCATGATTGGGGATGACGGTCTCATCGGTTATCCCGCCAAACTGCAACACGGCGTCGTCGGCAAGGGGATGAACGATTTCAACGCCATTTTCTCCATTTTGGCCAAGGCCAACTATCGCGGCTGGGTCAGCATAGAAGACGGCATGAACGGGATGGACGACATGAAGCAATCCATAGATTTTCTGAAGGCGATGCGTGACAAATATTTCAAGAAGTGAATCACTGTATGTAAAAAATCTACGAAGGACAATCACATGAAAGCAGTCGTGAAATACGCCGAAAAGCTTGACAGTGTGGAACTGCGCGACGTCCCGAAACCGTCGCCGGACGACGGCCAGGTGCTAATCCAGGTCGGTGCGGTCGGCGTCTGCGGTTCCGACGTCCACATGTGGCGGCAGAACCACAGCTGGAAAATCAAGCTGCCGGTGGTGATGGGGCACGAGTTCGCCGGCACGGTGGCGGAACTCGGCAAAAACGTCAAGAATTTCAAAATAGGCGACCGGGTGGCCTGCGAGACCGCCTGCCGGATTTGCGGCCAATGCATCTACTGCCGGACCGGCCGCTATAACCTGTGTCCCGAGCGTTTGGGTTTTGGCAATTTGATTGACGGCGCCATGACCGAATTTGTCGCGGTAAGGCCGGAAATTCTGCACCATGTCCCGGACAATGTTTCGCTTGAATACGCCGCCCTGACCGAACCCTGTTGCGTCGCCGCCAACGCGATCATAGAAATGTCGCATGTGCGGCCCGGGGACGTGGTGGTGGTCCAGGGGGCGGGGGCGATAGGGATTCTCTGCCTGCAAATGGCCAAGATTGGCGGCGCCGGCGCGGCGATAATCCTCGGGACCGACGTCGACCAGAACCGGCTTAAAATTGCCCGGGAGGTCGGGGCCGACTACGCCCTCAACATTCAAAAAGAAAACCCGATGGATCTCCTGAAAAAACTGGGTGACGGCTACGGCGCCGACCTGGTCGTCGACGCCACCGGCGTCTCGGCCGCGCTGGCGCAGTCCATGGAAATGGTCCGTCCGCTCGGGCAGATTACCAAGGTCGGCTGGGGCCCGAAGCCTTTCAACCACTCGCTGGACCCGCTGGTCGCCAAGGCGGCGCGGCTGCAGGCCACCTTCAGCCACACCTATCCCACCTGGGAAAGGGTCCTGACCCTCATGGGCAACAAGCAGCTGCATTTGGACCCCATTATCGGCGGCGTTTACCCGATAGAAGATTGGCAAAAAGCTTTTGCCGAAATGGAAAACGGCAACAATATCAAATCCGTACTCAAGATTTCTTGAAGATATTATTCTATTGAAGCTTTTTCACTTGGCGCCCAAGCGGAGGATGGAGAATGGCAAAAGACACCCTGGTGCAAATTTCCCTGGATTTGACCAACACCCAAGAAGCTCTCGCCGTCGCCCGGGTGGCGGCGAAGGCCGGGTTTGACTGGCTGGAGGCGGGGACGCCCCTGATACTTGCCGAAGGTCTCCATGCCGTGGCGGCCCTGCACAAGGAATTCCCCGACAAGCCGGTGGTGGCGGATCTGAAGACCATGGACGGCGCGGGCCTGGAGGCGGAGATGATGCTGAAGGCCGGGGCGACCTGGGTGGTGGTGATGGGGCAGGCCCACGACGCCAGCATTATCGAGCAGGTGAAGATGGCGAAGCAATTGGGCGGGAAGGTGATGTGCGACATCATGCTTTGCCCGGACAAGGTCAAGCGGGCCAAGGAGGCCGAGAAACTCGGCGTGGACATGATTATCGTCCATACCGGTTTTGACGAACGCAACATGATTAAGGGTTTGTCGCCGTTGGACGATTTGCAGTCCATTTTGGACGCGGTGACGATACCGGTGCAGGCGGTCGGCGGCCTTTCCATCGACCAGGCGATCAAGACCGCGGAAATGGGGGCGAAGGTGGTGGTGTTCGGGGCCCCCCTGGTCATCAGCGGGACCGAGTTCAAGCCGGCCGATCCCAACATGGAAAAAGTTCTGACGGACATTGTGCGGCGCGTGAAAGCATGAGTAATCGCCGAAGATGAAACCGGCGGTTTGTTGTTTCCTTCAACCCTGTGCACGGAGACAAAACTATGAAAAAGCTTCTAGTGGTAATGCTGCTGTTCGTACTCGTAACCGGCGTTCTTCGGGCGGGCGAAAAGACGCTCCGCTTTGTCGGCGTCAACCACGTCGCCACCGACGCCATCGAACTTTTGCTGCCGGAATTCGAGAAACAGACCGGCATCAAGGTGGTGGTGGAAAAATTCGGCGAGGATCAGCTTAATCAGAAATTGATCACCGAATTCACCGCCGGCAACACCACCATCGACGTTTTCATGACCCGTCCCCTGCAGGAAGCGCGGGTCATGGCCCGCAACAAGTGGTACGAGAACCTCGCCCCCTGGTTCGCCAAGTCGCCGAGTTACGATTTCAACGACTTCTCCTCCAGCTCCCGTTCCTCGGTGATTATCGACGGCGTCACCACGGCGATTCCCCTGGTGAACGAGTCGGAAGTTCTCTATTACCGCAAGGACGTCCTCGAAGCAGCCGGCATCGCCGTCCCCGACACCATTGAAGAACTCTACGCCGCGGCCAAGAAATTGACCGACCAATCGAAGGAATTCTATGGTTTTGTCGCCCGCGGGCAAAGAAGCCCCCTCATCACCCAGTTCTCCAGCTTCCTCTACAGCTACGGCGGCGACTGGTTCAACCAGACCACCCGCAAAGCCACGGTCAACACGCCGGAAGCCTTGGCGGCGATGGAAATGTACGGCAATCTTCTCCGTAACTACGGCCCGGGCGGGGTGTTGAACATGTCCTGGCCGCAGGCCTGCGCCATTTTCTCGCAGGGGAAGGTCGCCTTCTACACCGACGCCAGCTCCCTCTACCCCAACATGCTGGATCCCGCCAAGTCCACCGTCGCCGCCAAAACCGGCGTCAAGGTGTTCCCCAAGGGCCCGGCCGGCCGGAACATGTACAACATCACCGCCTGGGCCGTCGCCATGACCTCCGCCTCCAAGCAGAAGGATGACGCCTGGAAGCTGATTGAATTCATCACCAACAAGAAGGCGATAACCTTCATCCAGGGCGAGAAATCGGTCCAGTGCGCCCGCGATTCGGTTTGGGCCACCAGCGATGGGACCAAGAACTTCCCCGCCGATTGGGCCAAGGCGGTGGCGGAATCCTCCAACGGCCGCGCCTGGGACAGGCCGCTCGTGGTGGCGGTCGGACAGGCCCGCGACATGATCGGGGCCGCGGTGGTCGCTTCCATCGAGGGACAGGACTACAAGACCGCCGCCGAAAAGGCGAACACCCAGTTCCAGCAGCTTCTCGACAAGGAAAAATAAGGATTCAGTCTGGGAACGGGGCGGAAAATCCGGCTTCGGCCGGGGTTTTCCGCCCCGCGACTTATGTTCCCGCCTCGTTCCGTAGGGGGGCAATATGCTCAACAAGCTTTCGCGTTTCGTCGACAAGAACTGCAAGTGGATTTATCCGTCGTTTGCCATTCTTTTCATCTTCGCCATGATGTTGTACCCGCTCATCTACACTTTCTACAATTCGCTTACCGACTGGTCCCTCACCAGCGGCATGGAGCCATCCTACATCGGCCTGCAGAATTACCGGGATCTCTTCACCAACGACGATCGTTTCTGGAATTCGGTGAAGATCACTTTCTATTTCACCATTTTGGCCATGGTGGCGGAGGTGGTCCTGGGGGTCATGATAGCCATTCTTTTCAATCACCGCGACTTCCGCGGGAAACGCGTGGCCCGTTCGATTTTTTTGATGTCGATGATGGCCACCCCGGTCGCCATAGCCATGGTTTGGCTCCTTATTTTCGAGCCCACGGCCGGCATTCTCAACCATGTCATGGCGACGCTTGGCCTGCCGAAGCTGCTCTGGACTTCGGGTTCCAGCTCGGTCATTCCGGCCCTGGTTCTGGTGGACGTGTGGGAATGGACGCCCCTGATCGCCCTGATTGTCATCGCCGGCCTGGCGGGTCTTCCCACTGAACCCTACGAATCGGCCCGGGTGGACGGCGCCTCCTCGTTCCAGATTTTCTTCAAGATAACCCTCCCCATGATTGCCCCCACCATCAGCGTGGCGGCGCTCCTGCGGCTGATTGACTGCCTGAAAACCTTCGATATCATCTACGTCATGACCGGCGGCGGCCCCGGGCAAAGCTCGGAAAGCATGAACATCTATTCCTACCTCGTCAGCTTCCAATACTTCAATTTCGGCTACGCCTCCTCCCTCCTGGTGATTTTCTTCACCCTGGTTCTGGGGCTCAGCCTGTTAACCATACTTCTGAGGAAAAAATTGGAGGTTTGACGTGTCCAAGAACAACGCAAAAACTTTCTGGAGCTTCGTCTACTTCGCCACCATCATCGCGCTGGTGCTTTTCTTCCTGCTGCCGCTTCTATGGATGGTGCTGAATTCCTTCAAGACCCCCATCGGCATCGTGGAGATTCCGCCGAAGCTGATCTTCGAACCCACCCTTAACAATTACCGGAACGTCTTCGGGACGCAAAACTTCTTGAAGTACATGTGGAACAGTCTTCTGGTCGCGGGCGGCAGCACTCTTATCGGCCTCCTGATCGGCCTCCCCGCGGCTTTTTCCATCGCCCGCTACAAGCAGCACAAGCTGGCCGTTTTCATTCTGGTGTCCCGTATCGTCCCCGGCATAACTTTTCTTCTCCCGCTGTTCATCATGTTCCGCAAGTTCGGCCTGGTCGACACCTATTCCGCCCTTATTCTCAGCCACTTGCTGGTCGGCCTCCCCTTCATCGTTTGGGTGATGGTGCCGTTTTTCGAAGCGATACCGATGGACCTGTACGACGCGGCGCGGGTGGACGGATGTTCGGTGACGCAGACTTTCCGGCGGATCATCCTGCCCATATCCGTGCCGGGGATTGTCACCGCCGCCATTCTCTCCTTCATCTTTTCGTGGAACAATTTCATGTTTTCCATCATTCTCGCCACCAACGAGACGAAGACGGTGCCGGTGGCGATATTCAATTTCATCGCCTATGCTCAGATCGATTGGGGCGGCCTGATGGCGGCGGCCGTGATCATCACCCTGCCGGTTCTGGTAATCACCATCATCACCCAGAAATACGTAATTCGCGGTCTTACGGCCGGCGCGGTGAAGGGCTGAGTCATTTTCGCAAACGTTGGAGTCCGGTATGGCTAATGTGGAACTTAGAAACATTTGCAAGATATACGCCGACGGGGTCAAGGCGGTGGACAATGTCAATCTTCACATCAAGGACAAGGAGTTCGTGGTGCTGGTCGGCCCTTCGGGCTGCGGCAAGTCGACGACCCTGCGGATGATTGCGGGACTTGAGGAAATCAGTTCCGGCGATCTACTGATTGACAACGAGCGGATGAACGAAACGGAACCGAAGGACCGGAACATCTCCATGGTCTTCCAGAATTACGCCCTGTATCCCCACATGTCGGTTTACGAAAACATGGCTTTTGCCCTCAGGATCAAGAAAGTCCCGAACGACGAAATCGACAAGCGGGTCATGGAGGCGGCCCGCATTCTTGACATCGAGCCGTATCTGAAAAGGAAGCCGAAGGCCCTCTCCGGCGGCCAGCGGCAGCGGGTGGCGGTGGGTCGGGCGATAGTCCGCAAGCCGAAGGTGTTTCTTTTCGACGAACCCTTGTCCAATCTGGACGCGAAGCTGCGGGTGCAGATGCGGGCGGAAATCATCCAGCTCCACAATCGTCTGGAAGCGACGATGATTTACGTCACCCACGATCAGGTCGAGGCCATGACCATGGGCGACAAGATTGTGGTGATGAAGGACGGGGTGGTGCAGCAGATCGGGGCGCCCCTTTTCGTCTACAATTATCCCATAAACAAATTCGTGGCCGGGTTTATCGGGTCGCCGCCGATGAATTTCGTCAAGTTGCATTTGGAGGGGCGGGACGGCAAGATTTCCGCCATCGGCCCCAACGGCGCCATAGAACTGGCTCCCGAGCATCAGGACCCCACCCGCGACTACGCCGGCAAGGACATCATTATCGGCATTCGGCCGGAGGATTTTCTTCTTGCCGGCCCGGGCGAGGAAGGTATGCTGGAGGGGACGGTGGCGATGTTCGAACCGCTGGGCGGGGAAATCAACCTGCATTTGAAGACCCCCGGCGGAAGCAACCTCGTCGCCATCATGGACCCGGAGAACGAATTTTATATCGGCCAAAGCGTGAAGCTGTTGTTCAAGAAGAACAAGCTTAAGTTTTTCGACCCGGAAACGGAACAGTCGCTCCTCGACAAGGATTTCTACAAATCCATCAAAACCACCAAACGCTAAAGGACAGCCCATGAAGGCACTGCGTTATCACGGCCCCAATCAATTGAAGTACGAGGAAGTCCCCGACGTCTCCCCCAAACAGGGCGAAGTGAAGCTGCGGGTCAAGGCGGTGGGGATTTGCGGTTCCGATGTGCACGGTTACCTGGGCCTTACCGGTCGGCGTCTCCCGCCGATGACCATGGGGCACGAGTTTTCCGGCGAAGTGGTGGAGCTGGGCGCGGGCGTGAAGTCGGTCAAAGTCGGCGATCGGGTGTCGGTTTTCCCCTTCGGTTTCGACGGCACCTGCGACACCTGCCGGCGGGGCGATTTCACCATGTGCGAGAACCGTATCCTCTACGGTGTATTGAAAGACGACGGCGCGTTTGCCGACTACCTCTGCGTTACGGAGGGTACCTGCGTAAAATTGTCGGACGGAGTCCCTTATGAAGCGGGGGCGTTGGTCGAGCCTCTTACCGTGTCATACCATGCCACCGGGCGTATTCCGGCGGATCGGATTCGGGACAAAACCGTGGTTCTCGTGGGGGCGGGGACTATTGGCCTGATGGCTCTCCTGTGCCTGAAAAAACGCGAGGCCAGGCAAATTGTCGTGTCGGACATTGGCGACTCCCGTTTGGAATTGGCCAGGAAAATGGGCGCCACGCATACGTTTAATCCGAAGCGGGACGACGTGGTGGCGAAGGTCATGGAGTTGACGGGCGGCGTGGGGGCGGATTCCGCCTTTGAAGCGGTGGGAGCGACCCCGACGGTGCAGACGGCGATGAGTTGTTTGCGTAGGCAGGGGATGGCGGTGTGGATTGGCAACAGCCAGAAGATAATCGAAGTGAACATGCAGGAACTGGTGACGCGGGAGCTGACGGTGACCGGCACGAACGCCTTCAGTCTAAGTACGTTCAAGGAAGCGGCGAAAATGATCAATGACGGCGAGGCGGATGTGCAGCCGATAATCAGCAAGTTGGCGGAGATGTCGGAGGGTCCCGGCCTGTTCCGCTTGTTGGCGGATGCGCCCGGGGATTTAATTAAGGTCATTCTGGTCAACAAGTGACAACTGAAGTTTTGCCAAGTGACGATTTAACCGCCAATCGTCACTTGGTAAAAATCGTTTTTGCCCGAATTTACAGGGTTTTTGATTTTGCAAAACTCCAGTGATAACCGGTTTACTGAAAGTGAAGTACTTTAAGGGCAGGACGCCGCTTTTTGTGGCGTCCTGCTTTTTTTAGCGCTATAATTGGCGGCGGATTTTTTTACCCTGCAAGCGACTGGACGCCAACCATGAACGTCAAAGAGATCGAACGCGCTCACGCGGCGCTTCACAACGTACTGCACGCCATTCCCCTCAGTTCCTCGCAAACCTTCTCCCGCCTGAGCGGCGCCGAACTATTCCTTAAATGTGAAAATTTGCAAAAAACCGGCTCCTTCAAAGTGCGGGGCGCCTTCCATAAAATCGCCCGGCTCGCCGCCGAAGGGAAAGCCCGCGCGGTGGTCGCCGCTTCCGCCGGCAATCACGCCCAGGGCGTGGCCTTCGCCGCCAGCACGCTGGGCATCGCATCCACCATCGTCATGCCCCTCGCCACCCCCATCGCCAAAATCAGCGCCACCCGGAATTACGGCGCCAACGTCCTCCTCCACGGCGCCTGTTACGACGACGCCTACGCCAAAGCCTGTGAAATCCAGCAGGAAACGGGGGCGGTCTTTGTCCACCCCTTCAATGACCCCGACGTCATCGCCGGACAGGGGACGGTCGCCATCGAGATTTTTCGCGACATGCCTTCCGTGGACGTGGTGCTGGTGCCGGCGGGGGGCGGCGGGCTGTTGGCGGGTATCGCCTTTTATGTCAAGAATATCAATCCCCGGGTCAAGGTGGTCGGGGTCCAGGCCGAAGGGGCCGACGCCCTGGTCCGTTCTTTCCGTTCCGGCGATCTGGCCGCGACTACGTCCGTGCGCACCATCGCCGACGGGATAGCCGTGAAGGCGCCTGGGGATGTGACTTTCGATTATATCCGCCGTTATGTCGACGATATGGTGACGGTGTCGGACGACGAGATCGCCGAGTCGATTTTACTTTTGCTTGAACGCACCAAGCTGGTGGTTGAGCCGGCCGGGGCGGTGTCTTTGGCGGCGGCGATCAACAAAAAAGTCGACATTGCCGAGCGGAGGACGGTTTGTGTCCTTTCCGGCGGCAACATCGACGTCAGTTTCATTCACAAGATTGTGGAAAAGGGTCTGATAACCCGGGGTCGGCAAATCCGCTTCTGCACGGTCATGCCGGACTCTCCCGGCAGCCTGACCAATTTTTCCGCGATTTTGGCGGATTGCCGGGCCAATGTCATGATGGTTCAGCATGATCGTTTTACGCCTGGCTTGGGGTTGACGGACGCGGTTTTGCATGTGGCCTGCGAGGTTGGCGGGAGGGAGCATGGGGAGGAGTTGGTGGGCAGGCTGGAGGCGGCGGGTTACAGGATAACCATGGAGTCGTAACAGCGCCGCAGGCGCGCCTTCGCGACCGGGCGGATTTGCCGCTTTCAAATTCAAGGTTCGTACCCCCTACGAATCGGGATGCGGCGGCGGGGTCTTCACCCCCTCAACCGCCGGCCACTGGTCCAAAAGCTTCACCCCCCCCGGTCCGTCCGCCAGCCAATAATCCTTTCCCCGCAGGCGGACCAGGAGCAAAGTGGTTTGCCGCCCCACCGCCATACGGTCCAGGAGCCGCATCTCCCGTCCCTGGACCTTGAAGACGCCGCCGCCCCCGCGCATCCAGCGGGTGGCCAAGAGGAGGAGAACCACCGCCGCCAGCAGGGCCGCCAGGCCCAGCATTTCCGACACGCCCCATCCGCCGGCGGGTTGGTCGGACGTTTCCCTTCGCCGCAAATCCTCTTCGGCCCGTTCGATGGCGGCCTGGTAGGGTGAAACGGTTCCCGCCGGGGCGGTCTCGCCGCCCTGCGCCGCTGCCGGCCGGGCAAAAGCCAGCAGGCCAAAGAGAGCTGCCGCCAAAAGCACTTTATTGCACCTTCCCAACACAAAGCCTCCTATTCATTTGCCGGTATAACTGTAGGTTCGCGAGCGGTTCCCCGAGACGGAACGGGAGAAGCCGGCCTCCAACAAGGGCGCCCGATCGCTCGTGAACCACCCCGACGGGACCTTGATTCCTAAAGACACGCTTTGCGTTTCGCTGGCTTCGTTGTAGGTCAGATCGTACCCTTCCACCACATAATCGCCGCGGCCGGCCCCGATCGGGTGCGAACCGGGCGCGTTGCCGGCGGCGTTGCGTGCGGCCAGTATTTCCGGGCTGAGGGTGCGGCGGATTTTCAGGGTGACGCTGGGGTGGGTGAGGAGCAGGTGGTTCAGGTCGTTAAGGACCTGCTGATTGGTCAGGTCGAGTTTTTTGCCGATTTCCTGGGTTGACATTCCCTGTTGAAGCATCACGGTGTCCACCAGCTTGTCGGCGACGGTTCTTCCGTCTTTTTCCGTCACCACCCGGCTGCGGTTGAAGGTCAGGGAGGGAGGGGTGCCCACGCTGGTGGCAGTGGTGACGTTTTCGGCCAGCTTGGCTTCCGCCATGGAGCTGAGGGAGAGCTGTTCCTCGCCGTTCAACTTGATGGAGAGGAAGTCGTCCCGGTAGAAGGGGTTGATTTGCGAAATGGCCAGGCGGGTCGGGTCGAGGGTGAAGGCGATCTGCGCCGACAGTTCCAGCCCCAGGTTGACGCTTTCGACGCTGGTGGTGGTGTCGCCTCTTTGGGTGGACTGGCGTTGTACCGCGCCCTGGAGTTTCAAGGACGGGTCCCCAAGCGACAGGGGGACAAAGCCCAGGGTCGTCGCCGC